>CAYZLR010000041.1:0-29742 GCA_964479275.1 uncultured Caulobacterales bacterium
AGGCGGAGGCAGAGGCAGAGGCAGAGGCAGAGGCAGAGGCAGAGGCGAAGGCGGAGGCGGAGGCGGAGGCGGAGGCGGAGGCGGCGCGGGCGGAGGCGGCGCGGGCGGAGGCGAAGGCACCGACGCTACGATTATACCCCGCCGCGCTTGTCCACGAAATCGCGGTGGCATGAAAACTGGCCCATATCAGCTGGTCCACAAGCTCATCGTCTTTCAACCGATAAAAATCATCATAAAACGGAACGACGCGTAATGCTGCTCGCACCGCGATTGAGACACAAACCTCTTTTGACTTGCCCTGGAGCCAGCCCCTTAAATCTTCAACAGATTTAATCTGCGCCATGAATTCCCAATCTTTTTATCCCCGAAGGTATCATGTCTACTATAGTCTATTCAAACAACAATGTGCAGTGTTATTTTAAAGATTGGGAACAAAGCAAAGTAATATTCATGTTTCACGTGAAACACATAAAACATCCCAATTTATACATTACCCTTTGGCGATATCGAGCAAAAGCCCCAATACCCGCCGGCAGCCTTTTAAGCGCGCGCGCTCGTCTTTCCATTCCTGTTTGAAGACGATTTTTTGATCAGGACGCAATTTCACATCATGAATCGAGGTGGCGATAAACTCAACAAGACCGGCTGGATTGCTAAACTCATTATTGCGCAGGGTCACCACCGCGCCCTTTGGCCCTGCATCAATTTTGGCAATACCCGCTTTGCGGCATAGCCCTTTAATCGCGACGATATCCATCAGATAATTGACCTCCGAGGGGAGCGGGCCAAAACGATCAATCAACTCCGCGGCGAAACCATCAATTTCTTCCTGCTCGGTCAAATCACCTAATCGGCGATAAAGTGCCATGCGCACATCAAGGTCAGTGACATAATGATCGGGAATTAAAACCGCCGTACCGATATTAATTTGCGGCGACCAACTTTCTTCAACATCGCCGCCGCCATCTTTTAACTCTGCAACCGCTTCTTCCAGCATATGCTGATATAATTCAACACCAACCTCTTTGACATGGCCCGATTGCTCCTCCCCCAGAAGATTACCGGCGCCGCGAATATCCAGGTCATGAGAAGCCAAGGTAAATCCGGCCCCCAATGTATCGAGTGATTGCATAACCTTTAATCTTCGCTGCGCACCGGGAGTGAGTTTTTTGCGTGCCGGAACCGTTAAGTACGCAAAGGCGCGTTGCTTGGAGCGCCCCACCCGCCCACGAATTTGATAAAGCTGCGAGAGGCCAAACATATCCGCTTTATGCACCAACAAAGTATTCGCTGCCGGAATATCCAGCCCCGATTCAATGATCGTGGTGGCGACCAGAACATCAAACTGGCCTTCATAAAAGGCCGTCATAATATCTTCCAATTCACCCGCTGCCATTTGGCCATTGGCGGTTTTAAATTTCACTTCCGGGACATGGGTTTCCAAAAACTCGGTAACATCGCGCAAATCGGCAATACGAGGCACCACATAAAAACTCTGACCCCCGCGATAGTGCTCGCGCAAGATCGTCTCGCGCGCCACCATCGGATCAAACGGCCCGACACTGGTGCGCACCGCCAGGCGGTCCACCGGCGGCGTAGCAATCAAGGATAAATCACGAATGCCCGTCATCGCCAATTGTAATGTCCGCGGGATTGGCGTTGCGGTTAAGGTCAAAACATGGGTGTCTGCGCGAAACTCTTTTAACCGCTCCTTATGCTTAACACCAAAATGTTGTTCTTCATCAACGATCATCAATCCAAGGTCGCGAAATTTTGTAGATTTGGAAAGCAGAGCATGCGTACCAACAACAATATCAACGGTTCCCTCCTCCATACCCGCGCGGGTTTGACTTGCGCTCTTTGCACTCACCATCCGCGACAATTGCCCAATTTTTACCGGGAAGCCTTTAAACCGCTCAGTGAAATTTTTATAATGTTGGCGTACCAACAAAGTGGTTGGCGCAATCACCGCCACTTGACGCCCGGAAAGCGCGGCGATAAAAGCCGCGCGCAAGGCCACTTCCGTTTTACCAAAACCAACATCCCCGCACACCAACCGATCCATCGGCGTCCCTTTGGCGAGATCCTCCATCACCGCCTCGATCGCATTGAGTTGATCTTCTGTTTCCGCATAAGGAAAGCGCGCACAAAACTCATCATACGCCCCTTCAGGGGCAACAATTTCATCCACTTTGCGCAACATCCGTTGGGCCGCAATTTTTATTAATTGCTCCGCCATCATGCGGATGCGCTCTTTCATTTTGGCTTTGCGCCCCTGCCAGGCTGCGCCGCCTAATTTATCCAGCCTGTTTTCGCTGTGCCCTTCCCCGGTGTCTGATCCGTAGCGCGAAAGAAGATCAATATTTTCAACCGGTAGGTATAATTTGTCGCCGCCTGCATAAACCAATAACAAACAATCATGGGGTGCGTTTTGCACCTGCAGCGTCTCCAACCCGTCATATCGACCAATACCGTGCTCGACATGCACCACCAGATCGCCCACCGATAGAGAAGAGGCCTCGGTTAAAAAATTGTCTGCCCGCTTGCGACGCACTTTACGCACCAAGCGGTCGCCTAAAATATCTTGCTCAGAAATAAAAGCAAAATCAGGTGTTTCAAATCCGTTTTCTAAACCAAGAATAACTGTGCACGGTTTATAATCGCCAGGCTTTAAACCACTCACCTCATCAAAATGGGCAATATGTTCAATCCCGTGATCGGCCAAAACCGAACGCATTCTATCCGCTGAGCCCTCACTCCAGCACGCCAATACCGGTTTTTTCTGAGAGCGCTGCAGACTTTGGATATGGTCTTTTACAGCATCAAAAACATTGAGTTTTTCTGCACCTCGCTCGGCTGCAAAACTTCGCCCGACGCGCCCCCCAAGCGAGAAAGCGCGCTTTTGATCGGGCGAAGAGAACGGAGAGAGTTCTCGCAGATCCGTTGTTTGCAATCTTGCACGCCATTCTTCATGCGTGAGATAGAGCCTTTCTGGTTCAAGGGGGCGATAGGAAGGCGCCGCAAATGCATTCTCTTTATCACGCGGCTTTTTAGACGCAATGAGATCGCCACTCTCTAAGTCGTCCTGACGTGCTGCATAATAATCCTGAATACTCGATAAACGTTCTTCGATCGCTTGCTCACATAGATATTCTGTAAGTACCAAGGCACGATGTTCACCCTTTTCAAAAAAATCAAACACGGTATCGACGCGATCAAAAAAGAGCGGCAACCAATGTTCCATGCCAGCATGTATGCGCCCAGCGCTTACCGCTTCATAAACAGGATCATCACCTGCAGGCCCAAACGTTGCAATATAATTTTGTCGAAACCGCTGAATGACCTCATCGGTGATTAAAACTTCACTCGCAGCGCCTAAATCCAATGCATGCAGTTGCCGGGTGGTGCGCTGCGTAGCCGCATCGAAGCTACGAATACTCTCCAGACTTTCCCCAAAAAAATCCAGGCGCAAAGGTTCTTCTGTGTCAGGAGGAAAAATATCAATTAACCCACCGCGAACAGCAAATTCACCGACTTCTCGCACTGTACTGGAACGGCTGTAACCATTTGCCGAGAGATAATTCGTTAGCTTCGTCATCGAAATATCTTCGCCAGGTTTTGCCCGAAACGAGGCCCCGCTAATAACATCAATCGGGGGCGTGCGTTGCAAAACGGCATTCACAGACATGACAATAATAAATGCCCCTTGCGCTGCATTATAATTTGCCATCATGGCCAGCGCCGCCATGCGCCGGGACGAAACTGCTGATGATGGCGAAATCCGATCATATGGCAAACAATCCCAAGCCGGAAATTCGAGAACAGGAATTTCTGGAGCAAAGAATTTCAGCGCTTCGATCATCGCTGCCGCACGTGCCGCATCTCTGGCAATATGCACCACAAGACCAAACCCGGCTTCAGCGCGCACCCGAGCCGCATCAGCCACCGCCATTGCATCAACACCATCTGGCGCATCAAAAACCGATAGAAATCCCGGATGCGTCCACGCTTCCCGGTTTCCAATATGCTGTGTTCCAGATACCATCTTAGAGCTAGCAGAAATCCCACCTGTGTTCGTCATCAATTATGCACCCATAGAAAAAAGCACGAACACCTGATTCGAGGTTCGCGCATCGTTGGTTTTAAAAATTTTTACGGCCTCGCTATCAACACGAATAACCATCCCCCACAAAGACCTCTCACGCCTGTCGAAGTCAAGAGGTTTAATCTTGCAAGAGAGGGCTTATTGGTTCTACAATGAGCAACCGCGCGATAAAAAAACAGGTGTTGTCAAAATTATCGCGCGCATTATCTATTGTTCTTAGCCTATCGGATAAACGATGATGACACACTCTCAAGCTCCTAAAACCGTTTTGATGGTGCGCCCCCATCACTTTGAGACCAATAGCGAAACCGAACACGACAACGCATTTCAAAAGCCGTTGATGGGCAATAATAATTTCAAAAGGCAAGCCTATGAAGAAGTGAGCACTGCCGCCGAGACCTTGAGCGCCGCCGGTGTCGAAGTGATTTTATTTGAAGATGAGGACACAAAAACACCCGACAGCGTATTTCCCAATAATTGGTTTTCAACCCATAGTGACGGTAAAATTATAGTCTATCCAATGTGCCACCCTTCAAGACGGCCTGAGAGGCGAAAAGATATCATCGATACGCTTTTATCTCGCTATCCAGGTTCAAAATTGATTGATTATTCTGCGCAAGAATTGGACGGTATTTATTTAGAGGGGACCGGGGCGTTAGTTCTCGATCATCAACAGAAAATTGCCTTTTGCGTCAAATCACCACGAGCGCATGAATCTCTTTTTTATCAATGGTGTACAGATTTTCAGTATGAGGGCATTCTTTTTGATGCGCACGATCCCCATGGTATTCCTGTTTATCATACTAATGTCATCATGGGCATTGCAACTGATTTTGCTCTTATTGGGCTCAGTCTTATTAACGACTCACAACAAAGGAAACAAGTTGAAAAAAGACTTGCCGAATGCGGGCGCGATTTTATCGCTCTCTCACCAGAACAAATTGCTAAATTCGCTGGCAACACATTGGAATTGCAAACCGATCAGGGCAAAGTGTTGGCTTTATCACAAACGGCATTTAATGCCCTAAACTCTAGCCAGATTAAAATTATAGAAAAAAGTGCCCGCCTCCTCCCGATCAACGTTCCTACTATCGAACATTCTGGCGGTTCTATCCGGTGTATGCTTGCCGGTATCCATTTGTAACGTTCGTATAAATTTAAGAATACACCAGAAAACGCTAAAGACTGCAATATCGTTTGCTTCCAAAGGTCACTTGATAGAAGTCCAAACCCTATTGCGGAGCCTCCATTTTCCTTTTTTATTTTTGACGTTTTAGCTCCCCCAACGAATCCCAAGTAAATATTGCCAACGCGGTCCAGATCAAAACAAAACATATCGCGTGATAAATGGTAAAAAGCTCTCCGAAATAAATTGCAAACAAGAATTGTAGCGTTGGCCCCAAATATTGCATAATTCCGAGAGTGGTCATCGTTAAACGTCGCGCTGAAAATGAAAACAACATTAAAGGCATGATCGTTACTGGCCCCGCGAGCATCAATAAGAGATCCATTGAAACATCACCCGTGCCAAACACCATCGCTCCTTGCTGCCAAATATATAACAGGTACAAGAGAGCAAAAGGCGATATAACGAGAGTTTCAACAAACAATCCTGGCATGGCTTTCACAGGCGTGGTTTTGCGAATATACCCATAACCGGTAAATAATAGGGCCAAAACGATTGCAACCCAAGGAAACTTTCCAACCCCTATCGTCAAAACAATAACACCCAAAAGCGCCACAATAATTGCAATCATTTGTAGGCGGCGTAGTTTTTCTTTAAAAATGAAAACACCGGCTGCAACATACATTAAGGGATTAATAAAATAACCCAGGCTCGCCTCCAATACGCGCGCATCAACAACAGCCCAGACATAAATTAGCCAATTCAAAGCAATTAAGATTGCAGCAATCGAGAGAACGAAAAGGGTTTTTCGGGTAGTCAGCGCTTTACGAACATCGCGCCATTGCCGGCGGAAACCTATCAAGACTGCCCCAAACACAACGGACCAGACTATGCGGTGCATTACAATTTCAAATGGCGGGACGCTTTCTACCTGTTTTAAATATAAAGGCATCATCCCCCAGAGCGCATAAGCAATGAACGAGTATATCAACCCATCGCGCACGTCGCTGGAATTTGAGTGCGATAACGGCCCTTGTAAGGACGCACTCATGCTGCTTTTTCCAAATACCCTCTATTCAAAAGAGTTTCTGCGATTTGTACTGCGTTCAAGGCGGCGCCTTTGCGTAAATTATCTGACACACACCAAAGTGTGAGGCCATTGTCTACGGTTGGATCAACTCTAATCCGACTTACAAAAGTAGCAAACTCACCCACACATTCAATAGGCGTGACATACCCCCCATCCTCACGTTTATCGACCACCAAAAGTCCCGGCGCCGCACGCATGATATCACGTGCCTCATCATCAGAAATAGGGTTTTCAAACTCGATATTAATGGCTTCAGCATGTCCCACAAAAACCGGAACCCGAACGCATGTAGCCGTTAGTTTTATTTTTTTATCGAGAATTTTTTTTGTCTCAGCGGTCATTTTCCATTCTTCTTTGGTAAAACCGTCTTCCATAAATACATCGATATGGGGAATAACATTAAAGGCAATTTGTTTTGTAAAGTTTTCTGGCGTTGGGGCGTCATTGACATAAATATCTTTGGTTTGATTAAACAACTCATCCATCGCCGCCTTACCGGCACCTGAGGTTGATTGATAAGTTGAGACAACCACGCGTTTAATATTCGCGGCGTCATGCAATGGCTTTAAAGCCACGACAAGTTGCGCCGTAGAACAATTAGGATTGGCAATAATATTTTTCTTAGTATAACCCGCGACCGCATCGGCATTAACTTCCGGAACAATCAAAGGGACGTCCGGGTCCATTCTAAAATGAGAAGAGTTATCAATAACAATGGCCCCTGCCGCTGCGGCTTTGGGTGCATAATCTTTTGCAATTGTTCCCCCTGCTGCAAAAAGAGCAATATCAACCTTAGAAAAATCAAAAGTCTCCAGATCAACACATTTTAGTGTCTTATCGCCAAAAGAGATTTCCCGGCCCAGTGACGCCCGCGATGCGATCGCATACACTGTATCAACGGGAAACAAGCGCTCCGCCAAGATTGTTAGCATTTCTTGACCTACATTACCTGTAGCCCCTACCAATGCGATATTAACTGACATAATCAAATCTCCAAAAATAAGAACTTGAGACAAACGCGCATAAAATAAAAATGTCAAGTCTATGCGGGCCAAGACCATTCGCAAGGACGGGTCCAACTAAGGTTTGGGGAAAACTACCAATTGAGACCCTCACAAAAGTCTGTGAGTTTTTCGGCCCACTCCAAATCCAAAAAAATTAATAGGGGCGATCGATACTCATCATAACTTCAAACGCTCAGGATCGAGTTCACCAAAAGAGAGCACACAAGATATCGATACTAGCGAGATATAAAATGGCAAGGATTGGGAATTTTACCATAAATGTTAAATATGCCTCTCATCAATCTTAACAATCACCTTGAGACACGTCAGTGGAAACGGTGCCCCGAGATGAAACAATTTATGCGGGTAGAGACAAATATCGGTTTATATAAGATCAACAAACGATTTATGACACATCGCAGTTTGGCCGAGAAAAAAATTGCCCCCGATCACAAGCCATAAGATTTTCCAGCCTACTGGCTAAATTGTTTTTGAGGAATACGCCCCCGCATTGATGCAAATAAATGCACAAAATCAACATTTTAGAGGCATTTTCCTTTTCAAACAGGTGCGATTTGGCTCTCTATAAAATCGGCGCTGCGACATCGCCAAAACGCACAATTTGAAAGAGAACGAAGATTTTTTTTGGAACTGGACTAAATTTTGCTATCTCCTAAATGGTTACTGTAGTGTTAATTCTTTTACGCACTACGCAGTTAAATTTGTAATAGTAAATTAACCATTCTAGGAAGAATGTTAATCTTAATGGGGTTTTAGTTATGGCCGATCAAAAAAAATCACCTAGTCAAATGCGCGTTATTTTGGCTCAGTTTCTTTATGCTCATGATACTGATATCGAGTCTCTTTATTCTGCGATTGGCGCTGATCTTACGCAATGTGATGCGGATGCAGTGTCTCATTTTGCCGGCATCATTGACGGCATCAACTTAGCGACAAACAAAATTCGCTCCCACGGGATTGATAATTGGGCCAAGAGTTAAATCACTCTCTAAGGATAAAAATCCCATAAGCTATAAAGCTCCCTGTTCTCCTATTGCAGGTTGAGCCGGGCGGTGACTAATAAGTCCCGCCCGTTTTTTTACCCCTTAATTCAATCCAGAATTTCCAATGACTTACGATGGTAAAGAGTGATTGATGGGCCATTGACCCACTCAATGAATCCCCGAGCCCGCACTTTGCTCCCCTCAAGATTTTCAAATGAAAATCCTTCTTTTTGCCATGCCCTCGCATATCGCGGTGCAATTGTAATGGTGACATCGTCTCGGTAATTGTCGCCAAAATTTAAAAACCAACGCCCGCTTGATCGACCCACTTTTTGCACGATCCCCTCAACCAGTTGCATACTGCCAACACAATCATGGGTATCTTCAACCTTATTCGCATTGCGCACGCGATACCATGGTTGCGACCAAAGTCCGCTTTTCGCGATTCGCGCCTCATTTTCCCATGATAGGAAATTTTCAATTTTTGCAATATCGTCTCCTTCTGGAAAAACACGGCATGCCCCCTCAAAAATTAAGGAGCGTTCCAAATATTGCGGGCTTTGTGAAAAGCTATTATCCGGTAATCGTTTTACAGATCGAAGCCTGACAGGTATCTCGCCCCAGCGATCCTGCCCACCGGTAATCTCGATCTTACAATTTTCCCGGAGTAAAAGATCTTGTAACATATTTTTCGATTGCTCCGCATGCGTTCTTGCCTTTTTTAGCAAAGCATTTTGATCTGGACTCTTCAGATCAGCAATCTTGTAGCGTTTATCACCGTGCCCAATTCGATGACCACTTAAAGCCGTAAAGCCCATATCGGATGACCGTGATGGCCATATGGGAATTGCCATCACTGAAACAATTAAACCAGATATACACTCACGGCGATTAAAAGTGTGGACCATTATAAATCATCACGTACTCTAACATTAACGCTGGCAGATTGTCCGCCTTCATCAATGACTGATATATTATAAAACCCTTCTTTTTCGGGATACCAAAGATGACGCGCACCGATAGGATCGGGCATTATTTTTCTGCCATCAACATACCAGTTTGAGTGTCCATCTGCGCCCCGTGCACTCAGTGCAATGCCGCGTTTTTGGGTCTGTGGCCCGATGAAAATCTCCACTCCATCACGGGGAAAAATGATTGTTGGAGACTTTCGTGGTGATTTTCTCTGATGCTCTTGCACGGTGATTTTTGCCAACACCGGGTCTTCAAAACTGTCGTGATCTTTATTATTTTCTACTCTATCCTCTTCGGAAAAAGAGGTTTGTTCAATCATATCAAAAACAGAAAATAAAAGCGGCGCTGCTACGCTGCGCCCTGTTGCGCCTGGACGCGGCGCTCCGTCTGCCCGTCCAATCCAGACAATAACCGTATAGTGATCATTAAATCCAGCCGCCCAAGCATCGCGAAATCCATAGGAAGTGCCAGTTTTAAAAGCGATGCGAGGTGCGTTTTTTGCCAATTTGGCCGGTACCCGCCCTTTAAGAGAGGGAACTTCATATAAAATATTGGCTATTTTTTGGGCAGTTTGACGCGAGAAAAACTGATACCCCTCTGGCGCCTTGTCCTGCATAGAGGCTAAGGGCTGAGCCTTTAACGGGTGCACATAGCCATCCGTTGCTAATGCCCCATAAAGACGCGCTAGATCACGCATGCGAATCCCCGCACCGCCGAGCGCTAAAGCTAAACCCGGTTTTTGATCTGCGCTCGTTCTAGTTTTCAAATCTGCGCCAGCCATCGACACAGCAGCAGAAAATCGCGCTGCACCAACAGCATCGAGAGCGGCCACCGCAGGAATATTGAGAGAATGTTGCAAAGCATCCCGAATGCGCACTTCACCACGGAAACTACGGTCAAAATTTTCAGGGCTATAATCGCCAAAACGCCTTGGCATATCTTGTATAACAGTATTGGCCGTTAAAATGCCGTCTTCAAAGGCCAAACCATAAATGAATGGCTTTAAGGTGGAGCCTGGAGATCGCAATGCCTTGGTTAAGTCAATCCACCCGCCCCGTACATCACGACTTGAAGACCCCACCAGTGTTCGAATTTCTTGGGTATGATGATCAATAATCATCATTGATGCAGTTGTATGAGCATCTTCCAACAAGAAAACACTAGGGTCATTTTTGCGACTCTGCTTAGTTACCTCAGACGAATTCAACGTAGCGATGTAGTCAGACACAAGCTTTTCTGATGCTTGCTGTAATCCAAGATCAAGGCTTGATTTGATGACTCCTTTGTTTGAGGCGCGGTTTAATTTCTCATCACGCGCTAGTGCGTAAGATAAATGCCAAGCATAATTTGTAAAAGCCTGCTTTTTCTGCGGCAGTCTTGCCTTCAAGGCTTCCTCTCCTCTATTCGGTGAGAGTGTCCCTAAGCTGATAAATTTATTGATAATCTTTGCGCGCGCCTGCAAAGCCGTTTTTGTCCGTCGATCTGGGCGACGGGCTTCGGGCGCTTGTGGCAGCGCGATTAAAAGAGCTTGCTCAGCAGGTGTTAAGTGTGCCGGTTCTTTATCAAACCATGTCAGGCTCGCCGCGCGTATTCCCTCAATATTACTCCCATAGGGCGCCATAGTGAGATAGAGGGTCAAAATTTCATTCTTGGAAAGGCGCCGTTCGATCTGCAAAGCATGAAGCATTTCAATAATTTTAGAGCCAATATTGCGCGGTCTTGGCTCTAAAAGACGAGCGGTTTGCATAGTAATCGTAGAAGCCCCGGATACAATTTTGCCAGATTGAAATGCGCTTTTCAGTGCACGCATAACCGCCACAAGATCAATACCCTGATGATTATAAAACCTTTTATCTTCAATCAACAAAAGCCGTTCGATAAATTCTGGCTCAATATCATCCAAACTAGCTTTAAATCGCCAGTTTCCCTTGTCGTTCGTAAAGGCATGCACCCAATATCCCCTTTTATCGGTGATGAGGGGGCTAAAATTTTCGCCCCTCTTCAATGGGGGAGGAAACGCAAAGTCCAGCACCGCCAAGAGCGCAAAAATCACTAACGCGATTAAGCAAAAGTGCCATTTACGCACACCAGATATAAGCTTGAAATGCTTCATAGGCTTAATTCAGAGTTTAGTATTCCCTTTTTTAATTGATTGAGGCAACCGATAAATTTTGCGCCGTTGTTCTCGCAAATATTCCTGGACGATACATATCCTCCGCTACAGCACCCGGCATTGTAAAACGGCCCGGTGTGATCGCACGAACCTCATAAGCAAGAGTGAACCGCTTCCCATCACGAATGTCTACTGCAGCCACAAAACGATCATCACGTGCCTCCGCGACCCTTGGATAACTCAACTTTGCCAACCAGGGAAAGTCTTTAGAACCGGGGCGCAAAATGGTCTCGATTTCAAAACCTGCAGGCAGTAAATCAGCAATAATCAATGGATGATTGCGTTTATCATTGGTTCGGCCCGATAACACAATAATAAAGCGATCATTTTGTTTGACATTACTCAAAGAAACGGCCCGCCCTTCACGGGTCACAATCCTTTTCGATAGTATCACCCCATTACTTGATGCTGGCGGCGTAACTTTTGGCGCTCCCGTTTTTGTAATCGACACAAATAATGGCCCCTGCGAACGGTTTTCATATTGGCGCTCCGCCTTCAAGTCTTCTGTTGTGTAAGTAAAGCTTGGCGAGGCATTCAATCCTTCGAGGGCACGCCCATCTAAGGCCACCTCTACAGGGCCAGCATTTTTCAACAATTCATGAGTTGCCATTAAAATATGGGCTTTTTCCTGCGTATGCATGCGCCGAGGCTCTTTCATACGGCGGGTCATATTTTCTGTCGCCTCTTCTATGAGATGATTATAGCCTGCTTCAGAAATCAGAGTAACGATACCAGCCGCATCACGCAGCGGTGTTTGATAATAGTTCCAATCATTAGTATGATCGCTAGCTTTCAACGCTTCTCGAAAAGCATTATCCGCACGCGCCTTATCTCCAAAAATCGCTAATGCGGCACCAATGTGAGCTTTCGCGAGAGGATTTTTCACTTTACTCATCAGACTATCATGGAAATAGCGTAGATCAGAAAGATCAGCACGGCCCGCTTTGGCCAATACAAAATTGGCATAAGCGGCGGCGCGCAGCCGGTAACGTTCAGTATTGTCTTGATTACCGGGCGCATTTACCCGCAGGATATATCCAACATTTGTCCACCGTTTTGTATCGGCAATTTGTTCCAACGCATTGTAAGACAGATCCATGGCATGATCAGAGACGCCATAACCTTGAGCACGGGCACGCTGGAAAAAATCTGTCACATAAGGACCAAGCCACGCATTCCCATATCGATCCCCTACCCGCCATAAGCCAATTGCACCGTCAGGCCCTTGACGATCAAGAAGTTTATTGATCGCAGCTTGTACACGAGGGCGAACCGCATATTCAGGGCCACGGCCAACCTCACCGCCAAGTCGATCAACAAATAACAAAGGAAAAGATGAGCTGGTCAACTGCTCCGTACACCCATAAGGGTATCGATAAAGCGAGTCCAACAAAGGTCCAGGTTCAACCCCCTGAAGTCGTGAATAAGAGATGTTCACTTCTCCTGATCCCGGTATATACCCTGCAAGTAACGCTTCGTTGAGAACAATTTTCTCTCCCGGCTTTTGAACCAGTGTGGCTGTTTCGCTTACGGGGAACCATGGCGTTCTCACTTCGATAGGATAAGCGCGGGAAACTTGAAACTCATTCGGTCCAGAAACACCCAACGCCACAAATCCAATGCCGACACTTCCTGCCGTAAGAGGTATCTCTTTAATTTGCTTTTCCCCCTTCGCCAGTTCGATGACTATTTCTTCATTCATTTCAATAGGACCAGAGCCGCTTACAGAGACCGTATATTCACCGGCAACGCCATCAACATTATTGATGAGTAGAGTAGCATTTGCTTTGTCACCGGGCGCTAAAAAGCGGGAGAGTGAGATTTCGGCGGGAACCGGATCACGTACCGTCAATGGTTTTGACGCGTGGCCCATCTTATCCGCTGACCATGCAACAGCCATCAAACGCAATTCCCCATTAAAATCGGGGACATCGATTTCGACGACGGTTTTGCCATCAACACCCACCGCAACAGGACCAGAAAACAGCGCCACCGATTTTGTCGGCACGACACTCAAACCTTCCCCGCCAATCTGATCACCACCAAAACGCGTCGCAACCCCTAAATTCGCATTTAATATCCGCCCGTAATCATCGTGAATCGATAAGCCTAAACGCTTTTTACCATAAAAATATTTAACCGGGTTCGGACTATCAAATTTAGTTAGCCGCAAAATTCCTTCGTCAACTGCTGCTACTGTCAATCGCACCGCCTCTCCTTTAGCAGCCCCTGCAATCGTAACGGGGAGAGCCAATTTTTGTCGCGGACGCAAAACCTCAGGGGTCTCAAGTGAGACATCAAATGTTCGTTCAGCCATATCGTAAGCTACATAATGCACACCCATGGCTCGCCGTGGAATTGGTTGCTTGACGGCATCACGCGGCGTGACCACGGTTGCCATCACATAAAACCCATTACCCCATGCCGGATCTGTATCAATAATGACTTCCCGGCCTCCTTCTTCAACTTTCATGCGTTTCACCAAATGCACTTTATCGCTCGCCACAACAATCGTGGCTTCACCGGCATAAGGCGGCGCTAAAAACAACCGTGCTCTGGTTCCCGGAACAATTTTCTCTTGCTCTGAGGATAAGACAGCCTGATCGGGAGTATCCGTACCTGCACCATATGTACGCCACCCCACATAAAAACTTTGCTCGGTTTTATTTGAGGAACCAGCCTCCCAAACAGCGAGACGGTAACTGCCATAATCGAGTTTCTTGCGAATTTTGGCCGGTTCAAGCCCATCATATTGCGTGCGCCCCTCAGCGATTAATACATCGCGATAAGAGCGACGCCAGCGCCATTGAGAGCCATCACGATACCAATCATACCAATAGTCTTCGCGCACCAACCGCCATTCCAACTCTCCCGCAATCGTCTTTCCTTCACGGTCAAGAATGATCGCTTCTAAAACACTATCTTCTTTTTTCGAGAAACTGGATTTATTGTCTTCCGATCTCACCCCGACATAACGGGCATCGTGACGCACCGGAATACGCGCACTCTCACGCACCACCCGGCCGCCCGGTTCAACGACGCCAACAACAATATCGGCACGCAAAGGCGTACCATTCGCCTCAGGTGCATCCCGACCGTTCAAAAATAAATTGGCACGGCCGTCTGCGTCAGTTTGCGTATTTGGTAATTTTTTAAACCGGGCCGAGACCGAATTTTTTGCAGGTCCATATCGATACCCTTTAAATGTCGGAAACGGATTTGGGTCAACGCGGTAGCGAACTTCCCCTTCAACCGCGAGATCCGATGCTGGTGCCCCATAGAGAAAACGACTCTCAATTGTCATTTCCCGGCGCTCATCTTGTCTAATCGGTTTTTTCTCATCGGCCTTTAGCGCAACAGCAAGCCGCTGAGGGACAAAATCTTCAACAGAAAAACTTTTCTCCCCAACTCCCTCGACACCATCAGCCTCCAATGTAAAACGCCATAATCCGCGCGCCGCAGATTTAGGCACTTCATACTCGACATTAAACCCACCAATCTCAGTTTCATTTATACGCTGCTCATTTGCCAATGTTCCGTTCGGGCGAAAGGTCTTCAGTGTCATTGCCCGATCAACAATCGCACGGCCTTCATCATCGCGAAGCAGCGCCGTCAGGTGGACTGTTTCGCCAGGTCGATAAATTCCACGATCCAAATATAGAAAACCATCGACCAAAGGTGGGGCGCTTCTTCCAGCAACATTTCTCTCGCTAAGGTCAAGAGGCGCTCTGGTTAAATCAAGGGCTGCAAAATCATCCTGACTGCCATAAGCGAGGACCATCTTTGGCGCCAATGCCCCTTTACCGCGCATCACGGCCCCATCAAAGCGGACACGTCCGTCTGCATTCGAAGACGCTTTCGCCAGAATATCGTTGTTTTGAGCAAGCAGCACCATTTCAACGGCGGTTATAGGCCTCGCCGTTTCAATCGAACGTACAAAAACATCCATACCATCAGAACCGCGATAGCTTGTCAGCGCCATATCCGTATACATCACCCAGCGCCAGCTTTGGGCTTTTCTGCGCCCATTTGTCTTGCCCGGACCAGCATCTTCTATTTGCAGGAAATAAACCCCGGCTTGCAGTCCTTTTAACGCCGCACCCAATGGGAATACCGTTGTCTGCACACTATTGCGATCCCCTTTGGTTTCTAATTCTCCTTCCCAGATCACAACACCGCCATCACGCCCATCAACGTCGCCATAGAGATAAGGATATTCATCTTCTCCGGTGGCCTCGCCTTTATCAATGGCATTTCTAAAAAGAGAGCGGTCCGAAATACGACGCACGGTCATTTTGACCTTTTCGACATTAACAGTCTCAATGCCTAAACCATCGGCCTCAAGACGAGGCAGAATAACGCCCTCACCCGCGAAACCAACAAAAGCCGGCTTGTCACCAAAGGCAATGGTGACCGTTGAGCCATTTTCTAAAACAGTACCGTCCAAGGCAGGGAGACCTGCGCGAATTTCAGCCCGGTAATCTTTGTCAAATCCAAGCCCGCCCAAACATAACGATGTACCATTGACGGATACGGAGGGCTTTGTCTCGGGGCTTAATCGAATGTAATCTGCATAATTGACATTCCCGCTAGCATCGAGGTCGGCGCTAAATTGCAAACAAGCCTGCGGCGACAAATCAGAGGTCTCCAGGATAAGGCGTCTATAAGCAAACCCTTCAGGCTCACCCCCAGCCGTCAACGCTCGCGGCGCATCGGCAGCGCGAGGCTCTTGAAAATCATAAATTTGCTTTCCATCCACAAGGGGCGCTTGAGCGGTTTGATTTTGTGAGCCCGTCGTCACTTCAGAGATTGGCGCTGCACCATCGCCCCCTGGTGGCGACAACAAAACACGCCCCATAAACAACCCAACGGAAAACGCTCCTAATAACCCCGCTGCAATCAATATTCGATTTTTAACTCTGCCCTCACGTGATTTCGATGATGGAGGGCGATGAGAAAATTCGGTAGGCGGCGGTGTGGTCATGTGGCGGTGCACTCCCCGTGATAGATGGTTCTAAAAACAAAAATGGGCGCGGTATCATCAACGATGATGAGAAAATCGAAGACTAAAAATCCGACTTCGATACCTCCCCGCCCCTCTTGTAAAACTATAACCTCTATTATGACCAGAAATAGCCAAAAGGGAAACGATTCTGTGGATTTATATGCCTCATCATTGCTTTTCAAAATTGCAATGCGCACTAGATACAAAAAACCGACCCTGATAGGCATCAATCAGGATCGGTTCAATTATTTATATATCGGCAGAGTTACAGTCTCTTCATCTGCAATCTTATTCAGCCAATCGAAATGTAAGCGTTGTTTTTTGCCCCCGAACGAGCCTTCCTGTGGGGGAATAGCGCCACCTTGTTACAGCATTGATAACAGCTTTATTGAAACAACGATTTGCGGTCGAAAGAATTCGAGGATTGATGACAGCTCCTTCGGGGGTGATATCAAATTCAACCAATACTGACCCTTCAGTTCCTCGAAGAGCACATCGCTCGGGATAGACAGGCTCTATACGAACAATCGGCGTTAAAATATTACCGACCCCGATGATACCGTCACCACCAGGCCCTTTTGGTACGTCAGGGGGGAGAGAGGGATAGATCGGTTTTTTGCCTGTTTGGGTTGATTTAGTGTTCACAGGTGGCGGCGCATCAGGTAGATCCTCGGGAAGAATGCTGATTTTCTTTATCGGCTCTACCTTTGTGTCAGTTGGCGCATTAATAACAATTTTCTGAATATCTTTTTGCGCGTTGACTGTCCCCTCTTTAGAGATAAATCCGTTCATCATCAAAAATAATGCTGTGGTAATCAGCGCTGCAATTGGCAATCCTATCAATAATCTAATTCCACTCATCATTCAGTCTCCTTACTTATCTGCAATAAATAAAAACCTGATGGAAAAGTAACGCCCCATCTTCTAAGTGTCCGATTCAAAATTGGGTTTTTCGAGAATTCGGAACTCAGTGCCCACACCGCAGTGAACACATTGCGCATAAGAACCGGCAGCGCAGAAAAACCCTTTTGCAGACAGCAAAAGTAGAATTTTGAATTAGGTCCCAAAGCCTGGATCAAAGGCTTCTTACTACTTTAAATGCTAGTTACTACTTTAAACTCTGATTACTAATTTTTTAAACTCTGATTAATAATTTAAACGCTGGCGCGTGATACTCAAATACAGACTGCACACGGGTCGCAAAAACTAAGCGCGTAAGCCCCTCAAGTGTGGCTTACGCGGTCGAGCACACAAAAATGTATCTTACGCTCGATTAGATTTGCACACAACCAAAACAAACCGATATTAAAAGTAAACGTCACCAAGTATAAACGTTTTTAAAGTTACGCATACTTATAAGATTAAACATAATGTTGTTTTAATCAAATCCCTTAAAGGAAAATTGTAACATATATTTGAGGTCTATAGCAAGCTTTTTCACAATGAGCTGGAGCGGCAATTACTCGAAAAAGATCGGTTTGGCAAAGTTGAACCAGTTATGAACATGAAGGTCGAAAGCTCGACTTGTGTTGCCTAAACAGCTGGCTTGCTCATAGCTGCATTGTCTTGCGATAATTGTTGCACAGTCATTATACGCTTCACCACAACAAAAACCACCCCCAAAAATTGGGGATGGTCATCTTTAGGCGGATTTTTTATCTTCCGTTAATGGTTATTTTTGCATCATAAGAACAATAGTTCCGAGAAATTTTCTTTAACCGACGGTAGGGTACATACCCGCTCTCCGGTCCACGAGCTGTGACGCTACAGAGTTTATAAGCACCGCGCTTATTATAAACCAATTGCTCTTTGGCAATAATTTTTGCGTGGAATTTAGTTCTGTACACATCTTTTTTCAAAAGTTTTGCACCGCCATATCCGTATCCCGCATTATGTTTACGCCCTTTTGTCTTTTGGCGACCATAGCGATCATACCCACGATCATTATACCCATATTCGTTATAGCCATGCTCATTATATCCATGTTTATTATAACCATGCTTGTTATAACCGTGCTTATTGTAGCCATACTCGTTATAACCGTGCTTATTGTAACCATGCTTGTTATAACCACGCTTGTTATAACCATACTCATTATATCCGAACTTGTTATACCCGTTCTTATTGTAGCCAAATTTGTTATATCCGTATCGGTCATAACCATAACGGTTGTAGCCGCGAGAATTATAGCCCCGCTTATCGTAACCACGTCTATTACCAAAACTCACTGAAATTACAGGGCCGTTATACGATCCAGCACGGAAATATTTGTCAGCTTTATAATAATCATAATAATTTGCGTTATGTGCGCGGTGATCATGATCATAATCACAACGGTCAGGACGGCTGAGTGCATTGGCCGGCGTCACCGCCAACATAATCATGCCAGCAACACCGGTTGCTGCAGTTAGGGCTGCACGCTTTAAGAGAACTGTTTTACCATTTGTCATAAATAATCTCCTTTAGAGAGGTCTTCTTCACCGAGGGCTTCAGTTTGGAAGGAGTGGGCTGATGGAATTATGTATGACGGGAAAAAAAGGCGGAATTGCCCCTCTGTTGTGCCGAGAAAGGGGTAATATCGTGTCAAATTTGGGCTGAATGCCTCATTTTGACACAATTTATTGGGATGAGTGAGGATTTTACGCTAAATTATGGCAAAAAATCGATTGAATTCACTAACAATCGAATATTTAACCCATATTATGCTACGTGACTTTCGGTGCCAGAGTCACTCTCAATCAAACCAATTTCTGCTAATTTCCCAGCGATAATTTTTTTATCGAAAGGTTTTAGAAGATGGTATTGAGCGCCTGCGGCTTGCGCCAACTTAAATTGTTCAGCATCGTTTTCTGTCGCGCAGAGTACGATATCAGGGCGCAGATCCGCAGTTAAAGCCCCCACTCCCCCTAAAAAGTCGAGAGCAGCCATCGCAGGCAGATCCCAGTCTAACAGCACAACATCAGGCTTAACCGTTGCACAATAACCTATAGCCTCAGCAGCACTCGCCGTTTCAATAGGATCAAGACCGCAATCTCGAATAATATCTGCAATAATTTTGCGGATGCCAGTATTATCTTCGACAATCAGACATGTTTTCATTGATCTCATCCCGAGTAAAACGATCCTTAAATTTAGGATTCTCAGAAGAAGATGATAGAGCTTTCAGGTTAGCCGAGGGTTAATGCTGTGGCAAAACCCTATCGATCATTCTCCAAATTCAGCGGACATAATGATGTGATCTTCGTTCATATGCGCATTCACAGCCCCAAGGCTCTGCTTAGCCAGCAGGCCCGCAATATATGCTGGGGTAAATTTTGGCTTTAGATCCGTATTATCACCGTCCAGCGCGGCAATTAATTCATCGTTAAGAAATAACCGCTTACCGGTAATCGTAAACACGAAGCCCTTCTCACTGGGCGCAACAACCACATCGCCCCCGCGCGGAACCGCCTCACAGGCGGCGTAGGCCAGAACAAGCAAAATTTTAACTTTGTTCTTTGGCATCATCTCATCCGGCATCTGCCAATCGAGATTTGCCTTGGTAGTGTCATAAAGCCCAATCAGAACATCGCGAGCATCTTCAAGTTTAATTTCTGCTCCATGTCCTCCTGCTGCACCATAAGCAAGGCGTGCATAACTGAGCAATGCCAATGCTTTCTTTGTCCCGTCTCTTACCAGATCGTCTGCCATTTCTTTCATGGCTTCATCACTGCTCGGGTCATCGATCATTGACAAACCAGAAGAAATCGCACCCACCGGGTTAATTAAGTCATGACAAACCCGAGACGATAATAGCGCCGATAAATCAACGGGATCTAGTTCATCTTGAGGAGTATCGGCAATCGAGGCATTCGTCATAAGGGTTCTCTTTAGTTTGGTTTTGCCAGTCATGAGATCGAAGGCAGTTTAGCCTGCATGTTTCAGACTGAAACAGATTTGTAATAATGGCTTGAGGCCCTTTTCAGACGATTCGGCATGCCTGGGCAGAGCGTCATGAGGAATTGGAGAAAAACATCATATTAGGTCGATCATTTCGCTAAAATCACTATACTATTTTTGTGGATAAGGAATATGTCTAATCCAAGCCTAAAAGTTGATGTTTCCATCCAAAGATGAGAATAATGGTGATTTTCTTGCATTGGGTTTTTGACATGAAGATGAGATTAAACCAGTATTTTTCCGCTTCACAGCTGGCTAGCTAATCAGGTTGCGTTTGTAAGAATGAAAAAAGCCCCCCATCATATTGCTATGACGCACGCTCCTATGCGTGAAGAGCCCCCCCCCTCCCCTCATTCTCGCGTCCCACTCGCTATCTTTGTCTTTCTAACTATTTTGCTTTTCGGCGGTAGCATCTTGTTCGCGAGTGTCCGATTATCTCATACCGCTGTCTCGGTTGAAGACCCCGAGGCCGCCCTTGCGCAAACAGAGAAAATCTCAAAAGCCAGTTTTGATGGGCCCATATTATCTCATAGCCCAGGAAAGAAAGAGGAAACCTCTCATCCTTTGCCAAGGCTGAAACCAGTCAATCAATCCACCGATCTTCAAACAAACACGCAACCAACATCAAATGAGCCATCAACCAAAACTGTTGCAATTGTGTTGCCTGAAAAAACTTATAAAGATCCTAAATTTTGGCCAACGCTCAAACCGTCCCGACGCGCAGGCGCGATAAAATCTACGAATTTTCAATTCACACATCTAGATCCTTTAGCCACCCATCCAATAAATCTGCAACCATTTATCTATGCTGACGAGCAGGATTTTCCCCCAAAAGTCTTTGCGACTGACGCCTTATACACGGGAACAACACAGACCAATCAGCGCCAAGCTAATACGCAAATTCCTTTCGGGGATGTCAAACAGGCGCCCACTAACCTACAGATAACGTTAAAGCGCGGCGAAAATTTTGTTGATATGTTAAAGCGCGCGCAGGTCAGGCGAGAAGATAGAAACGCCGCTGTCTCAGCAATTGCCAATCACATCAAACTCAGAAGCTTGCAGGCCGGAACCGAGTTCCTGCTGACAGTTGAAAAGCCAAATATGACCTGGTTTCAAGATCATCTTGAACCCAGACGAAAAGAAGCAAACTATCTTCTCTCTTTAAAGATGTCTGATGCCAAGAATGGTAGTAAAAACAGGATCGTTTCTCTACGCCGTAACAAAAACGATACATTTACGGCAACCGCTTCACCCATTAAAATAAGCAAAAGGCTCACGACCATTCGCGGTACCATCCACGATAATCTCTATATCTCAATGAGAAAACAAGGCGCACCAGATAGTATTGTCGATGATCTTGCAAATGTCTTCGCTTTTGACGTGGATTTTCAACGAGATATTTTTCAAAATGATCAATTCGAAGCGATTTATGAAGTTTGGTATGATGACAAAGGTCAGATCATTGGTGGAGGTGACTTAATATTTGCAAGCTTGGCATGGCGCGGGCAGACACGGAAGAAAGATTATTATCTTCACGATCCGAAGTCTAAAACTCTTAGAACTGATTATTTTACGCAAAATGGTGAGAGTGCGCGTCGCCTTTTAATGAAAACGCCAATCGACGGAGCTCGATTGTCTTCACGTTTTGGCCCCAGGCGTCATCCTATTTTAGGTTATAGAAAAACGCACAAGGGTGTTGATTTTGCTGCAAGGCGGGGCACACCAATCAAAGCCACAGGCAACGGTGTTATTGAACGTGCCAACCGATATGGTTCTTTTGGTAATTATGTTCGTATCCGTCACGCCAATAATTACAAAACAGCTTATGCACATTTAAAAGGTTTTGCGCGCGGGATTAAAAAGGGGCGCCGCGTTCGCCAAGGCGATATTATTGGCTATGTCGGCACAACTGGCCGTTCCACGGGTCCCCACCTTCATTATGAGGTTCATCATAAAGGTCGCGCCGTCAATCCGCAAAGGTTAAAGATCGCAACAGGCGTTAAATTGAACGGAAAAGACCTCGAGGCTTTTAAAATCAGGCGTGATATAATCAATGGCTTACGCCTAAAGTCACAAAATTTTGCCAAAAATAGCGGCCAATCTACATCAACAACTGGCTCCCCTTGACTATTTCCTAACCATAGGAGGCAGATGAATTTATCCACGCACCATGTGTGCTAATTTTTCACGCGTTATCGGATAACCTAAATCATTGGGAATAGATAAATAATCTTCACCGCCCCGCGTAATGACGGTCGGTTCAATACAATCCATTTTTCGGATGAGACTACGGGCAAATATGTCTTCATAACTATGATCCAGCCCAAGCAGTGCAAGAATACAGAGTGTGGGGAAAATAACAACGCGCTCTCCGGCTCTCCCCATTTCAATGAATCGATTTGGGCTTGCCCAAAGGGCCTCTACGGATTCTTCACCATCGACACACTCTCTCTGACCTTGAGGCATTTTTGCAAGGTAGAAAAATGTATCATATCGCCGATGTAAATTGGGCGGCGTCCGCCAACGGGCAAATAATGACAGAGCATCAAAATCCGGGACTAATTCAAAATGATTTAAAAAAGCAAAAAATTGCTGCGCATCATCATGGATGCGACTTCGCCAATCCCAATATTCAGCCTCAATCTCTGGATAAGAAGAGTCGAGAATACCTCCCCCGCTACGAGTTGCGAGCAAAATTCCAGTTTCTTCAAAAACCTCACGAATTGCAGCCAGTTTCGTAACCGAAATCTCCTCATCACTAATCCCAGCGTGAGACGGTCCGAGAGGTGTCGGTTTTGTTTTTAAAAACGCACAATTCGAACCAGTAATATTATAATCTGCTTGATCAACTTTTCCACCAGGAAAAACAATTGCACCAGCAGCAAAGCCCAATTGAGTGCCTCGTTGAACCATCAAAGCTTCTACTCCTTGAGACCCTGGAGTGGATCTAAGTAGAATTGAAGTTGCAGACAACGCAACTTCCCTCTGGTTCATTGTTTCTGACATTAGCCAAGCCCACAAAATGCTTAAGGCTTCATTCTAACAGAAACAATGGTAACAAAACATGGTTATTTTAAGCGCTTTGTTTTGGTCTATGTAAAGCAAGATATTCACGAGCCCGACGTTGAGCTTCTGCGATTTCTTCGGCAGTCATTTCATTTGACAATTCAGCTCGATAAATCCGTGCTTCCTGATTTCCTTGCATCGCGGCAAGATTAAACCATTTATGAGCATCGATTAAATCAAACGGCGCCTCATCATTGCCCGTCGATGCTTTCAATCCTTCTCTATACATCTCTTCACCTGTTAAAACCATTTTAGTTTTGTTTGTCTCTTCAACTGGCATCTCAAATACTGCAGACATTTACGTTTCCCTATTTACGATCCCGTTTGATATAGCCCCTTTGGCACTCACGGGTTACTCACGTAATATTGAGCAGCGCTAACCTAAAATCTCGTTAACGTAGCATTTAGGATTTATTAATTTTTTTGTTAACGTTCGATTTACAATATAAGCACTTGAAAAAAGGAAACTCGTACGACCCAAAAACAAAATGAAAAATATTTTATTCTTTATACATATCTTATTTTATGAATTAAAAAATATTATACTTAACAAGGTGATTTAAATTGTAAAAAAAACGCACCTCATCATGTAAGTATGCGCGTAAATGTATCGTGCAATATCTATCACAAAATCTGACAATATTAAATATGTCAGATAACCATATCGCATTTTTAGTTGATACTTTTTTCTACCACTGGCTTGGCTCTCAATTCCTGAAAATCACTTAACCCACATGATCCACGTTGAAAGCCGCTGCCATTGTCGACAATGCGAATAATCTCGTTTCTACACAAAAGATTTTGCGATAACATATATTGTA
The DNA here is from genome assembly GCA_964479275.1 of uncultured Caulobacterales bacterium. Classification (GTDB taxonomy): domain Bacteria; phylum Pseudomonadota; class Alphaproteobacteria; order Caulobacterales; family Parvularculaceae; genus CALLPQ01. The sequence continues at coordinate 24,306 of CAYZLR010000041.1, forward strand.
ATCTGGTGTTTGGACGCGACGCCCCGAAACATCGATTTGTAGTAACATTCAAAAAATACTTATTACCGCTTAAACGAACCAAGAAATGATAATCATCGAGTGCTGAGATTGTTTTTATCTGGCGCAACGGCATGCAAGATTTCATCTCTCCAGTGACTTCATATTTTGACAGTGCCTTTTTCGCTTTTTCAGAACGCTCTGGCACCTCTCGCCCAAAAGCACTCGTCGCTGTTGCCCCCATCACTCCAATCCCAATGCATGCACAAATGCAGCTCTTTACCAACAAGCATAGTTGCCTAAAATCAAATTGCGTAAAATTCATCGCTTGGCCCCTTTTCTTTAATTTTAAACTTTATGTTTAGTGTTGAACAGAGATTTGCAGAGTCATAGCGATAAAATTTGTCTTTTACATTATCTGAGTCAAAATACTTTTTTAGCCTTCACTTTCACCGCCTAACATTAGCTTGTCCATACATCTTAGCAACTGACGCGACATGACTGTAGATTTGGGAGAAATTTTCCGATCACAATCAATTTTCTAGCGATTTTAATCTTTAACCTGAAAATATCATCCGACCAGAACGAATTTCCAATTCGAATTAAGTGCCCCTCCCCCCCCCCATACACAATCAATAATGGCTTTCCTTCGCTCTAAACGATCAATGAAAAAATTATCCGTCAAAACTATGCGCCAGTCAAAAAAGCCATAATTAATAGGAAACTCCCTCAGAAAACATTTCAAAATTCTGGGTGATCGCGGAGATAGCCACCGCCTCAAAAAAGGTAGATCGGGTTACGAATTTTTGCGCCTTACAAGGAATGGCCCTCAAAAACGACGCGGACGATATCTTGCGAATTAGATTTTTTTGTTTTTAGCACATTCTACCATTGGCAAAAAGCAATCCTATGGCTAAGCCCTTATCTCATCGGTTATAGCGTCCTTCGAGCTTTAGATTATTCCTTATGCCAAATTCAATAAAAACATATGACACATCTGTCACATCACACGACGAGGGATTGCGACTGGATAAATGGCTTGCCGATCAAATTGAGGGCTTAACCCGTTCCCGGATTCAATCCCTCATTAAAGAAGGCGCATTGTTGCGTGATGGATCCCCTTTCAAGGATGGGGCCGCAAAAATTAGAGAGAATGAAACCTATCGCTTGAACGTGCCGGAAGCGGCAACCTCCTCAATCGAGCCTCAACATATTGCGCTGGATATCGTCTATGAGGATGAACATCTCATCGTCATTAACAAACCGGCGGGCTTAGTTGTTCATCCCGGGGCAGGCAATCATGACGGGACTTTAGTGAATGCTCTGATTGCTCATTGCGGAGATAGCTTGTCCGGGATCGGCGGCGTTGCGAGACCGGGTATTGTTCATCGACTCGATAAAGATACCTCAGGGTTATTAGTTGTTGCCAAACATGATGAAGCTCATTTGGGGCTGGCCGCTTTATTTTCTGAGCATGATATTGATCGTGTCTACCACGCCATCGTGATCGGGGCTTTGCGCCCCGGCGTTGGGACTCTGGAGACATTGATTGGACGCAATAAACATGATCGCCGAAAAATGAGTGTTATCGGTGAGGAAGAAACCAGAGCGGATGCCCGACATGCGGTTACCCATTACAAAACCCTAACTCGATACGCTACAACGCGCGCAAAATTGGCTGGAGATGCTCTGGCCTCACTAGTAGAATGCCAATTAGAAACGGGGCGCACGCATCAGATCCGTGTCCACATGGCCCACCTTGGAGCCCCTTTGATTGGTGATCCGGTCTATGGCCGCGGGCCAGGGCTTGGGGGGTTAAAACCCATTGATGACATTTCCCGCAAAGCGATCTTTGCTTTGAAGGGGTTTCGTCGTCAAGCATTACACGCCCATGTACTCGGGTTTGCTCACCCCATTACCAATGATCATTTAAGATTTGAAGCCAACCCACCCAAGGATTTTCGAACGATTATGGAAACACTCGCGAGTCTCTAGAGTTAATCACGTTCAGTCTGAGTTAAGTGATTGGTTTTTAGGTTTATGCTGATGCATTTGATTACTATCACCTGGTGCCAACTGATCTGTAAATGCTTTTAAATCATATTCCTTCAAAAAAGAGGCGAAGCACATGGGCTAAATTTACAAAACAATTTACGCTGGAGCCGGTGTCGCATCGTCCAACAGCTTGAGGGCTGGCACTTTATATTTCGGCAAAATTTTGCTGCGGGTAGCCTTTGCTCTCCAACTGATGAGTACAAATGCTAAAATCATCAGTGCCCATACCCGTGGTTCAGGGGCTCTGCCGGTAACCGATGCTAAAGCAACATTTGAAAATGTAATGGCATCTAATCGGACGCCCCCGGAACCATTAAAGGCATTAACGCCGGTAAATTGTATAAAATCGCATCCAGCTACATTACCACAGCCAACAAACGCTAAAAACGCAAAGTTCACAGAGTTACCGCCTGATCCTGCGCTAAATCGCTGGGTATGAATGAGGTCCGGGTTCCCATTATTATATCTGCCGAAACTAATATCGACTAAAGCGCTCCCGATATCGCTCAGGGCAAAAATCGATACATTATTGTTAATCGGTGTAAATCCATCATTCGCGAACAGAGCAAATGGGGAACTCAACAAAAGGCTCACTGTTTCACCAGGCGAAATCAGCACGCCTCTCCCATCAGCAAATCCACCAACATCACCAGGATTGCCCGTAACTTCGGTTGTAAATGAAGCGGTATCAGCGATGGCAGGATTGATATTAGAGCAAAACAATAAACCTATAGCACCTGCACACGCCGCAAGCTTTTTTATCGCGTTGCGTGTTGCTGTCAAATGATTACTTAATTCCAGGTGAGAAATTTCAAGGGCCAAATCCGTGTATGCTTTTGTTATTACCGCTACGGTAGTCGTCCTAGAAGATTTTTGGTTTTTCAAAAACATAACTTTTACCGCTAGATAACCTTTCTAAACGAAGTATCGAAAATAGATTTTAAGAATTTGGTAACAAAAAGAGTTAAAAAACACCTAATAAAATCAATCATATCCAAACGGTTTCTAACGATATTGATAGGAATCTCTTGGTATTCATAAATGGCGCCCTATATAAGTATATCAAGAAAAAATCGGGCGCGAGAAAGTAAGATGGCAGAGACAGACAATAACGAACAAAATGCGATGACAACGCAAACGGGTAAAGCACTAACCAAAGCTGCAGGGCATAGCGATCCTCTCCCGACGGCGATGAGTCCTGAGGGAAGTTTGAGCCGCTACCTTGCAGAAATCCGCAAATTTCCCATGCTCAAAAAAGATGAAGAATACATGCTTGCAAAACGGTTTTTGGAGCATGAAGATCCTGCAGCAGCAAAAAAGATGGTAACCAGTCACCTCCGCTTAGTAGCCAAAATTGCAATGGGATATCGCGGTTATGGATTACCCATTGGCGAAGTCATTTCCGAGGGCAATGTCGGTTTGATGCAAGCGGTAAGAAAATTCGACCCTGAAAAGGGATTTCGTCTGGCCACTTATGCGATGTGGTGGATCCGCGCCTCTATTCAAGAGTATGTTTTACGCTCCTGGAGCCTTGTCAAAATTGGGACGACCGCGGCGCAGAAAAAACTTTTTTTCAATTTGCGAAAAATGAAAAGTCAGATTGATGCAGTCGATGATGGTGATCTGCATCCCGACCAAGTAGAGCACATTGCCACCAAACTTGGCGTGACAAATGATGAAGTTGTGTCCATGAACCGACGCATGTCAGGCCCGGAAACATCTCTCAACTCCCCTATGCGCAACGATGGAGAAGGCGGAGAATGGCAAGATTGGCTTGTCGATGACAATGCCGTTAATGCTGAAGCTCATCTGGAAAAAACAGATGAATATGACATGCGCATGGAGTTGCTCACAGAAGCCATGAGTTCGTTAAATGAACGAGAGCAACATATTATCAGTGAAAGACGCTTAAAAGATCAGCCTGCAACTTTAGAAGATCTCTCCAAACATTATGGAGTTTCACGAGAACGTATTCGCCAAATAGAAGTACGTGCTTTTGAAAAGCTTCAAAAAATGATGCTGACCTTAAATAAAGATGCTTTATCATCATCTGAGTCAGCCAGTGAGTTGATGTGAGGTTTTTCATAGCCTATTGTATCTTTTCAAAATAGCGTACAAAATTGCTCCTTAATAAGGGGTATTAAAGATGAAAATTTTAGGTTTTTTTATAAAAATCATTCTGCTTCCAATTCTATTATTATCAATTGGCGCAATCGGTGGTTCCGTTTTTCTCATTAAAACACAAAAACAGCTCAATGCTGATGCCGATTGGTTCGAGACTGAAAACGGAATAGATTTTGCCGGCACTGTTGAAATCGGTGATATTCAACAATTTATTCGCATCAGAGGCCGAGATAAAAATAACCCGGTATTACTTGACCTTCATGGCGGACCAGGAGGAGCAAGCGCGCCCATAACGCATCGTATGCTACGCCCGCTTACCGAACATTTTACACTTGTCGAATGGGATCAACGTGGCGCAGGGCGTACGCAAATCGATGACAGCCTCCTCAGTACCATGATATATGAGACAATGGTCGAAGATAGCGCTGAACTCATTCGCTATCTGCAACAGCGCCTAAACACTGAAAAAGTTATTTTAGTTGGGCATAGTTGGGGCGCTATGCTGGGCCTGGGCGTCGCCAAAAAACATCCCGAACTTCTTTACGCCTATGTAGGGGTTGGCCAAGCCTTGTCTTGGCTCGGAGGATTTGAGGAAACCAAAAGATTACTTCTCGAAGAAGCCAAACGGGTCAATGATTTAGAAACAGTGCAATCATTAGAAAAACTCCCAGTACAATGGCCCGAAAAAGATGATATCGATAGTTTTTTGGAAATTATCACAGCAATTCAAATGCCGTTAACAAAATACGGCACATCATTGCACGCATCACACTCAAACGCATTGATGAATAGCAATTTCGTGCATGATCTCATTACGTCTCCGGAAATCAAACTCTCCAAATTATTTTCTATTTTACAAACAAGCGAAGCAACAAAAAAATTAATGATAGATTTGTTTGGGCGTGACCTACGAAAAGATCTTGGCACAAACTTTGACGTACCTATCTTTATGTTTCAAGGCGAACATGATTGGCAAACTCCAACAAGCCTTGTAAAGCCGTGGTTTAGCACCCTTTCTGCGCCCTATAAATCATATATTCCGTTTGAACATTCAGCGCATATAGTTATCAATGAAGAGCCAGGAAAATTTCTAGTTGAATTAGTCACTAAGGTTCGGCCCCTGGCCATGTCAAACCTTGAGCTACCAAACACTGTCTCTGCAGCAGAAGTCACAGACAAAGAAACAAAAACGCTTGATGTAAATCGCTCTCAGAGCCCAATTCAAAATTACAATTGAGTGATTTCAGCGACTTATGATTCT
>CAYZLR010000042.1:0-27853 GCA_964479275.1 uncultured Caulobacterales bacterium
TGAAGAAAAAGGGAATCCCAGGCGACTCTATAAAAAATGAAAATGCTCTAGATTCACTCTTCACGTGCAAGCCTTTAGTTCCCTTGGTAGATATTGTGCAGTTTGCTTGTCGCGGTGTCGGCTTTAGCGATACCCGTACATGACTTATCCCTATGCTTTAGGTTGGATTAATTTAGCTTGAGTAGATTGATCTGAAAATAAAAAAGGCCGCTGCAACTCGGGGGGGGGAGGGTGTTGCAGCGGCCTTAAAAAACGTATCCGTGTCAGGGGAGGGAGGGATAAGGACAACTGGATACGTAATCTAGGTCGAAATTTTCAGAGGACATCTGGTCTTCATCAATCTCTGAAGACAGTAATAGATAAATTCCTGATCAATCGCAAAACACAAAAATGCGAGAATTTTCACCGATTCGTGAAAACCGGTTGGACTGCAGTAAATGCGAAAAAGAAAGACTGAAAGCGCCTCGGCGATTCAATTTGCAGTGTAGGTGCTTTAGGGGGATATAAAAGAGACTAACAGGTTGGGCTGTCGAGCTTGCTTTAAGGGCTGGCTTTTTTTGAGGCCGTTCTACGGAAAGGCGCAACGAGTTGATCAACATATCCTTCAGGAATGTCGTCATCTGTCCCATAGATTTTCGGACCTTGATTTTCACTCATAATTGCTGTGCCAAAAATAACATCAAGAATTGGCAGCTGTGCGGCGAAATTTTTGTCGTGGGCTTCTGGCTCGTTTGAGTGATGCCAATGATGATAGGTTGGAGAAACAAGTAACCACTTGAAAACACCGAAATTTACATTGACGTTGGAGTGTTTCAAGCGTGAATGCCAGCCATAAAATAAAAAGAAAGCCCCGAGCGCTGCAGGTGAAAAACCGATGCTTACAGGGATAATAAAAGTTGTGGCTCTTGTTAAAACCTGATCAACAAAATGGACGCGATTCGCTGCGAGGCAATCCATTTCTTCAATACTGTGATGGAGTGCATGAAATTTCCATAATGCCGGGACTGTATGAAACAATCTGTGCATGAAATAGGCGCCGATATCTGCGATAATTGCAATTTCTATCAGCTGAAGTGCAATATGTTGCGAGCCGATAATGCTCTTGACGGATTCGGGAAGAAAAAAATTGACGATGACGTAACCGATCCAAAGGACCATAATCGACAGAAAATTAATAAAAATTGCGGTGAGCGTTGCGTGAAGTAAATCTGTTTTCCACGCCCGTCTTAATACCCGTTTTTTTTTGTCTCGGGGGAAAGCAACTTCAAGCGGCACAAACACGATCATAAATAGTGCAAAGCTTTTTAGCAAATCAAACATTTTAAACCCCTAATAATTTCAACTGAAAAATAAAGGGGAGTTATTACAAATTCCTAAAGCTGATCATGAAAAAGAGAAACCGTTTAAGTTAAAATGTTGGCCGTATTCTAATGAAACGTGGATTAGTCTGTGTGGTTCATAATGGTACAGATTGTAGTTCAAAATAATGTATGTTTGAATATAACGAAATATTATCCCCGCTATATAAAGTTCCTCGTATGAAGATTATGTCTGTTATTTCCAAGAAAAAATTGGTAGCTTTATGGTCTTGTGATCTTTCAGTAACAAGAACGGCTTTTCAATGAGAAAATGCAGCAATAAAGCGCTGCCAAAGCTAAGCATTAGATATACCCCCCAAAACCCAAAACTACCTAGCGGAATGATTGATGCGATCCCAAGAGAAAAGGGAATGAGTGGAAAATGCACTAGATAGAGCGCATAGCTTAATCGTGAGATTACACGGTTATAATTCTCGAGTGGGCATTTGTGAGATTTCAGGTGAGTCGCAAGGAGGACCATGGCGCCGAACATAAAAGTAATCAGTAGGGGTTGCAAAGTGATGTCATAAAGTGCGAAGTCTGCTAGAAATTCATGAGAAAGCATCATCGCGAAAAAAATTACAAATGTTATAGATAAGAGCTTTAATGCGTTCTTTTTAAGAGCTTCATTCTCGTATTTACAGGAAAGAAAGCCAATGGCCACGCCCGTAACTAGAGGTTCGAGCGTAGCGTGAAAAGGACTACGCAATTGCTGAAAAAAATCTTGATAGGTCAATGGGGTGTCGAGATTTAAAAATGTTAAAGTCTTTAATGCCGGGGATAACAACAGCAAAGTGATTAAGAATATTATTTGTAAATTGCTATTTTTAAATTTTATAAGCGCTAAAATCAGAACGGGCGCTATGATATAAAATTTCTCTTCAACACCAAGAGACCAGAAAACAACATTGATGTCAGCAGGCAGATAATCTTGTAAGAAAAATAAATGGTAGATAATGCGTAAACCTAGCTGCTCGTATTCAACGGCAAAATAGGGGAAAAATCCAATCGTTGTTAGGATGAGTATCGTATAATAGGCCGGTACGATCCGCAAAATACGGGCGCGAAAATAATGCTTAACATTGATTGTTGGCCTGTCACCGTCTTGTTTTTTGTATAGTTTTAAAAGGCTTGTAGTGATTAAATATCCAGATAAAACTAAAAATAAATCCACGCCCACCCAGCCATTTACAAAAACGGTATGAAGGCCGGGGATAGCGGATGTGGTCACTTCATAAATTGCTCGTTCACCATGGCGCAAAAGGACGAGGACAATCGCAAGGCTACGTAATAAATCGAGCCATGGATTTTGGTCTTTGTGGACCGGAAATGAGAAATAAGTGTTTTTAGACACAAATATACCCTTGTATTGACCAAGGCCTATACGGGCGCAGTGGTAAATACAAAGTAACCTGACAAGCTTAATAATTTCTCTCTGAGAGCCTAATTCAAAATTTTACTTTTAACGTCTGCATAAGAGATTTTCTGCGCCTGCGGTACTCACGTTTAATTTGTACATTGGGTTCCGGTTTTCAAAAAACCTATTTCTCTTATACAGAAGCTAATTTTATATCGGACGGTTAGGCGCGCAAAGAACCACCTGTTGCTTTTTCGACCTGTTTTATGACCTTGTTTGAGAGGGCTTCAATGTCCTCATCCGTTAGTGTTGCGCTTTTGGGTGTTAAGACCACCTCTACCGCGAGCGATTTTTGTCCTTCTGGAACACCTTTTCCTTGATAGACGTCAAATAGTGAGGCTTTTGTAATCAATTTTTTGTCGGCGGCGCGTACCGCTTTGAGTAAACTGTCGGCGCTGATATGTTCATCGACAACAAAAGCATAATCGCGGGTGAGCGGTAATAATTCAGAAACATTTAAGGCTGTTTTTGTTTTGGTGGCTTTCGGCTTGCCTCCGGGCAGTTGATCAATAGCAATTTCAAATCCGTAGAGTGGACCTTCAACACCCATCTTGGCGCATATCTCTGGGTGGATTTCGCCAAATTCCGCAAGAATATTTTTAGGCCCTAAACGTAGAACGCCCGAACGCCCTGGATGAAACCACTTAGGCGCATCCGATGTTGTCTGTAGACTGTTTACTTGTGCTCCAATCGCTTCAAGAACGCGAATGCAGTCGGATTTTACTGTGTATACATCACTCGCTGGCGTACTGCCTTGCCAGTTTCTTGTCTCGATTGGGCGACGTATGCCCGTGGCGACGATCATTTGTCCATCTGGGCCATCGCCAAAATAAATCGGGGCGACCTCGAAAAGGCCAAGATCATGCTCGGTGCCGACATGGGCGCCGCGATTTAAGTTCCGCCCCATTGCTGCGATCAAATTGGGCAGTATTGAAGGGCGCATGACGCCAAGGTCAGAGGAAATCGGATTGGCGAGTTCCATACCGTTTTCTTCAAGCCATTTTGCCCCCCCCGAGAAGAGGGCTGCGTGATTGGCATCGGTAAAAGACCAGGTTACAGCCTCATAAAGTCCTCGATCTGCCAAAGCTCTTTTTGCCAAACGTCTTCGATTTTGAGAGAACGTAATTTTTGGCATCTCTATGGCGTTTCGTGCGGGCAAGGTCGTAGTGGGTAACTGGTCCAGTCCAATAATTCTCGTGATTTCCTCGACGAGATCGGCTTTGCCTTCAATATCAGGCCGCCAACTGGGGACAGTCATCAGCCATAGATTATCATCTGATTTTTCTTCGACCCTAGTAAAACCAAGAGCGTCTAAAATCCTTTGGGCTTGGTCATTATCAACGTCAATTCCGGTAAGTCGTGAAACTTCAGATGGCGGGAAGGAAACCTGTTTATCAAACGTGGGTACGTGACCTGCGATTTCTAATCGGCTTGCTTCGCCGCCGCACAAATCGATCACCAATTGTGTCGCCATTTCCATGCCAGGCATGATAAAATTTGGGTCAATACCACGTTCAAATCTATAGCGCGCATCTGAGGTAATGCCAGTTTTTCGGCCTGTTTTCGCGGTACGAAGAGGATCAAAATATGCGCATTCTATAAACACATTGACCGTTTCATCGCTACATCCTGTATCTTCGCCGCCCATGATGCCGCCAAGCCCTAAAACGCCATTATCGTCAGCGATGACGGTCATGGTTTCATCGACTTCATAGTCTTTACCATCGAGCGCAAGGAATTTTTCCCCCTTTTGGCCAAGACGTGCATGAACAACACCCTTTAACTTATCTGCATCAAATACATGCAGCGGGCGAGCGCGATCATAGGAGACATAATTGGTAATGTCGGCAAGCGCATTAATCGGACGCAGGCCGATAGCGCGCAACTGATCTTGCAACCATTTTGGCGAAGGGCCATTCTTGACCCCACGAATGGTGCGTCCGACAAAAATAGGGCAAGCATTTTTGCTGTCTTCATCAAATTTTAATGCAACTTTTTGAGAGCCTTCATATGTTCCCTCGACAGGGGAGGGGGACGACGTGATGAGCACTCCAAGCCCTGCCGCGGCAAGATCGCGCGCAACGCCATCAACGCCATTGGTGTCCGGGCGGTTAGGCGTGACTTCAAAATCTATAACCGGATCATTGATCCCCATGGTAGCGGCGACTGGATCGCCGATTTTTGCGCTCTCCGGGGCTTCCAAAATCCCGTCATGATCATCGCCCATTTCCATCTCACGGGCTGAACACATCATGCCAAAACTTTCAACACCCCTGATTTTGGCTTTCGATAAGGTCACATCAATCCCCGGCACATAAGAGCCAACTGGAGCATATGCGATCTTGATTCCGGCGCGCGCGTTGGGTGCTCCGCAAACAATTTGTTTTTCACCGTCAATTGTCTTGACCGTGCACACGCGCAACTTATCGGCATCCGGGTGTTTTTCAGCGTGTAAAACCTCACCGATCGTAAACGCTTTTAACCGTTCTGCCGGATCAATGACCTCCTCAACCTCAAGGCCAACCTTGACCATGGTATCGAGAATTTCTTGCAATGAAGCGTTGGTGTCCAGATGCTCTTTGAGCCAGCTTAAAGTGAATTTCATGGATTTCTCTTTTATCGAATAGGGTTAGACCCTCACCAGGGAAAGTAGTGGAAAAAATTGTCCTAACGGCTTAACCCAGTGGCTAAATTAGGTTGATCATTGGCGTCGAAGCCATAATGTTCGAGCCAGCGAAAGTCAGCGGAAAAGAAATCACGCAAGTCGGGAATGCCATACTTTAACATGGCGAGTCGATCGACGCCCATACCCCATGCAAAACCTTGGTACTCATTAGGGTCGAGGCCGCAATTTTTCAAAACATTAGGGTGGACCATGCCGCATCCTAATATCTCCATCCATTTTTCCCCTTGACCGATACGCACTTCATTGCCGACGCGCTCATATTTCACGTCCATCTCTGCAGAAGGTTCAGTGAATGGAAAGAAATGGGGGCGAAAGCGAGTTTCTATATTATCAATTTCGAAAAATGCTCTGATAAAAATCTCCAGCGTACCTTTTAAATGACCCATATGGCTATTTTTATCGATCACGAGCCCTTCAACTTGATGGAACATAGGTGTGTGGGTTTGATCAGAGTCACAACGATAAGTCCGCCCAGGGATGATAATGCGAATAGGAGGCTTTTGGCTCATCATGGTACGGATTTGCACCGGGCTGGTGTGTGTGCGTAATACTTTACGTTCTTCATCTGCCCCCGGATTTAGGAAAAAAGTGTCATGCATCTCTCGCGCGGGATGATCAGGGGGGAAGTTTAAAGCTGTAAAGTTATGAAAATCATCTTCGATATCAGGTCCTTCCGCCACATCAAATCCCATGGCAGAGAAAATCGCTGTCATTTCCTCAATAACTTGTGTAACGGGATGAATTTTGCCCTTTGGGTCCGGCCTTACGGGCAGTGTCACGTCAATTTTTTCGGTTGCTAGCCTCTCTTCAAGTTGGGATTTTTCAAGGGCTATTTTTTTTTCTTCTATAGCCTGTGTGATTGTGGCTTTTAGGCCATTGAGCGCGGGGCCCATTTCTTTACGCTCTTCAGGACTCATTTTTCCGAGCGTTTTCATTTGGAGGGTGATGGTCCCTTTTTTACCCAATGCACTAACGCGAATCTCTTCCAGCGTCGCTGGCGATTTTGCCGCTTTAATTTGGTTGTTCAGATCTGTTTCCAAAGTCTTCAAATCAGTCATCAGGTATGAGCCTATCTATGTCAGTAACTGGCAAATGTTGCACTGTGCTGCGTTCAAAAGGCCCCGTGAAGAGCGCCATATCCGGAAGCAACGAGCAAGAATATTTCGTCCTCTTAGCCCATCCCATACATTGTTGCCACCCCTTATGCGCGAGAGTTCCATTGAACTTGCTTGAACAATATACTCAGAATTAGCCATTTTTTCATCAATTTTAGGAATAATGGTAGCTACAATTGTTCTCGAAAGTCATGTTGGCGGGGATCACGGAACTCCAATGCGATAGGTTCAGAAATTGAATAGGTCGTAAAATTTTATGGGTTAATCGCAAAGACTAAATTAGTTTAAGAGTGTAAAGTTTGGAAAATTCGTTACCATCGCCATCACCATTATCAGCGTCTACCGCTGGGGCGCCGGGTATTTCTAATTCAGGTGTGCGTGCGGCCATTCAAGGAGCTAGTGCGAGAACCGGCGTGAGTTTTGATTTTTTACTGGAAACAGCGAAACGCGAGAGCAGTTTAAACCCACATGCGCATGCAAAAACGTCTAGTGCCGCAGGCTTGTTTCAATTCATTGAGCAGACTTGGCTCGGCGTGGTCCATGAATTTGGCGATAAACATGGACTGAGTACTGAAGCTAGTGCCATCAAGCGCGGTGCAGATGGAAAATTCACCGTCGCGGACAAAAATATGCGCGAGCGCATTTTGGATTTACGCTATTCAGCTGAAAAAGCCGCAGCTTTGGCCGCTGAGTTAACCGCGCACCAGCATGATCTACTGGAAGCAAAGCTTGGCAAGAATGTTGGTAGCGGTGCTCTTTATGCGGCCCATTTTTTAGGACTTGGCGGAGCCGTAAAATTATTATCATCTAACGAAAAACATACAGCAGCCTCATTATTCCCCGATGCTGCCGCTGCCAACAAGGCGGTTTTTTATGAGGGCGCGAGGGCAAAAACGGTCGCTGAGGTATTGTCGTCATTTGAGGCTAGCTTCTCGGCGCAACCCAGTAACAGGCCCGAGGGATTGACGTTTCAAGAGCCTTCAAGATTGCCGGTGGCGAGAACAGCTGAAATTCACAGTACCCCTGTTTTGACGAAAACTGTTCAGCCCCCTAATGAGTCCACGCACCGAGCGGATGGTTTTGTAAGTACGCAGTCACACGCAATCGAAGGGGGGCAATCAGTGGAGCGCGAAAGGGCTGTTTCGCTATCCCGGATTAGCAAACTATCTGTGCCAAAAGCCCCTATCAATTCCTTGCCGGATACAAATTTTGCCCAACATTTGTCACCAACAGTGATGCAAATCCTGTTCAGTTTGAATCCGGGAACGATTTTGCGGAGTCAAAAATAGCGCTGCATGCTGCATTTCAGAAATTTGGGCCTTGTGAAGGTCTCTGGTGATTGATTATTCAATTGAAATCTTTTCGAGAAAGAGCAAATCTTTCTTTGACGTGGGCAATTCAAGGCGCTAACAAACCTTGATTGTCACCATATCTTTAGGATGGCCACGTGGCGGAGTGGTGACGCAGCGGCCTGCAAAGCCGTGTACGCCGGTTCGATTCCGGCCGTGGCCTCCATCTTCTTCGATGACACCCTTTTTAATATAGGGCTTTAAGATAGAGGCTCGTATTGCCGGTAACGCCTTGTTTGGTAGGGGCTATCCGGTTGCGTGAGGGCAACAGTTGGCAATATTTGTTTGTATAGGAGATGGGTTATCGCTGAAGCAGGCTTAAATCCTTGATGCGCCACTATACAAATGCATGAATTTTCGCTTTTTAAGGCAAAACCAGAGAATTCGTTAACCATAAATGTGTCTAATGGATTGGGATTATGGTGTGATGCGGGCGCAAAGCCTGATTGGTCGCTCTAAAAGAACATCTCGTCGATTTTCGCTTGCTGGAGACAAACAAATGGCTAGCGTTGTAAATTACAAGAATAAGGTCACGGCCTTGTTCTCAATGGAGGGGCGTATCGTCAGCACATCTGATGTAACCGTGTGTGTATACTCTCTTGGCAATATTATAAGCATAGTGGGAGACATGCGTGCTAAGTAAAAGTGAAAACGCTGATGGTAGTTCGCAATGTCGACATTCTATCAGGGCTGTCGGTATGAAAACCAGGCAGATCTCATTGACGATGCTGACACTTGTGTGTGCCGGGTGTGCAAGCCTTGATGAAGATTTGTTGGAAGCTACAATTCCCGATGCGCCTGAAACCTGGGGAGCTCAAGCCTTAATTGCGGAGACTGCGGAACTTTCGCAGGAGCTTGGTGACTTACAAGACCCCGAAAATGTTCGTCGTCTGCTCGATAGTCTGGGAGAAATTCCGACTGGTGACTGGGTTGGTTCTTTTGGGGACCAGACCTTGCGCGATCTTGTCAGTGAAGCGATGGCTCATAATAATAATCTACAATCAGCAATCGCCAATTTGGCGGCGGCGAGATCTAACGTAAAGATTTCACGCTCTGGTCTTTTTCCATCTTTGAATACGAATGCGAACGCGGGGCGCATTGCTGCGGTGGTTAATCCTTTAGCTGCAGCGCAGGCTGGTGCGGGGGGGGGAGGTGGATTCAGTGATCTGGATGCCAGTGACCTCGAAGATCAATTCGGGCTTGACGTTGATGGAGACGGGAATCTGGATGGTCTTGATCTTGATCAGGATGGTACTGCTGAATCGCAATTACCAAATCGGCGCATTTATATTAATAATTACCAGCTGCAGGCTCAAATTAATTGGGAGCTTGATGTTTGGGGCCGGGTTCGTGATGAAACCAATGCAGCTTTGGGTGAGGCTAACGCCTCTCTGGCTGATTTGGACGGGGCGCGGCTTTCTATAGCCGCCTCCGTAGCGCAAGGATGGTTCGGGCTGATCGAAGCGCGTCAACAACGTGAACTTGCTGAACGAACCTTGGCGGCTCGAGAGAGCAACCTTCGCATTACCGAGCGCCGCTATCAACGCGGTGTTGCGTCTAGTCTTGATGTGCGGTTGTCGCGCTCACAATTAGCGTCGGACCGTGCGGCATATTTACAGCGAAAACAAATTGAAAAGGAAGCATCGCGCCGATTAGAGGTTTTGCTCGGGCGTTATCCATCTGCTGAGCTTGACGCAGCACAGTCATTGCCGTCACTGCCGTCACTTGAAGGTGTTGGTGGTCCCGGAGATTTATTGTTACGCCGCCCGGATGTGTTAGCGGCTGAGGCGCGTATGGAAGCGGCCGGTCTTCGTGCTCAAGCGGCCAGAAAGCAAATGCTCCCTGCGCTTACCATTAGTGCCCAGCTCAATACCAGTGGCCCGGTATTATCAGACGTCATTGATCCTGAACGCCTCGCCGGGAATTTGTTTTCTGGTATTGCGCAGCCGATTTTTCAAGGCGGTCGTTTGCGGGCCAATGCTAAGCGGGCGCGCGCCCAAGCCGAAGCCGCAATATTTAGCTATGCGCAAACCGTTCTCTCTGCTTATGAAGAGGCTGAAAACGCTTTATCTGCAGAGTTGATTTTAGGCGCAAGAGAAGAAGCTCTAAAGCTTGCATTTGAAGAAGCTGCTGCCGCTGAAGTCCTGACGGAGCGGCGTTATAATAGCGGCGCAACCAATATTTTTAATCTGCTTGATGCCCAAACACGGCGCATCATTGCAGAAAGTCAATATATTAATGTGACTAATCAACGTGTGCAAAATCGTGTTCAACTTTATCTGGCTATTGGTGGGAATTTCCTCACCAATGAAGCGCTCATTTTAGCGAGTAGAGCCACGACGCAAGAGGATCCTCATAGTGAAGACAAAACGTCAGCGTTGCTCACAACGGTTTCAAGTGAAGAGCAGGAAGGTTAACGATGATTCGTAAAATTCTGACTATTATCGGTACAATAGGGATCATTCTAGCGGGCTTCGCGCTTATTAGTGTCATGAATTCGCTCAAACCGAAGCCACAAAAGGTTGAAGAAGTTTTCATTGCTCCAAGCGTCTTGTTTATCAACGCGGAAACAACACCGACAACACTTGATGTGGTTGTTCAAGGTGAAGTGCGCCCGCGTACTGATATTAATCTCACGGCACAAGTTGGTGGACGGATTACATATTTGTCGCCTTCATTTGTCGCTGGCGGTGCCTTTGAAAAAGGTGAAGAGCTGATCCGTATTGAAGATGCAGATTACCGACTTGCTGTAACCAGAGCTAATGCTCGGGTGGCTCAAGCCCAACAAAGTTTGCGTCAAGAACAGGCTGAAGCCGACCTTGCGCGTCGTGATTGGGAAGAGTTGGGAGATGGCTCGCAGCCTTCTGATCTGACGCTTCGTTTACCGCAATTGGCCCAAGCGAAAGCTAATTATGATGCAGCGCAAGCCGATTACGATGAGGCGAAGCTTAATTTATCCCGGACAAAAGTACGTGCTCCTTTTCAAGGGCGCGTAAGGCGACGGATTGCAGGTGGGGGCCAATTTGTCGGGCCGGGGGCGCAATTGGGCGATATTTTCTCGACTGATGTTGCCGAGATTCGCCTCCCTCTTACAGATAGTAATCTTGCGACGCTAGGGTTGCCGTTCGGCTTTGTCGAGACCGTCGACAATTTAGGTCCTGAAGTTTCTTTGCGGGCAACCATCGGCGCTGCTGAAAATGTGTGGCAAGGACGCATTGCGAGAACTGAAGGGTCTATCGATCCAGCAACGCGCCAAATTGGTGCTATTGCTGTTGTTGATGATCCTTATGGAGCTGGTGCAGCTAATGGTATTCCGTTAGCAATGGGACTATTTGTTGAGGCGACGATTACCGGTAATCAGTTTGAAAATGCTATTATACTGCCGACAGTGGCGCTTTACGGTCGCGATAGTGTTTACATTATTGACGATGAAAACAAGTTACGCAAAAAACTTATTCGTATCGTGAATAGTACAGCAACGACAATTGTCGTTGCCGGTGGCCTGGAAGTTGGCGATCGGGTGGTTGTCTCGCCATTGCGCGGAAATGATGATGGAGATGAAGTTACGCCGGTGGCTTCAGAGGCGACCTCTTCAAGTTCGCGTGCCTCTGGTGCGAATGTGAGCGTTGATAATGATGCAACAACTCAAAGTGACAATAATAAAGGGTAAGCGATGAACGGCTTAATTTCCTGGTGGGCAAAAAACAGCGTTGCTGCAAATTTATTGATGTTTGCGTGCATTATTGTGGGAGGGATGTCCTATCTCGCCATCGAACGGGAAGTATTTCCAAGTGCCCCGACCCCTTTGGTCAATATTAATATTGCCTGGCTTGGGGCTGACCCACAACAAGTTGAGCAACAACTGGTTCTTCGGGTTGAAGAAGCTTTGTCAGATGTTGACGGCGTTAAGCGTATTACCGCAAGGGCGCGTGAAGGCAGTGCTTTTATCGGTGTCGAAGCCGAAGCAGATATTAATATTGAGGTTTTTCTCAATGAAATTAAAAACAAAGTTGATGGTATTTCGACATTTCCAAATGAGGCTTTTCCGCCTGTCGTCCAGAGGCGTATTGCATCTGACCGTACCCACACGATTGCAATATCGGGGAGTGTAAGCCCGCGCGAGTTAAATCGCCTTGCCCGTCGGTTACGCGATGAGATTACGACTATACCGTATGGGTCATCCTTGGTTGAGCTTGATGGTGAGCGTGATGAAGAGGTTTCTATTGAAGTTTCTGAAGCGGCTTTACGCAGTTACGGGTTGACTTTTAGTGATGTTGCCAACGCTATTCGCGGGCGATCAGTAAATGTTTCTGGTGGTACGGTGCGAACAGAAACAGGCAATGTGCCTATCACAGCGCGCGGTCTTGCTGATACGCAAACAGAATTTGAAAATATTATTATCCGTCAATCTGCTGATGGTGCACTAATTCGTGTGCGCGATGTCGCTACAGTGATTGATGATTTTTCAGATGTTAACTTTAAACTACAACTTGATGGCAATCCCGCCATCTTGTTGCAATTACAAGCGCCATCGACATTGAACATTGTTGAAATGTCAAAATCCGTGAATAAATGGATTGAAGAAAAAAATACCGAGTTAAACCCAAGCGGTGTTTACCTGAAAATTATCAATGATAGCTCAGATATTTATTTCGCGCGTATGAAAACAGTTTCATCGAACGCTTTGTTAGGGCTGGTGCTTGTATTCATCGTCTTGATCTTATTTTTACGCCCTCTGGTGGCCATTTGGGTTTCTGCCGGGATTGGGGTTTCTTTTGTTGGGGCATTTATTTTTCTGCCCATGGTTGGGGTTTCGCTCAATATTCTTTCTCTCTTCGGCTTCCTGCTTGTCATTGGTATCATTGTTGATGATGCGATCATCGTCGGTGAGAGCATTCATAATCAGGTTGAGAACGGAGAAAGTGAGCTCAAGGCGGCTTTGATCGGGACGCAACTTGTTATTAAGCCGGTATTCTTTGCGGTGATGACCAGTATTATTGCATTTTCACCTTTTTTGTTTTTGTCAGGTGGAACATCTGAGTTTACCAAACATATCAGTTGGACCATTATTTTTGCGTTGATTTTCTCATTGATTGAGTCTTTCTTTATTTTGCCTGCCCATCTGGCCCACATGAAGCCTCAAAATAAAAATACAGTATTTTACAGTCTACAGAGATTTTTCTCAGAAGGCTTATTGAATTTTGCCAAAACAATTTATCAGCCGATTTTGAATTTGGCCTTGCGCGCGCGCTATTTCACTGTTGCTTTTTTTATTATGGCATTTTTCTTCGCCGGGGCACTGCTCAGTCAAGGCTGGGTCAAAAGTCAGTTCTTTCCAACGATTGAAGGGCCATTTTTATCACTGAATGTGACGATGGCTGAAGGAACTTCGTTTAACCGGACACTACAGGTTTACGAGCAAATTGAACAGGCAGCAGAAGGGTTGCGCAAAAACTATGGCCAACGAAACGGCGTTGACGTTATTGAAACAGTGTTTCTGGTTGCATCGGATGGTGGCATATTCTCGTTTATGGTTGTCGCGGAATCGGACAATCGCGATGGATTGACAACGGAAGAGATTGCCGAGACCTGGCGCAAGGAAATTGGCGATATTCCTGATGCAGAAGAAATATCAACAGCATTCACTTTTAATGACGATGGGGCGGCTGTTTCATTCAGTGTTGTTGGAGAGGAGCTCGAAGATATTCGTTTGGCGATTATTGATCTGGAGAATTTTTTGCGCAAACAACCAGGGCTCTATGATATTCGCAATAATTTGCAGTCTTCAACGGATGAATTGCAAATCAATCTGAAACCAGGCGCTGAAAGGTTTGGTTTGACCCTTGCTCAGGTTTCCGGACAAATTCGTCAAGCATTTTTTGGTGAAGAAGTTCAACGCTTGCCTCGAGGGGGGGATGATGTTCGCGTTATTGTGCGGTTGCCAAAGCAAGATCGCTCTAATCTGACGACGCTATCAAGATTGTTTATCCGCACAAATGATGGCCGCGAAGTGCCCTTGTCTGCGGTTGCTGATTTGGAATTTGCACCTAGCTATAATGTGATCAGAAGGGAAGACCGTGGGCGTTCAGGTACGGTCAGGGCGGAACTTTCGAAAAATTTCGAACGCGGCCCAATTATGGCAAGCTTTCAAAAAGATTTTAAAGCCCAGTGGGAAGCGCGCCATCCTAATGTAAGTTTATTCCAACGCGGACAAAGCGAAAATCAATCTCAGTTTAATCGCGAATTGATGCCGCTGTTGGCCGCCGTAATTTTTGCTATTTATATGCTGTTGGCGATTGCATTTACGTCATATCTACAACCATTCCTGATAATGACCGCTATCCCCTTTGGTTTTATGGGGGCTCTTTTTGGCCATGCAATAGTCGGGGTCGAGTTTGGTTTGTTTAGTATCTTTGGTATTATTGCCGCTTGTGGTGTTGTGATTAATGACAACCTTGTATTGATTGATTACGTAAACCGCTTACGCCGAGAGGGGGCAGGGGCCATTGAAGCACTTCTCAAGGCGGGAACAGGACGGTTTCGACCTATTTTGTTGACTTCAATCACAACATTTATCGGCCTCGTACCCGTTATGTTAGAGCGTTCAATTGATGCTCAATTCCTACAGCCAACGATTGTGTCCATGGCTTTTGGGATTTTCTTTGCAACGTTTATTACGCTTTTATTTGTGCCGGCTATGTATCTTGTCGGAGCCGATGTCGCGCGTCTCTACCGTTGGGCTTGGACGGGAGAAAAGCAGCCAAAAATCGGCAAAGGGGCTTCATTGGAGCATGGTTATCAAGGATCTGATGGCGCTGGCGAGTCTGACCATTCTTTCAGGCATGATGAAAACAGCGCGGATGACAGCCGTAGAAATCCACTCTCTTCGCCTGCTGAGTAAATATAAAGTTGATTTTTTGAGGCGTTAACCTTTTGTTAAGAGCCTGGTAGCATATTGCTAATATCTTCTCCCAAGAAGATACCCCACCATACCCCACAGTATGAGTACCGGCTGCGTTTCCCCAAAGCGCAGCCGTCGTACTGTGTGGGGATAATTCTAAATAGTGATGATCGAATTTTTATTACAGTCTTTTCCCCGAGAAAAGATATTATCAAACTCCCGTTCTTCCCCCTTTTTTAACTGAGCGTAGCCTGGCGTATTTTAGACGTATGGGGATAATATTTTTCTACCTGGCGCAACACTAAGCATTTAGCATTCAAGTGGGGACCGGTTAAACGGCAATAAATGCGAATAAAGCAAGACTGAAAGCACCTTGGCGATTCAATTTGGAATGTAGGTGCTTTAACAACCAGTTCTAATGCAGGAAAAGAGTCCATTCTTCAGTCCCTACATTCGGGTGAGGAACTTGCGGCGCTGCGCAATCGGCCAGAAATTGTTTTTTGGTCCATAATACGTCTATTTCATACTCGGAGGCGGAAATTTTTCCGCGCTGCTTTGTGATGTTTGATGGCCGTGTTGTACATAAAGTGATATTTTCTATGTCAGGCGAGGTTAAATCTGTGTGTCATTTTAACCAGTTTCACTATAGAATGAGTTGCCATCATAAGATAAGATGAGACGGGTAATATTGCTCATTAAAGTTAAAATCAGTCAGATTTCATCATGATTTTTGGTATTCTTACCTTTATTCTGGCCTTAGGGGGAGCGGGCTTTTTGCTTTATACGGTGGCTAAGGATACACGAGATCCAGAGACCGGGGCACTTGATTCGCAAGGACCTATTAGCCGTGAAAATCTTTTAAAACTCATTATTTTATTGACGATATCAGCAACCCTCTTTGCTGCTAATCTGTGGCCTTTGGCATTTATGGTATTGATTGCAGCGGGCTCTATCAGTGCAATTGAGTATTGGAAACAAAGTTCTATCGCCGGAATGGATCAACACGATAAAGAAAGAGCCACGACGATCTCACAAACGGCAATGAGCCTTTCTGAAGCAAGAGCCGTGTTGGGGGTAGAAGAGGGGGCCAGCTCTGTAACGATTCGCGAGGCCCATAAAAATTTGATTACACAATTGCACCCAGATAAGGGTGGAACGGATTATTTTGCGGTAAAAATCAATCAAGCCCGAGAAATTTTATTGGCCTCCCTCAATTAATTTACTTTTTTTGAGGTTGTCACCCAGGCAGATTATGCGTTTTCGTAACATACGGAAACATTTAGACTGAGACAAAAACCTATATGTTGCAGTGCAAAGAAATAATCTATTGTTTTTTTTGAACGATTTAAGCGAGAAAAGTGTGTGATAACGATCAATATTCTTCTCGTGACGTCGATAAGTAAAATATATTGTGAGCAAATTGACTTAATTCAGCCATATTTCAGCCCCTACATCTCTACATTTGGCCTCCATATAGACATTGTTGCTAGAGAACTGTCATAGGGATTTGGTAACCGGCGAGACGGGCTGCGTATCTCTCCCCCACGTTTAGTTTGTCTCGCCACTTTATTTCTGAATGGCATGTCAATCTGGTAATAGTTTTGTTGAGTATTTTGACTGTTTTACAGTTATTAAGTCTGGTGGTCTTAACTATCCCCCAAGAACACATCAGACTTTTTAAAAAAGGTCATCAGGTTTTTGGTGATCAAGAAGACGGACTTGCTTCTCTCCCCCCCAGCAAGTCCGTCTTTTTTTTTGAAAAACGCTCATTCTCGCAAGAAAATAATGAATAGGCGGGTAGAGACTGCTTTCGTTTTAGTAGAAGCCTGCTTTTGAAAAAAAATAGTGATTTACACGCGATGATGATCCTTTTGTGCAATCCCTTGCAAATATAAAAGCGCTGTTAGGTCTGCGTGATTTATCGAAATTTTTGCAGCTTGCGCAGTGGCTTTTTTGGCATGAAATGCAACGCCGTAATCTGCGATTGCTAGCATATCAAGATCATTTGCCCCGTCACCCACTGCGAGTGTCTGGTTTTGTGGGATTTTTCGATCATCGCATAATTTTTGTAAGGCGTGAGCTTTTGCAACACGCCCCAAAATAGGATGTTTAACCCGTCCTGAAAGTTTATGATCATAAAAATCCAACTGATTGGCTTCATGATGATCGAATCCCAAACCCCTGGCGACGCGTTCTGTGAACGCGGTAAAGCCGCCAGAAACAAGCGCGGTATAGGCCCCATGTTTTTTCATTGTCTGTATCAAGATTAATCCGCCAGATGTGTAGCTGATGTTTTTCTTGAAGGTTTCATCGATAATATCGGCTGGTAATCCCGCCAACATTGAAACCCGCTCTTGCAGTGCCGCTTCAAAATCCAATTCACCTTGCATGGCTCTCTCGGTAATTGCCGCGATTTCATCATATTTTCCGGCGTAGGCGGCTAGCTCATCAATGCACTCCTGTTCAATCATCGTGCTATCCATATCTGCAACTAACAGTTTTTTTAGTCGGTTGTTTGCGGGTATGATATTGATATCAATCGGGATATTGGCAAAAATCTCGGTGAATTTTTGTGAAAGGCTCTTTTGTTGCGTGTGAGGCAGGTTGGATATTTCAAATTCGGCTGCAATATGTTCGGCCAATATCCTGGGCGGTTGATCGTTGAGTAAGGCGCAGGCTTGATTTAGGACTGTCGGGGTTAATACCGGATGATCAGGATGGGCGATCAATGAGATGATTAGGGCCATAGGATTAGGTCCAATTTTTACGATCGGAAGAAATACGTGTCTAAAACTCTCATTTGTATTGCAGGACCAACCGCAAGCGGCAAGTCTGGTTGTGCTATTGAATTGGCAAAAGGCATAAAAGGTGAGGTTATTAATGCTGATGCCATTCAGGTTTACGAAGATTTACACATATTAAGCGCGCGGCCTACGCCCCAAGAAATGGAGGGGGTGCCCCATCACTTATTTGGCACCATGGGGGGCGAGGAAAAATGTTCGGCAGGGCGCTGGGCGCGCGCGGCGGCGAGAATCATTGAGGAAATTCATGTCCGTCAGGCAAGCGTGATATTGGTAGGAGGCACAGGATTATATTTTAAGGCCCTCGAAGAGGGGCTTTCGCCGATCCCTCATGTCGCTGATGAGGTCCAAGCGGAAGCTTACATGCTTTGGGAGCGTTTGCCGGCGGGTGAATTTTACAATCTTGTCGTTGAGCTTGACCCGGCGATGGCACACCTTAATCCTGCGGATGGCCAACGATTAATGCGTGTTTGGTCGGTGGCGAAAGCGACAGGTCAACCTTTATCCTATTTCCAGTCTTTGCCTCGTGAACCTTTACTCTCCAGGCCTGTATCAGCAAAAGTGGTAATGTTACCGCCTCGTGACGTCCTTTATGAGCGTTGTGAAAAAAGGTTTGATTTGATGATGTCAAAAGGTGCCCTTCAGGAAGCAAAGCGTTTGAAATTAAAAGGTTTAGTGAAAACTCACCCCGTGATGAAAGCGCTCGGAGCCGCTGAATTAATCGCCTATCTTGATGGAGATTATAATCTTGAGCGCGCTATAGAATTGTCCAAACGCAATACGAGGCGATTTGCCAAGCGTCAAATGACTTGGTTTCGCGGGCAAGCGAAGGATTGGCTTGTTGCCCAAGATCAGCAAACTGCGTTGTCAGTGATCCGACAACAATTGTCGCACCGTCATGATGCGTAGATGTCATGTAGAAAAACATCTGGGATAGAATGGATGTTATAGTTGCGGTATGATTTGTTCGTTATGGATCGGACAAGGTCCAAGTTTTAAGAGTGTTGGCGTGCAAAGCATGTCGTCCATCATTTAGGTAAATCCAAATCATGACTGCTCCTTTAAGTCGCTTGCAGCGTGCTCTCAGCGCCATAGATATCAAGACAGCAATTTCTGCGATTATGTCTCTGGGTTTATTTGTTTTTATCTGCTCCCTGTTTTTTTACGGTCAGCAATGGCTTGCTTTGGAAGAAGGCCAGGCGGTTCAGGATTTTTTGACAAAAATATCCTCATCTCCGATCGCAATTATATTTGTCATCGCCATGTTCGTGGTTCTGGCTTTGAGCGGGTTTCCACAATTTCTTCTGATCTCAGCTACTGTATTGGTTTTTGGATCTTTGCAGGGAGCGATTTATTCTTGGTTGGCGACTATGGTGAGTGCCAGTGTAACATTTGTCTTAGGACAGGTTTTGGGAGGTGTTTGGGTGGAGCGCTTTGGCGGGGCGCGCGCACAATCTCTCGTTAGGTTTTTGTCGCGCCGCGGCATTCTTGCAAGTGGACTGGTACGATTGGTGCCAACAGGTCCCTTTGTACTTGTAAATGCAGCTGCTGGAGCGGCTAAAATGGTGTTGTGGAAGTATTGGCTCGGTACTGGGATTGGCATTATTCCAAAAATTTTGCTGGTCGCAATGATTGGTTCGCTCGCCCCTGACGGGACTTATTTGGAGGAGGGGGGTGGTGGAATTTTGGCTTTCATCAAAAGCCGCGAACCTCTTGACCTGATCTTAATGGGGGTGCTTTTGCCGATTTGGTTGGGGTTTTTATTAATCATGCGTAAGGTATATTTTGCCTTGCGTGGCTGATTTTCGGGAAAAGTCCAAAAAAGAACCAATTTTTTGAAAAAGAATGGGTTTTGTTGACGATTTGGGAACAGATTATGGTTAATTTCAGGTCGAAATAGGATATATGAATTAAAAAGCGGGACACTTAAATGCTTTCTACTCTTTTCGGCATGCTTTCAGCGGATATGGCCATTGATCTTGGTACGGCAAATACACTCGTGTACGTCAAAGGACGCGGTGTGGCTTTGAATGAGCCTTCGGTGGTTGCGATCGAAACCCGCGGCGGTAAAAAGCTTGTTCGTGCGGTGGGGATTGAAGCCAAAGAAATGCTTGGTCGAACTCCCGGTGAGATTGAAGCGATCCGCCCAATGCGCGATGGTGTTATTGCTGACTTTGAAGTCGCAGAAGCGATGATTAAGCATTTTATCAAGAAAGTACATCGAGGGCGCTCATTTGCCAGCCCGCGAATTATTGTTTGTGTGCCCTCTGGCGCGACCGCAGTTGAGCGGCGCGCGATTCAGGACTCAGCCCTTTCAGCCGGTGCGCGCAAAGTTGAATTGATCGAAGAACCAATGGCTGCTGCAATCGGGGCTGGTTTGCCGGTGACGGAAGCGACTGGCTCTATGGTTGTGGATATTGGCGGTGGGACGACCGAAGTCGCTGTTCTCTCTCTTGGGGGGATTGTTTATTCGCGCTCTGAGCGTGTCGGTGGCGACAAAATGGATGATGCCATCATTGCCTATATTCGTCGGATGTATAACTTGTTGATTGGTGAGGCTTCGGCAGAGCGAATCAAAAAAGAAGTCGGGTCGGCTTTGATCCCTGAGGAAGGTGATGGAACCACAATTCAGATCAAAGGGCGCGATCTCATGCACGGTGTACCAAAAGAAGTTCGCATCGGGCAAAGTCAGGTTGCAGAAGCTCTTTCCGAACCGGTTGCCCAGATTGTTGAAGCGGTAAGGGTTGCTCTGGAAGCCACGCCTCCAGAATTGGCAGCAGATATTGTGGATACTGGTATCATGCTGACCGGCGGTGGGGCTTTGCTGAAAAATCTCGATCAGGTCTTGCGTGATGAAACAGGGTTACCGGTCTCGGTTGCTGATGATCCCCTCTCTTGTGTTGCATTGGGTACGGGGGCAGCCCTTGAAAATACTAAGGAAATGCGCGGCGTTCTGTCCTCTGCGATCTAGTTAGTCAGATTTAGGCTTGTCGGCGTACGTCTTTTGCGCAATTTCCTTTGCCAAATGTGCGAACCTGACTAAATTATAGATCCGTTACATTATGACCGGAAAGCCAGTCGATTATTATGGAAGTGTTGGGTGAAGACCGCAGAGAAGGTTTAGGGCGCAAAGTGACGCCGCGCCTAAGTCTGCTTTTGTTACTGTTGGTTTCAATCATTCTTTTATTATCCAGCCTCTATACGGCTGAAGCATCCGTGTTTCGAAAAGCAAGAGAGAGTGTGCTCGATGCAACGGAGCCTTTTTTATCGGCATTTTCCGTACCGATTAATTTTGTTAATGGGATCTTTGGTTCTGTTAGCGATTACATAAATGTTGTTGATGAGAACA
This sequence comes from uncultured Caulobacterales bacterium, assembly GCA_964479275.1. Taxonomy (GTDB): domain Bacteria; phylum Pseudomonadota; class Alphaproteobacteria; order Caulobacterales; family Parvularculaceae; genus CALLPQ01. Next base: position 20,977 of record CAYZLR010000042.1, read on the forward strand.
AGGCTCTGAGGCAAGAAAATGCAGAATTGCGTCAATGGATGGAAGAAGCGCTTGCGTTAAGGGAATTAGTCTCGGTTTATGAAAAGCTGCAGACTTACGAAACCCCTCCGGACGTTTTGCCGATCGATGCCCACGTGATTAGCGACTCTAACGATGTGTTTGCGAAATCAATGGTGGTCAATGTTGGGCGTTCTCGGCAGGCCAAAATTGGCATGGCTGTTGTTAATGAAGCTGGACTTGTTGGAAGGATTATTGAGGCGGGGCAATCCGCATCCAGAGTATTACTGCTAACTGATATACAAAGCCGTATTCCTGTCTATGTGGAAGGGGCAAATGTTGAAGGTATTTTGATCGGGCGTACGGGGGAGCGCCCTGTGATCAGTTTCACGAATCAGGTTCTTTCAGCCCCGCTCCAAAAAGGCGCTAAGGTTTTAACCTCTGGGGCGGGCGGTGTTTTACCAGGGAATATTCCAGTTGGTCTTTTGTACGAGGGTGGGGAAAATGAAGTTGCAGTCAATCTTCATGCTGAATATACGAAAACACGATTGGTGCGGGTTTTAGATTACGATTTTCCTGTTGTTGACGTGCTCCCGGAAGGCAATTCTTTAACTTCTGAAGATGTTGATATTTCTACCGGGAATGGTGAGCCTGAGCCGGTTGCAAATGAAGCAGGGTAATCTGTGAGGCGCATGGACTGCGCCAAGAGAATAGAAAAGGCATAATTTATGGCTATAAACCCCAATCATATGGAGCGCTAGTAGGCGACTATGGTCGACAGAGCTGACAAAATTTCCCAAATAGTACGAGGAGCAGCGCCTTTTGCAATGGGCGTCTTTGGGGTTTTTTTACTCGCACTGCCTATTCGCCTTTTTGAAGGCCATGTGCCGATGCCGATTATCCCTTTGGCGGTGGTGTTTTTTTGGACTCTCTATGACCCCGAACGTTTACCGGTGTCTTACATATTTGTCATAGGTTTGTTTCAAGATGCGTTAACGGGAAGTCCTTTTGGTCTTTGGCCGAGTGTCTATTTGTCAACGCAATGGGTGATTCTGTCCCAACGCCCTTATTTTTTAGGCCGAGAATTACAAGTAATCTGGCTTGGCTTCGCTTTGGCTGCCGCAGGGGCAACATTGCTCATATGGGCGGTTATGAGTATGATAGCGGGATATTCTCTGCCGATGGCATCATTGGCCTTGCAATTGCTGGCCACGATTTTTTTCTATCCCGTATTAAGCCATTTGTTCAGACAGATTCGTCGGCGCGTTTTGGTAGAAGTGTGAGTATTGTGAAATGAGTTTAAACGGTAGCGATCCCGAACGGCAGACCACCTTCACCCGTCGCACATTTTTGTTTAGTGCGGGATTGACGGGGTTGTTTGGCGCGGTTGGATATCGTCTTGCGCATTTACAGCTTGTTGACCATGAGCATTATTTAGAGCTGGCCCGTGAAAATCAGTTCAACAGACATGTGTTACCACCCTTGCGCGGTGAGATTTTAGATCGCTTCGGAAAAGTCGTTGCGACCAACCGTAAAAACTTTCGTGTTTTGTTAATACCCGAACAAACCCAAGATCTTGAAAAAACCTTTAAAGAACTTGGTAAAATTATTGACCTTAGCGAATCGCGGCTGCGACGTATTCGCCGCGAGATTAGGCGGCGCGGGAAATTTACGCCTGTGCAAATTGCCGATAATCTTGATTGGGATGATTTTTCTAAAATTAATTTTCAGGTGCCTTATCTCCCTGGTGTTTTGCCTGAAGTGGGGCGCACACGAGATTATCCTCTGGGCAATGGCGCTGCGTTCGTGGTGGGTTATGTTGGGGCCCCCACAGAAAAAGATTTAAAAGCGCAGCCAACTCCGGAAGATCGAACCTTATTGCGCCAACCTGGGTTTAAAGTTGGCCGCGAGGGGTTGGAGCGCCGTTATGACAAGGAGTTGCGCGGCAGGGCAGGGGAAAAACTGGTGAAGGTCAACGCCCATGGCCGGGTTATTGAAGAAATAAATGACGGCAAGACTGACCCGACACAAGGGGATAGTTTGTCTCTAACAATAGACTCTGAATTGCAGATGACAGCAATGAAAGCGCTTGGAGACGAGTCCGGTTCTGCTGTTGTCATGGATGTTAAGACCGGAGAAATTCTGGTTCTGGCTTCAACACCCGCATTTGATCCTAATAATTTTAATGTCGGTATTGATCCCAAATTATGGCGTGATCTGAATACAGACCCGACCAAACCATTAGTCAATAAACCCTTGAGCGGTGTGTATCCACCCGGTTCAACCTTTAAATTGATCAGTGCGATAGCCGCACAAGAAATGGGCCTCGCCACAAGTTTTGGCGCCCGTTGTCGAGGCTCAATTCGATTTGGAGGGCACACGCACCGCTGTTGGAAGCGTGGGGGACATGGCTGGATGAATATGCGCAACGCAATCAAGAATTCCTGCGATGTCTGGTTTTACGAAGTGGCAAAACAACTGGATGTCGATTTGCTGGCAGATGTAGCGCGCCGCTTTGGTTTAGGTCAGGTTTTTGAAATTGGCATTCCGGGGCAAAAGCACGGCATTATTCCTGATCGTCAATGGAAGCGGGAATATTTTGCCGGTAACCCGGAGAATCAACAATGGTTTGGTGGTGAGACTTTATCTGTCATTATTGGGCAAGGATATGTGACGTCAACGCCGTTGCAATTGGCGGTGATGTCTGCGCGTCTTGCTACGGGTAAAGCCGTTAAGCCTACTCTTGTGCGAGGGGTTGGGGATCGGTTTGTACCATTAGCGCAGGCGCCTGATATCGCCGTTAATAAAGATTTTCTGAAAGTGGTGCATGACGGTATGAATGCGGTTGTGAATGAGGCGGGGGGAACCGCGCGCAGGGCCAAGTTGGAAAATCCAGAAATTTTGATGGCTGGCAAAACCGGGACCTCGCAAGTTGCGAGCTTGCAGCGAGATCCAAAAACGGGGCGGATTCTCAAAAATGAGGAATTGCCTTGGCGTTTGCGAGATCATGCATTGTTTGTGGCTTTTGCTCCGACAGAAAACCCGCGTTATGCTGCGGCTGTTGTTGTCGAGCATGGACAAAGTGGATCACGTGCCGCCGCGCCAATCGCTAAAAAAATTATGGATGCGGTCATGACAAAAGATCCCGCTCTGAAGCAACCATATCGCCCTAAAGTGATTGCCAGTTCAGAAGAGCCAAATGATGAATTAGCGGGTAATATTGGCGGCAATGAGGGGTAGATCATGGCAACTTCCATTTTACAAAGTCCTCAAAAAGGTCTTCGAGAGCGCTTTTCAAATATTAATTGGCTTTTGATTTTATTGCTAACCTTATTGGCGGGAGCTGGTACGGCCACGCTGTACTCCGTGGCAGGCGGAAGTTGGACGCCGTGGGCTTTAAAGCATGCGATTCGTTATGGAGCTTCCGTTATTCTTCTCATTGGCGTCGGGTTGGTCAGTATTCGCCATTGGTTCAAGCTGGCTTATCCCGTTTATTTTCTTGCGCTGATCGCGCTGGCGTTGGTTCCCTTAGTGGGGGCTGTGAATATGGGGGCGCAAAGGTGGCTTGAGTTTGGCGGGTTTCAATTTCAACCTTCTGAAGCCATGAAAATTGGCTTGGTGATGGCCCTTGCCAAATATTATCACGAATTGCGTGCTGATCAGGTGTCACATTTTTTCTATCTGATCCCGCCTTTATTGATGATCGGCGCTCCTGTGGGATTGGTGTTTATTCAACCTGACCTGGGAACGTCCATTTTATTGGCCAGCACGGGCGTTGCGATCGTGTTTGTTGCTGGGCTGAGTTGGCGGATTGGATTTTTAGGCTTCTTAACGGCCATTTTTGGTGCCTATGGGGCATACAGATTTGATTTTTTAAAGCCTTATCAATTAGAGCGTATATTGACCTTTATGAACCCTGAGCGTGATCCCCTGGGGCAAGGTTATCATTTAAGCCAGTCTAAAATTGCGCTTGGATCTGGGGGCTTAAGCGGAAAAGGCTTTACAGAAGGGACACAAAGCCAGCTGAAATTTTTGCCTGAGATGCAGACGGATTTTATATTTACTATTTTTGGCGAGGAGTTCGGATTTATCGGAGCTTTTAGCCTGCTACTTGTTTATCTGACGGTAATTTTGACCGGGATCGGCATTGCTCTGCGCTCAAAAAATCATTTTGCTCGTTTAATGGTAATTGGCGTTTGCGTTACTTTCGCTCTCTATGTCTTGATAAATACAGGTATGGTGATGGGGATGGCCCCTGTCGTTGGCGTACCTTTGCCATTGGTCTCCTATGGTGGGACAGTAATGATCACGATTATGGGTGGTTTTGGTTTGGTTATGAGCGCGCATATCTATCAAGATAAATAAAAAGACCAAGGGTTTTTGAGGACGATTCGTGCCCACATTCTTTTGGGCTCAGCATGTGAATGTGAGTTTGGTTGTCTGTTGTTTCTTTTTTACGCTCAACCGGTCGCCGCTTGATCTAAAGTATTTTGCGTGTCTGTGGGCACCGGTTAATCTGCAATTAATGCGAACAAAGAAAGACTTAAAGCACCCCTGCGTTGCAGTTTGAAGTGGAGGTGTTTTCGCAAACCGATTCGCGAATCGCATTCATGCCGTTCTAATTTTAGAGAAATTGGAGGCATGATAGAGTCTGGCTGTTTGCATAAATGGCAGCAAGAACTGGTAAAAAGAGAGAGCTGAGCGAATCATTTCATGTAAGTGATGCCATATCGCCTCGAATCGCGAGGGTCACGAATTTAAATATTCGATGGTTCGGATGATTTCGTCAGCCTGAGAATCCACCGCCAGCCTGCCTTGATGGATCAGAGTTTCAGCTTCATCAAACCCTAATAAGGGGATGTGGGATACTTTTGGTGTAATCATAATATCAGCTGGATCAGCCGCGAGGCGAGAGCGAGTGGTGCGATCCATGGAGATATTGAATGATGAGATCAGGACTTCTCCTAAGCCGGGGGCCGCTTGAGCGTTTGCTTTATCAGCGGATTTGTCCTTTGGTGCCGATGATATGAACCGGTTGAGAATCGCGTTGCGTGCGAATCCGCCGTGAATTTTACCTTGAAATTTCTTATTCGCAGGTTGCGGAGCTGAGTTGCTGTTTTCTTGATCAAGCGACGCATCAAGACTATTTAGCGAGTTTTCATTTGCGGGGTTATTCTTTGGTGTATACGGATCAAAATATTGTCCATGCAGATTGATCGCGATCACAATACGAGCATCCATTGCCCTGGCAACGGAAACAGGTAGGGGATTAACTAATGCGCCGTCTATGACCCATCGCCCATTGATCTGGCTAGGCGGGAAAACACCCGGTAATCCGTAAGCGGCTCTTAAGGCTTTTCGCAAGGAGCCTTTCTTGATCCATATTTCATGGCCGGTATTGAGTTCTGTCGTGACAGCGAGAAATCGAATAGGAAGGTCCTCGATTTTGATATTGGGTAAATATTTTTCAAGCGCAAAATCAAGGCGTTTGCCCCCGATTAACCCGGAGCCATTAAGCGCAATATCAAGATAACTCAGTATTCGCCTTTTATTTAAGCTGCGTGTCCATGTTTCAAGTTCGGGTAATCGTCCGGCGAGCCAAAAGCCTCCTACGAGTGCTCCAACCGAGGTTCCGCAGACAACGGAGGGTTTTATGCCTAGCTCTTCAAGCCGTTGCAGGGCACCAATATGGGCCCAGCCTCTGGCGACACCGCTGCCTAAAACCAGGCCTATTCCTGACGAAGCGTTGTGTTTTATCGGTTTTGAGGGAGGGGCCATGTGATCATGTGGGGGGTGAAATTGTTCAAGATCGATTTGATTTGCGCCGGGTTGAGCGTGTGTCAGTGCCTTGATTTTGTTCGTTTTCGCCAGAATCGCTGTTTTCATCAAGAGGGCAATTAGTGCCTCCTGACATGGTGCAGTTAATTTCTGTGAAAACCTGGCTCACCCCTTCCCCTATTTTGCCGAAAGCGCCAATAATAATAATCACTACACCTGCGGTGATTAAGGCTCGTTCTATCATAGTGCTCTCCACTTCGATCCCGGGGCCTATGAAAACTCATAAGGCGAAAGTCAGAAAATTAAGCTACACACAAGCTCTTAAGGGGACGTTAACCATGAATTTGGAAAAAAATGAAATTTGCCCCGATTAGTTGAAAAAATATGCTTGATATTTTTCGAACAGGTGTATACACACGGGTTCTCAGCGATTTTTGAGCAGATTGCCCGGTTGTGGCGGCCCTAATAGTGGGTCAAAGGTGTTGGTCTTTTTTGATTGACGTCATCTCAACCTAACTCTCTTCTCGCGCGTTTTTTGAGAAAAATAGGCTGGTTTTTTGAGGCAGCAAATCTTTTTTAAAAAAATGCAAATTAGTCGTTGACATGAGGCTAAGAGATGCGTATCTCCCCGCTTCACCGGCGCAGCTAAGGCGGTCGCAACAAACTAGAAAAACTCTTCGGAGTGGGTGAGTTGCAAAGGTTTTGGCAGGTCGGTTTTTTATCGGCTGATCACTTGGATTGGTTGATCATTTTTGGCCCATGAAGTTTGGGTTGAAGGTGGCTCTTTGAAAATTGAATAATGAGGAAGAGAAACGTGGGTGGCGTTAATGTCCTGGCGGAACTCTAAATACCCGAGAGGGGTTTAGGTTCATCCTTTGACTAACCGTGACTGACGTTTTTTATAAGTAAAACCAATAACTTTCGTTTATTCTTTTATAGATTATACGAGGTTTGGTTTTGCGACAGACATACTTTATCCAAACCCTTTCGGGGTGAGGAGACAGTGATGTCCGAACATAACAATGTCAGCAGCAGTTAGGTCAAACAATCAAACTTGAGAGTTTGATCCTGGCTCAGGACGAACGCTGGCGGCAGGCTTAAC
>CAYZLR010000043.1:0-27798 GCA_964479275.1 uncultured Caulobacterales bacterium
GGAACTACTTCTCAGCCGCAGGATACGACTGAAAGTAAATTGAATCTGCTCTAGAGGTGCGCTAAGCGTTGAGTTTTACGAAGATGTGACCTATCTGATGGGTTGATCATTACACCTCAACTGTCGGGATCAGGCTACATGTCTCAATCTTCAATAATCATCGCGATTGATGGCCCCGCGGCAGCGGGCAAGGGGACACTTGCAAGGCAAGTCGCAGAAAAATACAAATTGTTATTTCTTGATACCGGGATGCTTTATCGCGGTGTTGCATGGACTATGTTACGACAAAAAATTGATCCTCATGATTCTCGATTAGCAACACGCATGGCGGAAAATTTCTCTCTTGAAGATATACAAGACGCGGATATCCGTACTGGAGCGGTGGGACGTGCAGCCAGTATTGTTGCCGCCAATGAAGGGGTGCGGACGGCTTTACTGGCTTTCCAGCGGCGCTTTGCGCAAAATGTTGATCCCGCAGATGGGCGCGGGGCTGTTCTCGATGGTCGAGATATCGCGACTGTGGTCTGCCCAGATGCGGATTTGAAGTTGTTTGTGACGGCAAGCCCGGAGGCGCGCGCCCATAGGCGCTGGTTAGAGCTGCGGGTGGGTAACCCTAAATTGACTGAAAATGAAGTTTTTGCCGATATTAAGGCCAGAGATGCACGCGACGCCGGGCGTGATGCAGCGCCACTGCGACAGGCAGAAGATGCCCACTTGATTGATACCACTCATTTGTCTATAGACGCGGCGTTCGCTGCAGTGTGTGCATTGGTGGATCCTTTGTTGTAAAAGCCAAGGATTTTGTGTGTGACCGCCGTATTTTTATGCATGCTGCTTTTATTAACACTAACGGGTATTGATTGTCCGTCATGTATTGAGCCCTGAAGGTCTTGAATAAAACCCATGATGGAAAGACCGTCGGAACAACCGGTCGGCAGGAAAGATAATGAACTCCCGCATATTTGAAAAGAAAACGAAACCTTGTCAGAAACATTAACCCCCACCCGCGATGATTTTGAAACAATGCTCGAAGCATCGCTGATTGACCGTCAGGACTTTGAAGAGACAGTTGTCACCGGTCTTGTCACAGCAATTGAAAAAGATATGGCTGTGATTGATGTTGGTCTCAAAACAGAAGGCCGCGTCCCCTTAAAAGAATTTGCTATGCCTGGACAGGAAGCTGACATCAATGTCGGTGATAGTGTCGAGGTCTTTGTTGAGCGCGTTGAAAATGCTAATGGCGAAGCCGTTGTCAGCCGTGAAAAAGCGCGCCGAGAAGAAGCCTGGCATCGCCTCGATAAAATGTTTGAGAAAGAAGAGCGCGTTGAAGGCGTTATCTTCAATCGCGTGAAAGGTGGCTTTACGGTTGATCTTGATGGCGCCGTTGCGTTCCTTCCGGGCTCTCAAGTTGATATCCGCCCAGTACGCGACGCAGCACCATTGATGAACATCTCTCAGCCCTTCAAGATTTTGAAAATGGACAAGCGGCGCGGCAATATTGTTGTCTCACGTCGTTCTATTCTTGAGGAAGATCGTGCAGAACATCGCTCTGAAGTGGTGAAAGACCTTAGTGAGGGTGATGAGCGTGATGGTATCGTGAAGAATATCACGGATTATGGTGCATTCGTTGAACTTGCTCCCGGTGTTGATGGGTTGCTGCACGTGACCGATATGTCATGGTCGCGGGTGAACCATCCCTCTGAAGTCATTCAAGTTAATGATTCTGTAAAAGTCAAAATCATCAAAATTAACCCTGAAACTAGCCGTATTTCATTGGGCATCAAGCAGCTTCAGCCTGATCCATGGCAAGGTGTTGCCGCAAAATACCCGCTCAGTGCTAAATTCACAGGCAAGATCACCAACATTACAGATTATGGTGCTTTTGTTGAATTGGAAGATGGTATTGAAGGTCTTGTTCACGTTTCCGAAATGAGTTGGGTTAAGAAAAATGTTCACCCTGGTAAAATCGTTTCTACGTCTCAAGAAGTCGAAGTCATGGTTTTGGAAGTTGACGAAAGCAAACGTCGTATCTCCCTTGGCTTGAAACAATGCATGGATAATCCATGGGCCAGCTTTGCAGACCAATTCCCAATTGGCTCTGTGATCGAGGGTGAAGTTAAAAACATCACTGAATTTGGTTTATTTGTCGGCTTGACCGAAGAGCTTGATGGTATGGTTCACTTAACGGACCTCGATTGGAATCGTTCAGGCGAAGAAGCCATTGGTGATTACGAAAAAGGTCAAATGGTTCAAGCTAAAATACTCGATGTTGATGCAGACAAAGAGCGTATCTCATTGGGCGTGAAACAAGTTGGCGCTGATCCAATGGATGATCTTGGTGAAGTGAAGCGCGGTGATGACGTAACCTGTACGGTTACAGCGTTGGAGACTGGCGGGATTGAAGTTCAAATTGGCGGTGAAAGTGGGCTGAAAGCCTTTATCCGTAAATCTGACCTTTCCAAAGATCGCAACGAGCAACGTCCTGATCGTTTTGCGGTGGGTGATCGAATTGATGCCCGTGTGACAGGAATGGATCGTGCTTCACGTCGCATCAATCTCTCGATTAAGGCTCGTGAAACAGCTGAAGAGAAAGAGGCCGTGGAACAGTATGGTTCTGCTGATAGTGGCGCTTCTCTGGGCGATATCCTCGGTGCTGCGTTAAAAGATGGTGACAAAGAATAAATTTTCTTTGGGCATAGTTAACAAGAAGGCGCATCTCTGGTTACAAGGGGTGCGCTTTTTTTATAAGGTCTATGTTGAAATTCGCTTTGATTTGGCGAGAACCTGATTTTGTATAACACGAACGCAGTGTATGTGGTCGATGAGTACTCGAAACGCAGTAAAACAGGTATGCAGACGATCAACATAGAGTTCCCTGACGACACTATGTTAATTGTACAAATCGTTCATCCACTCTTGCAAAGGGGCTGTGAAAATGCCTGAGCTACCTGAAGTTGAGACTGTAAGAAGGGCGTTGGCCCCGGTCATGGAGGGGGCTGTTTTCGAAAGGGTTATTTGCAATCGTAAAAATTTACGCTTTGATTTTCCCACTCAATTTTCGCAGCGGCTAAAAAATGCGCGCGTTAAAGGGTTGAGCCGGCGCGGGAAGTACATGCTGGCTACACTCTCTAGTGATGAAGTTTTGATTATGCATTTGGGAATGTCAGGCCGTTTCACTGTTTACGGCGAAACGGGTGAAACTCCGGGTGATTTTCACCACGCGCAGAAAGCAAAACCCGTTCATGACCACGTTATTTTTGAAATGCGTTCACAAACATCGGGGCCATCCCCATCTCGTATTGTTTATAATGATCCACGCCGTTTCGGGTTTATGGATTTGGTTCCTTTGCAGGAACTGGAAGATTGTCGTCACTTCCAGCATATGGGGCCAGAACCGCTCGGCAATCGGTTTTCAGAAGATGTTTTGTTCGAAGCTTTGATCGGAAAAAAAACGCCCATAAAGCAGGCCTTGTTAGACCAGCGTAACATTGCAGGTCTTGGTAATATTTATGTTTGCGAGGCCCTGTTTCGCTCGGGGATTTCTCCTAAGCGGGCTGCAGGTCGCATTAGCAGGGATCGAATCTCAAGATTGACCACTGAAATCAGAAGGGTGCTAGAAGAGGCCATTGAGGCAGGGGGCGCCTCTTTGAAGGATTTTGCGTCTTCGGATGGTAGTCCGGGTTACTTCCAGCATGATTTTCAAATTTATGACCGTGAAGGCCAGCCTTGTCGGCGCTGTAAGGCGAATATTCGCCGCATCGTGCAGGCGGGGCGCTCGAGCTTTTATTGCGCTAGTTGTCAAAAGTAGAAGGGTTTTACGCGCATTTACTGGGCAGTTGGCTATCTCAACGGCTTTAATCGATAAATTCGGTAAAATAAGAGTGGTTAAAAAATCCCGTCTTCGTGTCGGTCTGGCTACGAGCCCTACCGAAAAAACTATTCTCCCCGTTAGTAAACGGCTTTTTCTACACTACCGGTACCTATGTGCCATTTACTCTCCCTATATATAGATTACATGCCAGTTCTAGAAAAAGTAGTTTTCGCTCGGCTAGGGCGATTTTTCGGTCAGACTTTAGGGGGTGGATATCGAAACTTCCAATTATCAAGCTAATCACAGTTTTGAGGCGTTGACGGGGCAATTTCTTATGTCTATAACCCGCGCCTTGATAGACAAAACCTTACATTTTGAGCAGAAATAACAATGGCAAATACATCCTCCGCTAAGAAAATGATCCGAAAAATTGAACGCCGGACTTTGGTCAATAAAATGCGTCGTTCGCGGGTTCGCTCGTTTGTGCGGAAAGTTGAGGAAGCCATTGATTCTGGAGATCAAAAAGCGGCGCAAGAGGCGTTAAAAGCGGCTCAACCCGAAATACATCGCGCGGCTCAAAAAGGCATTTACCACAAGAATACGGTATCAAGAAAGCTGTCGCGCTTGTCTTCGCGGATTAAAGCAATCTCAGCTTAATTAGCGATTAGCGAAATTTTTAACGCTTAAACAGAACGTAATGCGTCTGAGGGGTGGTTTTATCTCGCTCGTCTGTATTGCCTGACATTGCATTCCCCACACTTCAGGCTTTATTGCTGGTCTGTTTTCTCTGCATTAATCAGCACACCTTCGTTATTGCCTTACTAGGTAATTTTTTTCAAACATATAACACGCCCATCATTACTCAACATGATCAGGTTCATAACCGTGCTTTTAAGCAACCTGCAGTCATAAGGATGATAGATTGACGTTTTGTGCGATTAATTTTTCTTTATTACCGGCTGAGACATTCAAGGGGGCTAGTTGCATTGCTTCAGCGGGGTGTTGGTAACGAGAGAAAAGTTTTAAAAAGATGTCTCTTAGCCAGTGCAATTTTGGATGACTGCATTGTCGTGTTTCTTTAATTACAATATGTGTTGTGTGTTGATTGGAATGCATTGACCTTTAACGGGTAAGTCAATGAGTGAGTGAACGAACGGTTTTTTGACAACGGTCTTGCGCTTTTATCTTGCGCATATTCAACCTTTTCCTTTTAAATCAGGTGCTTGCGGGAGCCACACTTTATAGGTGTGCCATGTATTTGCTCCGTGTAAGGTTTATTAAGCTTTACAAATCGAGCGGTTGTTTTTGATATTCGATATTATGTTGTAAAATATTGATAATTATTAAATCAGCAGAAAACAGCCAACGTGAAAACGAGCGCATCAAAAAAGTGTAATTTTATTTTATGGGGTTGGGCTTTATATCTTATTGGATTTATTGAGAAGAAGAAAAGTCAACAGATGATTCTGCAGAAATATGAAGTTTTTTTACCAAAATTTCGGTTGCCATTTTTTTTTATAATGACTAATTTCGATCTCAAGATGAGACGTTAGAAATTCTGACTTTTAAAGTGAAGTAACTTTCGCATTATAGAGAGGTCTTCTCAGTAAAGCCCGAAAATTTTCGAATTATCTTCGTTCAAAAATATCGTTTGCGTAATGAGTATGCACTAACCTCTGGTGAGTGTGCTGGGTAGGTATTGCTTACAACGCAAATGTTTAAGGGTTGTGAGTAGCGTGAAGATAAAAATTTTAGCGGGCAAAAATAACTGCAGAGTTTAAATTTTCTGTACCTTGCGTTTTTAGAATATGCTTGATGATAACCTAAATGATCGATTTGGCGATAGTGAATTTGAGTGTTGAGGCAAGTTTACTCATTCAGTTTTGGTTGGGCGAAACGTCAAATCAGGGTTGAGGTTGTCTGGATTGCATTAAAGGAAAATTTTACAAATAGGAGAGGGTTTGTCAGGCAAAGTAGCGGTTAAAGTAAATCAAAAAACACTGGCATAGATGAGCATGACATTGCGGCATCATCATAAATGGGCATGAAGCCGGCTGAGGCGGACGGCAATAGGAGTATATTTTTTAAATGACGGCAGCACAGAGAGAATATAGCGATAAAATGGGGGGTGAGGAGATTTTGGTGGAAATGGTGTCCGGATACGAAAAATTCGAAAAAGCATTAGTGGGTCGTTACGGCCGCTTAGACTATAACAATTATCTACGCGACATGACTGTTGCTAAAGCTTCTGCAGAATTAGTCACATTTGAGACCAGTTCACCAGATTTACGCGATGTCATCGGTCGTCGGTTTTTGTCCACGATAAAGCAATTGTGGCAGGAAACAGTGGGTCCTGTTGAGCGGGTTGATATTAAACTGCGACCGGAAGTTTCAAAAACGTTGAGTAGTAAGTCTTTGAGTGAAAAGGCAACGCGCGCGCAGAATAAAGAAGTCTCTACACCTTTTTTCAAAGATCTTTCGGGGAAATTCAATCCTCACCGCCCAAGCTCAACGGCCAATAACGGCTCTGGTGGACAGTCCATAAACCAAGCTTCAAACTCACAGCCTTGGGTGCGGCTAAAAGATTTGCGATCGCCTGTTGATGATCGCAATAGTTTCGAGAATTTTGCTGTCGATGCGAGTAATCAATTGGCGTTCGCTGCATCAAAAAGCACTGTAAGCGGTACCGACTCCGCGGAGCTTATCTATCTTTATGGTAAGTCAGGTGTTGGCAAAACGCATTTGTTACATGCGATTGCCCTGGAAGGCGCAAAAGTTAATCCGGAAAAGCCTGTTGCTTATTTGGCTTACAACAATATTGCCAGCGGCTGCGTGAATGCCATGCTTTCCAATAATGTAACTGCGCTGCATCAGGAGTTTTTAAACTGCTCGATTGTGTTGATTGATGATATTCATCTTTTAATCAGTAAGGGCAAAACCCAACAGCAAGTTTTATCGATTATCGACGCTTGTCTTGCCAGCGGTATTCATGTCGCTGTCGCGGGAGAACCGGCACCAGTACGTCTTGCCGAAGCGGGTATGTATCAACGGCTCGCAGACCGCCTTTCTGGTGGTTTTAGTGTTGCCGTGTTGCAAGGGGGGCCGCATCTGCGATTTGATGTGTTAAAAAAATATATGGCGAGAGCCAATGTTAAATGCACACTGACGGAAGACGCTCTCGACTTTATCGTGCGAAATTTCACCCACTCCATGCGTGAGACGATAGGCGCGCTCAAGCAATTGTTGCTGGTTTATGGTGACAAAGAAATGCGCATTGATGTCTCAATTGCCAAAACAGCGTTGCGAGCGCGATTGCAAGATGGTAAGCGGGTCTACACGCTTAATGATTTGCTCACGGTTACTGCAGAAGTTATGGGCGTGAGTGTCGAGGATATGAAGGGACGGGCACGTCCTCAGCCTTTGGCGCGAGCCCGCCATGCTTTTGTCTATTGTGCCAGAGAAGATTTGAAGGAGTCATTGCCCAGCATTTCAGCGGCGATGGGGCGCGATCATACAACAGCTTTATCTTCAGCGCGCCGAGCTGCGGCGCTGTTGGAAAAGGATAAGATTTTTTGCCGTCAAATTGATCAAATACGAGAAAAAATCGAACTGTAAATTGAAGCCTATGTCAGGTTTTCTAGAAAGGGTTCACTGGCGTATACCCAAATGAAATTTCAAAGTTTCCAACAGGGCCATTTTCGTGAATGGCCCTGTTTTTTTGCTCAAATTCCTGGCTTTTTTGAGGGGGAATGGAAGCGCTAAAGCACCTTCGGCTCCGATGGGATCAAGACAGTGCTTTAAGGTATTATTTTGTCGCATTTCCGGATGGTCAACCGGTGGTCACTTGATCTGGAAATGCTTTAATAAGCTGGCTTTTTTTTGTTGTTTCCGATATAATTTTCATAAGAATTCAGCGAACGATTCTGGCTATAGTTGAAGCGCTGTTGAGGGTAATTAAGCGGTTTCATTCGGGGTCGTTTTATTCGCAATGGTGGAGGTAATTTAAAAGTATCAATTTTCGAAGAAGGCCAATTCTTATGGCTCAGCCTTAATGGTCAAGTCCTTATGGCTTTATGGTATGAGTTTTTGTAATGAATTTTGAGGTCTTTTCGCCCTGAGTTCTATGCCCCTGCATCATATTGGCAGTTGATAAAACTAAAATCAGAATATTCGTATATCCCGTCAATCCTCCAAAAAGAGCAAGATTTATGAAAGTTACCATTGAACGGTCCCACCTTGTGAAGGCTCTTGGCCATGTTCAGTCTGTGGTCGAGCGGCGCAACACCATCCCTATTTTATCTAATGTATTGTTGCAGGCGGATTCTGGGCAATTGACTCTGACTGCGACTGATTTGGATATCGAGGTTCTAGAGCAGACAAATGCCGAGGTGGATCAAAAAGGAGCCACGACGGTTTCGGCTGTGATGTTGTTTGAAATCGCCAAACGCTTGCCTGATGGTGCTCAGATTTCTTTGGAAGTTTTAACTGATGAGGGGCGGTTGCAAATTACATCAGGGCGATCTCGCTTTACGCTTGCGATCTTGCCAGATGCAGATTTTCCCAGCCTTGCTTCTGACGTTTACGATGTTGAATTTTCAATGCCAACGGGCGATTTGCGACGTCTACTCGATAAGGCGCGTTTTGCAATGTCGCAGGAAGAAACGCGCTACTATCTTAATGGTATTTATATGCATGCGGTTACCGATGGTGTGGAGCCTTTGTTGCGCGTGGCTGCAACAGATGGACATCGTTTGGCACGCCTTGAAACGGCCTTGCCGGCTGGGGCTGAAAATATGCCTGGAGTGATTGTGCCGCGCAAAGCTGTAGCAGAAATTGGTCGCTTGCTTGATGATGCCGATGAATTAGTGGCTGTTGCGGTTTCAAAAACAAAAATCAAATTTGGATTTGGCGCTGGTCGCCTGACGTCAAAATTAATTGATGGTTCTTTTCCTGATTATGAGCGCGTAATTCCGAAAGAAAACCCGCATACATTAAGGGTTGATAATAGTGACTTTGCCAAAGCGGTTGATCGCGTTTCCACAGTTTCGTCTGATCGCACCAAGTCAGTGAAACTGGCACTCGATAATGATCGTTTGCGACTTACTGTAAACAATCCGGAGGCAGGAACAGCGTTAGAGGAACTTTCTGTCGATTTTGACGGGGACCCAACGGAAGTTGGTTTTAATGCGCGTTATTTGCTCGATATTACTCAGCAGGTGGATAGTTCGTCGGCTGTCTTTCGTTTGTCAGATCCCTCATCGCCGACGGTTATTCTGGATGAAGAAAATCAAAATGCTTTGTACGTATTAATGCCGTTGCGTGTTTAGCTAATTAGGAAGTATCGATTGTGACTGAGGCTGCTCTGGCCACTCCATCTAAGTCTAAGAAAGCGCCTGATCATAATGGGTTCGGCGCTAAGGCGGTGGATGTTGACATTGAAAGGGGGCATGTTCAGCGGACAGACTTGTCCGGCTTAAAGCCACAATTAACGCGCCTCCAGCTTAATAATTTTCGCTCTTATCGGTCGCAGTCAATTGATTTTGATGGACGACCAGTCACGTTTTCGGGCGAAAATGGAGCCGGGAAAACCAATATTTTAGAAGCTTTATCCTTGCTCGGCCCTGGACGCGGGATGCGCAGTGCAAGACTTCATGAATATCCGCGTCTCGAAGGGGATGGCAGTTGGGCGATTTCGTTGCGTCTTGACGATGGAGAAGATGAGCGTGTGCTGGGAGTTGGGGCGTTTGCACAAACACCAGAGAGAAGGCAGTGTCGTATCGATGGTCGGGCGGCAACAGGGCCGACTGCGTTTACGGCTCTGGTTCGGTTTTTGTGGCTAACTCCGGCTCAAGACCGTTTGTTTATGGAAGGGGCTTCTGATCGTCGCCGTTTTTTTGATCGTATGATCAGTGCTCATGACGGTGGTTTTCGAAAAACCGCGAATGCTTATGAACAATCCATGCGCCAACGTCAAAAATTGCTGGAGGCCGGGCGTCATGATGAAACCTGGTTGACAGCCCTTGAACAGCAAATGGCAGAACACGGTGTTGCGATAGCTGACGCGCGTAGATCAATGGCACTCATTCTGGCTGAGCAAGATATTGCTGGTTCAGATGGCTTATTTCCAGCCGCTGATATTGCGCTGGAGGGAGAAATTGAAGCGGCTTTGGTGAATTTTACCGCTGGGGAAGTCGAAGATGATTTTGCGGAGCGTCTGAAGCGAGGGCGGGGCCTAGACCGCGAGGCGGGGCGTTGTCTTTATGGGCCGCATCGTTCAGATTTAATTGTTGGTCATCGTCCAAAAGCGCGTCCCGCACGGTTGTGTTCCACGGGGGAGCAAAAAGCACTTCTGATTGGCTTGGTTTTGGCCAATGCCAGTGCCCTAGTCTCACGGCGTCATCAAAGCGCTGGCAAAGCGGCGACAGATACAACCCCATTAGTGTTGTTATTAGATGAGATTGCGGCACATCTTGATGAAGAGCGCCGCGCACGATTGTTTGATATTTTAGAAGGGTTGGAATTTCCCGTTTTTATGACGGGAGCCGATCATTCTCTTTTTTCTGCTTGGGGAGAGCGCGCACAACATTTTTCAGTCACAGAGAATAAGGTTCAACATAGATTGTAAGCATAAGAAGACTTCATGCGTATAAATCATATCCGGTAAAAATTGATGAAAGACCGGAAAAGAAAGTAAGGTAAATTATGGCGAATAATGCCGCCAAAAAAACGGGTGATGAAGAGATCACCAATGCTGGTAACGCTGCCGATTATGGCGCGGAGTCGATCAAGGTTCTTAAAGGACTGGATGCGGTGCGTAAGCGACCTGGTATGTATATTGGCGATACTGATGACGGTTCTGGCTTGCACCATATGGTTTATGAGGTGGTTGATAATGCCATTGATGAAGCATTGGCAGGCCATTGCGACACGGTGACTGTTGAGCTTAATGAAGATGGGTCGGTCAGCGTCAGTGATAATGGCCGGGGTATTCCCACCGATATTCATGCCGAGGAGGGTGTATCTGCAGCGCAAGTGATTATGACGCAGCTACACGCAGGCGGTAAGTTTGATCAAAATTCTTATAAAGTTTCAGGCGGTTTGCACGGTGTTGGAATTTCTGTGGTAAATGCGCTTTCTGAGTGGCTCGAGTTAACAATATGGCGTGGCGGAAATGAGCATTCTATGCGGTTTTCGATGGGTGAGCCCGATGCGCCTCTTGCTATCACTCAACCTACGGAGCAAACAGGCACCAAGGTAACCTTTTTGCCATCTGACACTATTTTTACCGGGGTGGTTTTTGATTTTGCAACACTCGAACATCGTTTGCGTGAGTTGGCTTTTTTGAATTCCGGTGTCACGATTAAACTCATCGATACTCGGCAATTGGAAGCTAGAGAGGAAGTATTATATTATGAGGGTGGGTTGGAAGCTTATGTTCGTTTTCTCGATGAAGCAAAATCCCATCTAATCTCAGCGCCACTCTCGTTTAACGTTGAACGTGATGGGCTTGGTGTTGAAGTCGCAATGTGGTGGAATGATAGCTATCATGAGAAAGTTTTGTGTTTCACCAATAACATCCCGCAAAAAGATGGCGGAACCCATCTGGCAGGTTTCCGCGCCGCGCTCACGCGTGTAATTAATAATTATACTCAAAGTTCGGGCATCGCGAAAAAAGAGAAGGTTTCTTTAACTGGTGATGATGCGCGCGAAGGACTGACATGTGTTTTATCGGTGAAGGTTCCAGACCCAAAATTCAGTTCACAGACCAAAGATAAATTGGTTTCTTCTGAGGTGCGGCCGATTGTCGAGGGTGCTGCAACTGAAAATTTAAATAGTTGGTTTGAGGAGAACCCCGGAGAAGCCAAAAAAATTGTTCAAAAAATTGTCGAAGCTGCCGCCGCCAGAGAGGCGGCGCGTAAAGCGAGAGAGTTAACCCGGCGAAAATCCGCACTCGATGTTGCATCTTTACCAGGAAAGCTTGCAGATTGTCAGGAGCGTGATCCTGCAAAGTGCGAATTGTTTATAGTGGAGGGTGACTCTGCGGGGGGCTCAGCCAAACAGGCGCGTAATCGTGACAATCAGGCTGTTTTGCCACTGAAAGGAAAAATTTTAAATGTTGAGCGGGCCCGGTTCGATAAGATGTTATCGAGTCAAGAAATTGGCACAATGATTACGGCTCTTGGCACGGGTATAGGGCGAGAAGATTTTAATATTGATAAGCTGCGTTACCATAAAATTGTGATTATGACCGATGCGGACGTTGATGGATCTCATATCCGAACCTTACTCCTGACTTTTTTCTTCCGACAAATGCCCGAACTCATTAGGCGGGGGCATCTTTATATCGCGCAGCCGCCTCTTTATAAAATTATGCGCGGAAAATCAGAACAATATTTGTTGGACGATCCTGCGCTTGAGGATTATCTTTATGCTGAGGGGGCAGGTGATGCATCTCTGACCCTTGGTAATGGTGAGGCGCTTATCGGCAATGATCTGGCGAATATTATTGATAAGGCGCGCAATGTCCGTGAGGCAATTGAGGGCCTGCCGGCTCGCTTTGATCGCAATATTTTGGTGCAATCAGCGCTGGCGGGGGGCTTGCGTGAAGTGTCGGCAGCTGAAGCAGAGGCTATGGCCAATAAAATCGCGGCGCGCCTTGACGGTATTGCAGAAGAGTATGAACGCGGCTGGAGCGGTAAACCAGATGATCAGGGCGGTTATGTTTTCACGCGAGAGCTTCGCGGTGTGGTCGAAACTCATCGACTCAGCGCGGATGTTTTGGCGAGCGCTGATGCGCGCAGAGTTCAGACGGGCATGGATGAATTAGCGCCAATTTTTGCGCAGCCTGCACAATGGTCGCAAAAGGAAGAGAATAAAACTCTGTTCGGCCCTGAAAGCTTACTGACGACGGTGCGCGGGGCCGGCGAAAAAGGGATGAAAATCCAGCGTTATAAGGGCTTGGGGGAAATGAACCCTGAACAATTATGGGAGACGACCCTTGATGAGAATGCACGGGTTTTATTACAAGTGAAAATTCGCGCTGCGGATGATGCTGATGATATTTTCTCTCGCCTAATGGGAGATGTAGTGGAGCCGCGTCGTAACTTTATTCAGGAAAATGCTCTGTCTGCTGAGTTGGATGTATAAAAGGGCTAGTGAAATAATGCTAGGTGAATGATGAAATCGGATTCAATGAGATTATTGATGTATTTTCTAAAAACTAGGTCTATAATCTTGTATGTCTCTTAAATCGCGTAAACTGATCTTGGTAGTTTTAGGGTTTGTTAGCCTGTGTGTATTTGCTGTTGGGCAAGGCTTCGCCCGCATACAAGCTGCTGAACAAGAGAGTTTGATTTCAGGCCCCCCCCGCGGACACGCTGATATCATAGTCGTGACTTTTGCGTCACAATGGTGCGGGCCTTGTAAAATATTGAAGCCCCGCCTTGCAGCGGTTAAGCCCGAATTTTCTGAGAAATCGGTGCGGTTTGTGGAGCTCAATTTCACTTTTGGTGAAAAACATGAATATTCTGAACTCGCTGCCTTGGAGGGGTTTTCTGAGGCCTATAAAAATTATCGCTCCGCAACTGGCTTTTCTGTTGTTGTAAATCGTAATGGTGGCCAGGTCCTAGACGTATTGACGGCGAATTATTCTAAGTCGGCGATGCGAGCGGCGATTTCGCGAGCACTGGCTATTGCGAAAGCCGAACAGGGCGCTCGAATTCAGGATGCATGAAAAAAGAGATCTGATCAGTATATTATATAGTTCATAATTGTTTCAGCTCATGAAACTCCATTTTAACTCGATTTGCGTTTTTAGGCTCAATAAGATTTTTGTCAGGGGCAATGATATTTCATTTTTAAAAAATACGCGGGCTTTGGTTTTCTGGCCACCAGCGATCATGCTTGGTGTTTGTGTGATTGCCGGGGTTTTGTTTTTTGACTCTTTTCTCAGGTTTGCAAACGGGGCCAATACTCTCATTCTCACACATCTTGATTGGGCTTTCTCCTGGTTTAGTTTTGCGGCTGTTTTGGTTGTCATTGTTGTCGTTCTCTCACCATTGGGGCGTGTGCGTATTGGGGGTGAGGATGCGCGCCCTATTTTATCGCGTTGGAATTGGTTTGCGATAACACTTTGTACAACGATTGCTATTGGAATTTTATTCTGGGGAACCGCTGAACCCATGTTCCACCTCAGTCAACCACCAGGTTTTACCGGTGCCAGCCCTTCGTCCGCCGAAGCTGCACAGTTTGCGCTTTCTACATTGTATCTGCATTGGACATTCACGCCTTATGCAATCTATGCATTGCCGTCATTAGCATTTGCTTTGGCGTATTATAATTATCGCAAACCGTATTCGCTTGGGGGACCTTTGCGATTGTTGTTTTCTAAAGAACAAAAGCCTGCGACTAACAAGAATGACCATAATTTTGCGCCTCAAAACGACGACAGTTTTTTTGCGGGTGATTTGCTTGATGCCTTCTCGTTAATGGCATTGGTGGCGGGGGTTGCGGCAGCTCTTGGGACTGGTGTCATGTCTGTGGTCGGCGGTATTGAGGCGATTTTTGGTATTCACGACAATGTACCCATGCGGTTGCTCGTTACCGCTGCAATCGTATCCGCCTTTATCTTTTCTGCAGTGAGTGGTTTGCAAAAAGGCATAAAGTGGTTGTCTGATGCCAATACTCGGATTTTTATTGTGTTAGCCGCTTTTGTGCTGCTGGCCGGACCTACGCTTGAGATTATACAATTGAGCGCGAGCGGTTTACGCCATTACGTCGATACCTTTCTCAGTGCGAGCTTGGCATTTGGTGAACGTGGACGCGATCCGTGGACCCATGCTTGGACCGTTTATTTTTTTGCAAACTGGTTGGCTTGGGCTCCAGTGACAGCGCTTTTTCTGGGCCGTATCTCAATTGGTTATACAGTTCGAGAATTTATTCTTTTCAATCTCTTAATACCCGCACTGTTTAGCATTTTCTGGATGAGTATTTTTGGCGGGGCTGCGATTAGTCTTAATTGGGAAAGTGATGGAGCGCTGATCACTGCCCTCGGGGAATTGGGGCCAGAGGCTGTTGTGTATGCACTATTAGAGGCATTACCTTTATTTTCGGTTGTTGGTGTCGTGTTTCTCTTAACGGTGTTTATTTCATTCGTAACGGCAATGGATTCTAATACCTATTCAATCACTGGCTTGTGTATAAAGTCGAGATTAGATGAAGAAAAACGAGGCCCATTGGAGTTACGGCTTAAGATATTCTGGGGTATGCTGATTGGGTCATTATCGTTTATTATGACAGCGACCACGGGTATAGAGGGGGTGCGATTACTCTCTAATTTAGGCGGTGTGCCCGGTTTAGTGGTTTTGATTATATCCGGTATTTTGTTATTAAAAATGGTGTGGATACACATGAAAAAAAGAGACGCCTAAAGGCGTCTCTTGGGTTTTGTTACTGTGCAACTTGCGGTGAATTTTGATCGCTTATTAAGGGCAACGGGGGCGATATAAATGCCCTCTAGTTTCCTGAGGTTTCTTCTTCATTTAATAAAGCATCTAATTCTTCTTGCAAGGTAGGGGCATCTAAAGTTGTATTGTTAGATGTCTCCTCAAGGTTTTCACTGGCAACAGAGTCTGCATCAAACACTGATGCGAGCTCCTCGTCTTTTGAGAGATCGGTTTGTGTGCTGAAATCTTCACCAACGCTAATTTCTTCGGTGCCGAATTGTTCGGCGTCTATTTTTATTTCTATGGTGTCGGTTTCGCTTTCGGCAATAACTGTTTCTTCTTCACCGATGAGAGGGGTAACATTTTCGAGGGATGCCTCTTCGTTAACCTCAACAATCTCTTCAACCTCCTCATTCACACTGAATGAGGCTGTGGCTGGTGAGGTTACAGGGCCCAGAACCAACGGTGCACCATCATTATTGTCTTCGGCTTCCTCATCTTCAGGGGTGATGTCCAAAGGTTCTGGCTTTGGCTCAAGAGGAAGTGCGTCCAGTGATTCTGTATCTACTGATACACCGAAATCGGTTTCTAATTCCTCATCAAAAGAGGGGGTTGTTATTTCATTGGCGGCAAAATCTTGCCAATATGCAGGCTGGCTCAAAAGATTACGGAAATAAGCTACATTATTATCTGCGACTTGAGGTGGCAGGTCAGAGCGCGCCAATCGTTCTGCACTCTTAATGTCGCCTTTCAGCGCGGAGACAAGTGCCAAGTTTTGGCGAACTTGCGAATTGGCGCGAAGATTTCCCGTCGCTTGCGTGAGAATACTGTATGCAAGATCAAGATCACCAGATAGGGCATAAGAGAGGCCCTTATTATTCATTATAGAAACTGAGTTAGGGGCAATTTGAAGTGCAAGATTGTATTGTTTGCGTGCCTCATTATGCTCGCCAATTTGGTCGAGCGCGACCCCATAAGCAGAGAGGACTTGCCAATTGTCTGGTGTTTTGCGTTTTGCAAATTCAAGATGACGGATCGCTTCAAAGGCTCTTGAATCTTCAATCAGTGTCTTGCCATATTCAAACATAACAATGGGATCTTCAGGGTTTAATTCTGCAGTTTTGCCCATTATATTTAAGGCCTCATCATGTGAGCCGATTTTGCGAAGTGCAGCAGAAAAAGAAATGGCAACGTTTTTGTTGTCGGGTTCGCGGTTATAGCGTGTGCCCCAAAAGGCTGCGTTTGCAACTGGATCTAGGCCCTTGCCATCTTGTTGTGTATTCGTGGAGGCGCCAATCGCATCACGTAAGGCTTGCTTATTATCAGACTGGACGCTCGCACAAGCGCTCATTAAGATCATCATTGCGCCAAGACCCGCTGTAGTCAGCAATTTGGTCATTGATCGTTTTGGTGTAGTTTCGACAATATCAGTGTTACGGACAGCCATATTTAAACCCTCATTGAGAAATATTAGAGGTCACTATGGCTAAAGGAGTTCAAAAAAGACTTAATTTTTGGGGGTGAGTTGAATTAAAATGGAAAATAATTGTCCTCAGCTTACTGTCTTTTTGATAAAAGGTTAAAGAAGGTAAACAAAATCTTGCTAAATACGTATTTACTCACACCATTAAACGCTGAAAAGCTGGAACAAGCTATTCCTCTATATGGTATAAATTATAATTCTTTGAAAACCGATGGAAGCCAAGGGTTGCCAGATCAATTGATTGAATTGGCAAACATGAACAGCTTTAATGGGGGGAGTGGGGAAATATTAGTGTCTCGAGAAGGAGCACTGGTTGGCTTGGGCGACGGTACAGATCCTTTTTTGATTGCTGCGGCGTCGGGTAAACTTCCAGAGGGCGATTATTTTTTAAAGAGCGGTTTTGATGACCATGACCCGCATTTAATCGCGCTCGGCTGGCTTTTAGGGGGATATCGGTTTGATCGATATAAACCGCAAGATACAGCTTCCGCTCGATTGATCGCCCCTGAGCAAGTCGATGTGGAACAGGTTATACGCGAGGCGTCTGGCGTTGGCTTTGTACGTGATCTGGTGAATACGCCGGCTGGCGATATGTTGCCCCAACATTTGGAAGATATAACTAATGATCTTGCTCAACTTCATGGTGCAACACTCGATGTCATTATGGGGGATGATTTATTAACCAAGAATTTTCCAATGATACATGCGGTCGGGCGGGCATCTATAAGTGCCCCGCGATTACTCGATTTGCGATGGCGCCCAAAGAATAAAGCTACAAGAGCGGGGCGCGACCTGGCAAAAATTACACTGGTTGGAAAAGGTGTTTGTTTTGATAGTGGAGGATTGAATATTAAGGGCGGGAGCGGCATGTCCTTAATGAAGAAGGATATGGGCGGTGCGGCTCATGCATTGGGTTTGGCGCAAATGATCATGCAAGCTGATTTGCCTGTAGAATTGCGGGTATTGATTTGCGCTGTCGAGAATGCAATTGACGGGTCAGCTTTTCGCCCGAGTGATATTTTGGCCTCGCGAAAGGGGTTAACTGTTGAGATTGGCAACACTGACGCTGAAGGGCGGTTGGTTCTTGCCGATGCGATGGCGTATGGGGCTGAAGAGGAACCAGATTTTATAATCAGCCTTGCAACACTGACAGGTGCGGCTCGCGTGGCGCTTGGGCCAGAGGTTATCCCTTTTTACTGCGATGATGAAACATTGAGTGAAGGACTGGCGTATCACTCTAAATCTCTATTTGATCCCGCATGGCAGATGCCATTGTGGCAGCGCTATCAAGCCACGTTATCCTCATCCGTTGCGGATATGAATAATATCTCTAACAACAGTTTTGCCGGATCTATTGTTGGAGCCCTGTTTTTACAGCGCTTTTTACCCGAGGACATGAAATGGATGCATTTTGACCTCTATGCATGGCGCCCCACCAGTGAGCCGGGACGGCCAAAAGGGGGAGAGGCGCAGTGTGTACGGGCTCTATATGCATTGATAAAACAGCAATTTGTGGCATAATTTTTAAAGTTTTTGCCTTGGCTTCATAAATGGCCTCTTGCTCTTAGGCAGCGAACAGATGCAAATTTCTGACCTTGCTCGGACTAAGTTTGGACCGGGTTACAGGTGTGCAGAGTTGATTCTTTTGCGGCTAAAGCGCGCGAATCAGCCTTTGCGTGCATGTTGATTGTAACAATGATAGCGAAGAAAAAGAGCACTCATGGCGGCAATAGACAGCCTGATTGGTTGGCACAAAATTATGGAAGATGCGGTGCGCGATGACGGGCCGGATCTATCTATGCGCCAATGGGCAATTATGCTGTCTGTTTATTTAAAGCCTGGCCCACATACAGTGCGCGCACTTTCAGCGCATCTGAATATACCAAAGCCGGCCATCTCGCGAGCTCTTGATGCCTTGTCTATTCTTGGGTTTGTTCGCCGCGTGCGTGATCCTGAAGACAAGCGCATTGTAATCATTCAAAAAACTTCTGACGGTGCCATATTTTTAGATGAGTTCGCTCGTCTGGTTGATAATCATGCGGCGCGCCCAACATTCGGGGCCTTGTATAATTCATGACCGGATTTGATTCTCGATTAACCCCTGCACGCAATGATCTTGCTGCCGATTTTTTGCGCGGCAAAGTGCAAGCCGATTCATATGTTGAGGGAGTCTTGAAAACCGTATGTGTCGAGACTGGTGATCCCGCGAGCTCCTTGCATCAATCCCCTGATCTCAATTCTGCTCGTGAAACGGAACTGCTTATGGGGGAGGCGGTTCATGTTTTTGAAAGTCAAAACGGGTGGTCTTGGGTGCAAAGCCAGATTGATGATTATGTTGGCTACACACCTTCAAAGCATTTGAAAAATGGTTATCAAAAGGCGACGCATTTCATGCGAGTGTTGCGTAGCTATGTTTTTTCTGAACCAAATATAAAATCAAAACCTGTTGCCCTTTTGAGCATGAATAGCCCCCTTTGCGTGAATGGATATGAGGGCAAATTTTTATGTCTTGATGAGGGGTATGTCACCGCAGATCATTGCGCGACTATAAATAAATTCAATGAAGATTATGTGCAAATAGCTCTCATGTTTTTAGGAACACCTTATTTATGGGGTGGGCGCACCAGCTTAGGATTGGATTGTTCCGCCCTGGTTCAAAATGCGTTGGCCAGATCTGGTATTGCGGTGCCACGTGATACCGATATGCAGCAACGGTTTATTGGCGAAGAAATTTCTTTGACACTCACAGATACCCCTTTGCAAAAAGGAGATTTTGTTTTTTGGAAGGGTCATGTCGGGGTTATGGTTGATGCTGAACATATGGTTCATGCAAACGGGACATGGATGCAAGTTACCATTGATCCCGTTTTGGATTTTGCTCAAAGAGTGCTCGATGAGTCAGGTCCAGTTGTCAGTGTTCGGCGGTTCCCCGATTGAGGCAACCGCTATGCAGCTTTGGTTAAAAACTCTTGCAAAACGGGTGGCAATTCTGCTTCTAATTCTCGCATGAAACTGATCAATGCCCGTTCATTATCATCGTAAATGCCATCTCGACCAAGGCGCTCAGTGAGCCACGCGGTCTCATCATCAGTGATTTTTTCTGCAACTTGGGCCCGCGCCTGACGTTCGGCGAGAATTTGGTCAAATGTACTTTGGTTGGTGGTTTTTGTTTTATCTTGAGGGGCTGCGGTGTAAACCTTACCAAGCGAAGAGAGGCCACCCGAGATCATTTTTTTGAAAAAACCTGCAACATTAATATCTTGATCTTTGACCCAATTCCATTGCGCTAAGGCAGCCTCCCGGCTAGGAGCGACATAACCAATATGCGCCATAAGATGATTAGTAATCCCCTTAATGAACAGTTCAGACCATGAGGCATGATTTTTACTACAAAGAGTAATGTCGTTTAAATCAAACAACAAACTTGCTTCTTGTTTCGTGACGGCAACATTGCCATCTCCACCAATGGCAAATAGTAAGTTGCGCACATTTGTGACGTCCCCTTCATTGATAACGGGTTCTCCGGGGCGCTCTTGTATAATATTTTTGATTTGATCTTGAACAAAAGTACTCATTGTTGGAGGCGTTGCGGTTGCGCGGTCCATCATTTTAATGAGCATCGACAGAACTACAGGCGTTACTGTTTTAGAATAGCGCGTAACTTGAATCTGCAAATCTTCAAAAGTGCGTTGTGTGATATAATCATGGGAGATTTCTTCACGCATGTAATAGTCAGCGCTAACTTCGCCAAAAAAATCATACCATTCAGGGGCACCTTCTGGCGCGCGTTCTGCTAGCGAAAGCAAGCTGTTGAGTTCGGTTTGCTTTATGACATTGTCTTTATAGACATCATTGCGCAAAAACTGCACGTCGTCTGCGGTCACGAAACCATTTTCACCAACTTGCATAAAGCGTTCACTAGTATAAATCTCAGTCATGGAAACCCCTAATAGATTATTTACAGGGGACTGTGTGCCATAATAGGGTTAAAATTCTTTCAAATTTGGGCGGCATATAGTGTGATCGTTATCACTGCATTAGGTTGTAGTTAATAGGGGATTAATTCTGCTATAATGACAACATAAAGTGCCTTATTGTATCAAGGGATATCAGATGAATTATAGTTGTTTTGATTTCGAGATTAAAAATCATATTGCCCATCTTCGCTTTAATCGCCCGGATAAGTTTAATTCCTTTACGCCGGAATTTTGGGAGGAATTACCTCGTGCAATTAATAAGGTTTCGCAAGAGGCCAGTGCGAGAGTGATTGTTTTATCGGCGGAGGGGAAACATTTTACTGCAGGCATGGATATTTCTGTGTTTATGGGCTCATCTTTTGATGCTGAGGCGGATAATCCACAAATTTCCGCAGAAGCTTTTCGTCATCATGTGCGAGCGTTGCAAGATAGTTTTTCCGCGATGGAGAATGCCCGTCAACCGGTATTGGCTGCGATTCAAGGCGGCGCAGTGGGGGCGGGGGTTGATCTCGTCACTGCGTGCGATTGCCGTTATGCAAGTCAAGACGCTTTCTTTTGTATTCAGGAAACGGCAATTGGTATGACGGCAGATGTTGGAACCTTCCCACGGCTTGCTAAAATCATTCCCGAAGGTTGGGCCCGTCAAATGTCTTATACGGCAGAACGTGTCCCGGCTGCGAAAGCGCAACAAATTGGATTGGTGAATGAGGTGTTTGAAGACTCAGAGGCTTTGCTGGCAGGGGTTATGGAAGTAGCCGCAAAAATCGCAGATCATTCACCTTTGGCTGTTTATGGATGCAAACAATTGATGAATTATTCTCGCGATCATAGCACGGCAGATAGCCTAGATTATATTGGTCTTTGGAATGCAGCAATGTTACGCCCCGATGACATTCGCGAGAGCTACATCGCTAAAAAGGAGAAAAGAGAGGCAGAATACGCATCTCTCAAGCCGATAAAACGATCTTTGTAAATGAAGGGATGTATTAGAAACCTGTATTTTGCTGGAAAACACAGCATGCTGGAAAACACAGCATTACGAGGGAATTTGAGTGACTGTTGTTGTGATCACAAATTTTTGAGGCAGTGTGACAGGTATTTTTTTGGAAAATCGCTAAGATGCTACGAGAAATTTCAGTCCGGCGTCTGAGTACGACGTTTATTTTACCAAACCTCACCGGAAAGGATCTATCCTTATGGCGTATCACAAAAAAAATCGTAACTTCATTCTAACATCAGCGCTTGTTGCACTCGGGGGCTTAACCCTGGCTGCTACGGCGCCTGCTTTGGCCAGCGGTGGTTCAGGCGGCGGCGGCGGCGGCGGCGGGGGGCTTTCAACACCTCAACGCCAGGCTGTGGATCCGGCTGTAGCATACCGTGCAGGTCTTGATGCTTATCAAGAGGGAAATTATCGTAAAGCTGCACGTGAATTTAGAAAGGTTATTTCTGTAGACCGGAAGAACCCACAGGCGAATTATCTTGCGGGTATGTCATATATTGGTCTTGATAAACCAAAACGCGCGCTCAAATATTTCCGAACAGCGGTTAAGGCGCGTCCTGGTTTTATTCAAGCGAATGAACAATATGCATTAACGCTTGTTGCGTTGGAAAAAATGGAAGATGCGCAAGCGCAGCTTCAAGTCATGGAAGAAATGCTTGCAGGCAATACTAGTGAAGCATTAGCTAAGAGCGTTGAACGCGTTCGGACCGCGGTTGAAACCGGGCAAGTACCTGATCAACTCAATTTAGCTTTAGCGCCGAAGGGTAATACTGAACTTGGAAACCTTCTATACGCAGACGCTGTTCGTTTGATCAATACTGAACAATATAGTGCGGCAATTACTGAGCTCTACAAAACTGAATTCGAAGTAGGGCTGCATGCCGATGTTCAAAACTATCTTGGCTATACGCATCGTAAATTAGGCCGCTATGAAGAAGCAAAGTCTTATTATGCGATGGCGTTGAAGCTAAACCCAGAACATTTGGGTGCCCATGAATATCTTGGAGAACTCTATATCGAGATTGGTGATATGAAAAATGCCAGAAAACAACTCGCGAGCCTAAACAAACTTTGTGGTTTTGGTTGTGAGGAGCGTGAAGAGCTTGCAAGGTTAGTGAATGCGAGTGATATTCGAGTAGCATCGCGCGACTAAAGCAAGTTTGAATCGATCTGAGTCACGAAATTGCTCTAAGTTGATTTTTTTCTAGGGTTGATGGAAAAAAACCATCAACCGCTACCCACTTGGTCGCAAAATGTTTTAGAATTAATCGTTGTGAGCGCTGATGATGAAAAGATCGGTCTTAAAAAGTAGTTTTCATAAAAATATTCTTATGACTCTCAAAAAAGGGGTGCCTGCAATTTTTGCTGGCACTCTTTTTATATGGGGGCTGCAATATACCGTAGTCGCCCCGCAGCGGGCTGTGGCTCAAGTGCCGTCCGAGCAATCTTTGAATAAGAATAGTGAGAAACAGCGCGCGAAGCCGAGAAAAAATTTCAGGAATGACCTGGCTTTGACGGAGTTGGGCTGGCTTGAAAGTTCAGTTGATCCCACTGAGCATTTGGCAACAGAGATCGAAACCTGCCTTGCTGATGTGAAAACGCCATCTGAGCGTGATTTATCGGCAATTGGGGCCGTTGCATTTCGAAGTCCGTTTTTATTTGGTGGATTGGCAGCTAGAAAAAAAATATCCTGTCATGCTTGCCATCAAAATGGGGGCTCGAATCAGTCATTTTTTATTAGCGGTCTTTCTGACAAGTCAGGACGGATTGATGCAACGAATGCCGTATTCAGCAAGAAGCTCGAGGATAATCAATTTAATCCGATAGATATCCCTACATTGTATAATATTAATGGCAAAAAGCAGTTTGGAACATTAGCAACCTTGCCAACCAAATCGGATTTTGTTCGTCATGTGATTGAAAATGAATTTGATGGGCCAGTACCCAATCAGCGTATTTTTGATGGCCTTATGACTTATATTAACAGGTTTGATGATCCCTGCACAGATCAAAATCGTGACCGTATTCCGCGTGAGGTGAATGCTGATTTTCAAAGAATTATAACAGGCGTCAAGACTGGAGAAAATGAGTGGCGCGCAGGCAATATAGAGGTCGCAAATTTCATTTTGCTAAGTATGCGTCATGAATTGGGCGGTATTCATCAACGTTTTAATCGACGTTTCTTGGGCCGTAAGCGTAAGTCTTTATTACGCCTATCGCGTCAGCTTGAGGCTATACAATATAGTTTAGCTAATCAAAATTTGACTGATCAAGCCAAGACAGATCAGTTTGATGCTTGGTACCTATCCAGCACACGTACCCTCAAAATTTTGAAAAACTCTGAAAAAAAATCTTTTTATGACCGGGCTAAATTACAAAAGCTCATTAATAAAGTGCAGTGATT
This sequence comes from uncultured Caulobacterales bacterium, assembly GCA_964479275.1. Taxonomy (GTDB): domain Bacteria; phylum Pseudomonadota; class Alphaproteobacteria; order Caulobacterales; family Parvularculaceae; genus CALLPQ01. The sequence goes on from CAYZLR010000043.1 coordinate 24,120, forward strand.
ATTGTGGTGCCGGCACCATAGAGTAACAACATTACAAATAACATTGTGTCACCATATTGGTGCCCTTTGGGGCAATCATGCTTGTGGGGGGAGTTGAGATTCCTATAGAGTATAAACGATACGATCGAGACATCAATCATTCGCAAATCCTCAAAAATACCTTAGTGTCTGTCCGGGAATTCAAATTTACAGAGATACAGCCTAAATTATTAGGTCATCGGAGAAGGTTCATAGCAAATTTTGTCTCAAAAAATGCCGAGATATCGCGCAATTTTGAATCAATCTGCTATTCCCGGACAGACACTTAGCGATTTAATTTGAAGGGGAGGTGATTTAGGCCATGTAAGCAGAGGCGGTGATCAACGTCAGCATCAGCGTCATTATCCGCATCACTACGAGCCCCCATTTTTTTGTCCCAACAGGATGAAAAATTATTGTTCCAATATCATCAGCAGCGTGCATTAAGGCTTCATCACTATCATAGGTTTTGCCTCAGGAAAGTTTTCTTCTGGCATAAAGAGACGCAAAGCTCGCGTTTTTGCTATGCACTGGAAGAGATCGTCGCTAAATTTGGCAGGATGTAAAAAATATCATTATATACCCTGAAATTTTTCGTCGGGAGTTCCTTTTGCATAGAGAAAACAATGTATCGTCAAAAACAATAGATCATGCTCGCCGTCAATTGTTTGAAAAATTGGATGAACTGGGAATTATTCATGAAACTCGCGAGCATCGGGCCGTTTTTAAGGTCGAGGAGGGGCGTGATCTCAAAGCAACCATGCCCGGTGGACATTCAAAGAATTTGTTCATGAAGGATAAGAAAGGAAAATTTTTTCTCGCGGTTGCCCATGCGGATACGAAAGTTGATCTTGTTGCTTTGGGTAAGGTCGCGGGATCTAAAGGTCGCCTCTCATTTGGCAAGCCTGATGCGATGAATGATATTTTAGGCGTTAGTCCGGGGTCAGTGACCCCTTTTGCTATGATCAATGATCAAGATCACAAGATCGGTATGATGGTCTTAGACCGAGCGTTGATGGCGTTTGATAAAATCTGGTTTCATCCGCTGATCAATACTGCATCAACAAGTATTAGTTCTGAAGGGTTAGTCCGGTTTTTAAAGGCTTGCGGGGCCAAACCAGTCATCACGGATTTAACCAACCCGCGCCCAGAGGATTTTGCTGGTTTTGCAGATATTGCAGTTTAATCCCTGATTTTGATATAAAATTTAGGGTTCGCGCAGCGTTTTTCTTACAATAATTTATAACTTGCGCTTGCCTTTTTTGCCTAAAAAAGGCCCGAATGTGATGTCTTTATCGGCAAAAATTGTGATAGTGTCATCGTGTGATGAACTCTAGTGTATCAAAAGGTTGCGTTGGTCCAAGGATGAACCACTTGCGTGCACTTCACATTATTCAATGGTACAATCGTCGTGATTAGCGGTTACGGTAAATTATAATATCCAGAAATTAGAGGATGCTCATGAAAAAACTTATATTTGGATTAGTGGCGCTAGTCGTTGTTGCAGCGGCGGTCATTATAATCTTGCCAGGGATTATTCCAGTTAGCACCTATAAGGCGACGATTGAGGAACAAGCGAGTAATGCCATTGGCCGAAAGGTCACAATTGGCGATGATTTGGGGATTAAAATTTTCCCTAAAACCGCTTTTAAGGTGAGCGATTTACAAATCGACAATCCGGATGGATTTTCCTCTCCCTATTTAATGCGCGTTGAGAATGCTGCCATCGGCGTTGATTTAATCAAGCTTCTCTCCAAAGAGATTGAGATTAACCAATTTGTTCTGACATCACCTGATATAAATTTACAAAAAACCAAGTCCGGAAAAGTCAACTGGGAGATCGGTAACGCTGAAAAGGCTTCTCCAACGCAAGACAGTAGCGATAATGGTGCCTCTTTGAATGATATTCGGCTTGGTGATGTTCGAATAGTCGATGGACGCGCCAGTTACAAAGATGCGCAAGCGGGCAGTGATTATCTCATGGATGACATTGATGTCGATATCACGCTGGATAGTCTACAAACGCCTTTCGTGATCAAGGGGATTATGAATTTTCAAAACAGTCCGGCGCGTGTCGATCTTGTAATGAACACTCTCGGAAAATTTCTCGATAATCAAGCAACCAATTTGAAATTCTCGATGGATATTGGCGAAAGTGATGTAGGTGGCGACCTTATGGTGAAGCCCGGTAAAAAAATTACCTTTGACGGGCCAATTACCTTTAATGCGCCAAATTTACCTGCTTTGGCTGAACTTGCGGGCTCTCCATTGCCGGAAGCACCAGGATTTGATAAACTATTTGTAAGCGGACAATTAAGTGGTAATCCTGATTTATTGGAATTGAGTGGGGCAAAAATAAAATTTGATGATATTGATGCCAACGGAGATTTGCGTTTGGCTTTGTCTGGTCGTCGTCCTAAAGCATCAGGTTCACTAAAAGCTCAATCTCTTGACTTGCGCCCTTACATGCCGCCTCCGGCGACCAGTGATGAGGGGTTTCCGGCCTGGTCCCAAGAGAAGATGGATTTAACATCTCTGCGCAACATTGATGCTGATTTAAAAATTGCGACAGATAATATTCTTGTCAACAATTTAAAAATTGGCGCTAGTGAGATGGGATTAAAAATCGTCAATGGAGTTATGACGGCTGATATACCCAAAATGGATATGTATAAAGGGAATGGGTCTGGCCGGCTGGTTGTTAATGCGCGTAATCGGACGCCCTCATTTAGTGGAAACTTTGTTGTGGGGGGGGTTGATGCAGAACCATTGTGTATCGATGTTTTTAACTTGGATAATTTGCTGGGCCTTGGAGGTTTCAAACTTACCTTTAACGCAAGCGGCGCTAGTCAGGCCGCGATTATGAGTAGCGTTGATGGCAGTGGCGGCTTTGATGTCAATGATGGTGCGCTTAAGGGTGTCAATGTCGCAAAATTGGCACGGGCAGCTTCAAGTTTTAAAGCTGGTATTAATCCAACAGCAGTTACGAGTGCGATCAACTCAGCCCGTGGCACTGATGAGGTGACGGACTTCAGCAGTTTTCTATCTGAATTTCAGATGAATAATGGTGTGATGACAGTTCCGACAATCAATATGAGTTCTCCGGTTTTAAATATGGTTGGTAGCGGTACTATTAATTTGGCGCAACAAACATTGAATTTACGATTACAACCCCGTGCAAGCTTAAACACTGATGGATCTGGCGGCTCAGGAATTGCGATCCCAATGCAAATCACGGGAACATTTTCTGATCCTAAAATCGGTATTGATGTGCAGGCTCTTTTGCGCGGGGAAGCTGGAAAACGGTTAAGAGGTGTCGTTGATGGGGCTCTTGGTGACCAGTTGCAAAAAAGTCCAGCTGGTGGTCTCATTAATGGAGTTCTCGATGGGACTCTTGGCGGCGGTAGTCAAGGTGCTGGCGGCGGCGCAGCAACAAAAGCCGCAGAGCCGACGGTGGAAGATGCCGTTGAGGATATTGCTAAAGGCGCTCTTGGTTCATTGTTTGGATCAAAGAAAAAAGATAAAGAGAAAGATACTGATCAATAAAATCAATGCACGGATTATTTAAGAATATGCAAGAGAAACCTTTTTCGGGGGCGTTAGAGTATTTTCATTTTTTATAGAGTCGCCTGGGATTCCCTTTTTCTTCAAACACTGATTC
>CAYZLR010000044.1:0-27228 GCA_964479275.1 uncultured Caulobacterales bacterium
GAAATCAATTTTCCTGAGGAACCTCGGATCTACAATACGTTCGACGCTCATCGCCCGCTTCAAATAGAGTGCGGCGTCAGAGATGTTGTTGGCAGCTCTACAGTCGATTCTCGGTAAATTCATCAAGCGCCTGCCGCTTGGCAATCTTCTTAGTGTAGCGCGTGCTTAGCTTGAGATAAGCGGTTTTTGGGAGTTGATCACAACGCGCGGAAAACTCGGTGGCTGTTGGGTTGCGGTGCAGGCGGAGCGCTTGGGTAGGCTTGTCTTGCAGGTAGAACTTTCGCGCGCCTTTTTGTAAGCTCTCGCATGATCAAACTTCGCGAAATCGACAATGAAAATACGGCGCTCCAGTTGTCGCCGATGATCTGCTCGGCTGAAAGTTTGCTTTCTTACCTCATCAAGCACGACGAGATCGGCTTGACCAAAGCGAAAGCCTTCCAGCGTAAATTTGTGCACTGGGCGGCAGCGAATTTTGAATGGCCAGGGTTTGAAGAAATTAAGTTTGCCTTCGCCTATGCGAGTTTCGTTAAGCGCAATCTATTTCAGTGCTTCCAGAACACTTGATGCGCGCGATTTTACTGTGTTGGCATAACTCGTAGCGAGGCGTGCACGATCTTCTGGTAAAGCCAGGGCCTCCAGGCTTGTCCCAACTTTTTCGAGAATAGCTTGCGCGATCTCACCGACGCGGCGCTTCACATAGGGCGGTCGCATTTCTATGTCCTCGGCGAATTTGCTCCAATCATCAGCGCTGATCTCATCGAGCGTTCGGCGTTTGGCGATCTTCATGGCGTAACGCGCGCTAAGGTCTGGATAGGCGATGGTTGAAAGCAGATCATAGAGTGGAGAAAGCTCTGTACCCGTTTGTTTGTGGAGCAAGCTAAAGTTTTTTGCGTGGGCGTCAGCATTGCCAATGATTGTGTTGAAGAGTGCAGCATCAAGCAGCTTGAGCGTTTCGGCTGCAGGGCGCGCCGTTGCGCGGCGGACGAGCGCGAAGCAATCCCTGAATAAGGGGCCGCCATCGGCGGCGTATTTCTGCGCTGAAGTCTTGCCAAGCGCCTGGCAAAAATCTTCCTGATGAAGCCTATGAAAGTTCTCGTTTTCGGTCAGCCTGCGATCATAGCGCTCGATAAGTAGAAATCGCGTATCTTCTAGTGCGTGATACTCAGTGTTCGCAACATCCAGGCCGATCCGGCCAGCCAATGTCATGCAAAGGGCTTCATTTTCGGCGGTGCCGTCAAAGCGAGTAATTGCCGGTTTCAGAATATGTGTTGTGGGTTGGCCCGGAACGGGAAGCGTGACTTTGCCGTCGATGAGGGTAACGGGGAGTTTGGATTGCGCGCCCGCGAGCGATAGCCGCAAGCCCGCTTGCCCCCCGGCAAGCATGGGCCGCGTGGGTAGCCGTTTGATCAGTTCGACGAGTTGTTCGTCTGATAAGGGCGTATTTATCGGAGCGCTTTGGTGTGTCGGCGGCGTTTCACCGGCAGGCCAGATTTCCAAGGCACCAGCGATGTCGCCGCCTAACTCTTCGAGCAAACGAAATTCATTACGTTCTGAAACACCAAGCGCTTGTGCAATGGCTGTACGTTGTGCAGCTTCGGGTAACAGCCCTTCAAAGAAGGGGAGTGTTTCGCGCCGGTTAAATGGTTCGGCCCGCAAGGGCAGGGACACCGATATGGAGCGTGCATCCTGTGATGTGAGCCATGTGTTTGTATAGGTAAATTCCGGTTCGCCATATTGGTTTAAGGCCAAATCGCCGACAAGCTTGCCATCCCACCAGACGGATAAGTGTTTGCCCATTAGCTCGGTCCACCCGGAGCTATGAGCGTCAATTCGATTCCCAATGCTTGTAGGACCGACAAGACTTTACCGATCTGCGCGGTCTCCTTGCCGCTCTCAAGCTCTATCAGGAAGCGGACACCCACATTGGCTGCTGCGGCCAATTCGTCCTGACGCAAGCCTTGTTGTTTCCTGGTGACGCGAATGGTTTTACCTATGTCTGCTGTGATCATGACCTATCTTCCTTATCGGGAAGATATAGTTGATTCGGGCTAATATCAAGTTAAATGTTCCCGAACGGGAATGAAATCAGTAAAATAGCTGAGTGGTATTAAAAAATTCCTGAACGGGAATATTAAAGTGGTCGCGCCGAACTCTCGCCATGATGGTGAGGCTAGGCATTTTCAGCTTTACTTTGGCGCGGAAATTGTCTACCAAAATGCAGTCAAATTGTCTACCAAAATTGAAAAGTGAAAAATATAATTATATAAAAACAATGAGTTAAGAGATGGTTCGAGCCGTGTCACCCGCGCCATTTTTGCTAACATTTCCTCAAATAACACATTGTTAAATAAGGGAATTATCAACCCCTTGACGTGCTGTTGGGTTTTCTACCGAAAAGTGTGGGTAGTATTCTTGTACTGCAGGGTATCGGTTGGGTTTTAAAAGCACCTCGACTTCAAATGGAATCGCTGAGGTGTTTTAAGTCTTTCTTTTTTCGCATTTATTGCAGTTCAACCGGTTCTCACAGACACGCAAAATGCTTTAGTCTGAGACGTTGCCGCTGAGTTTTCATAAAACTGTTCGGGTTTCTTCGCCCAGCAATTGTTGACGTACTCTAAAGGGGTTAGTCGCGCGTAGCGTCGTCAATCTTTTTGCAAAGTTGTAGGCATCGGTGAGGGTGTTGAGGTGTTCGCGGAGCTGTTCATGTGATGTGCGGTAGTAGCGCATAGGCTTCAAATCTAGGCTGCACGCGGCTTGTTTGAGTTTCATGATTGGCACTTAACTCTTGCTGAGCGTGAAGAAATCTCACGTGGGCTTGTGGCAGGGCATTCCCTACGCCACCTTGGAAGGGCGCCATTCGCGTTATGCGATGCCGGCCGAATTCTCCGGGCGACACACACAGAAGGGAGCCAACGCGCTGATAAAACAGTCGAGAAAACTACCCAACAAGCACTGCAAATCTCTAACTTTGGACAGAGGCCATGAACCGGCAGATCATAAGCGTTTTGTGATGGAGACGAATATCGACGTTTACTCTACTCTAATGCCTCTTCAGTTTCGTTGAACGCGTCATTTGCTTGCGCAACGACAACGTCTAAAGCATTCTCCATAAGTGGCTTCATGTCTGTGTTTATGAAGCGCCGGACGATAGGGAGCTTGAAGCCTGCGTTGGGTCGCAGCGAGTATGTCCAAGTCAGTTGCGAACGCCCGTCTGGCAATACTTCCCAAGCTTGTTGGCCAAGTGCGTAATCAAGGTGTTTTCCAGAGGCCGCTGTAAAGTTCCAGACCTGATAGCGAAACAGGTAGGGAAAATCATTCTTAATCACGCGCTCAAGCGTGTAGTGCCCATCAGAAAACTTCAATCTGCGAACGGCCCCTTCTTCGGGCCAGGTTCCGTGTAAAACCACAGTGTCTATAGGTTTTTTGATGTTTTGGGTTTCTTCCATTGCCGCAACTATTTTGTTGCCGTCTTCAATAAACGCGCGCAGGGGTTCCAGCGGGGCATTAAATATGCGTATTGCTTCGTGGGTTGCGTATCGTCCGTCTTTGATTTCAGGCGCGGTACCGTTATAGGTTGGCGGTTCTGAAGGTGGCGCTTGATCACCTTTACAAGCGCTTAGTATGATGAGACTGGCGGCGATGCCGAGGAGAGTCAGTAATGTGCGTGACATTGTCGGGTCCTTATAAATGTATTTTATACGAAGTTCGTAATGTTAAATAATACGAAATTCGTATAAATCAAGAGGTGTGAGAAAAATTTGTCGAAACGACTTGATGAGCGCTTGCTAAAGAGCATCGGAACTCTTTTGAATCTATTCATTGTCAATGAAGAACGGTTCCCATCCGCTGAAGGCCGCATGCGCTACAATCCGATAGACTTCCAGTCGCTGCGTTACATTCATAGTCATCCTGAATGTCGGGGTGCTGATATTGCGCGGGCAATAGGTGTGGCGCCGACCACCCTGCAATCCGCGTTGGACCGGCTGATAAAGAATGGTTGGGTCAGAAGAGATCAGCATCCAACAAGCAAGCGCGCCAAAGCACATACACTAACAGAGGCAGGTGAAGACCTTCAATCAGCGATCTTGCGGCAAGACTTGGCAAATATGAAAATTATGCTCGGCGCACTGTCGAAAGATGAGCAAGAGCAAGCGGTCAAATTGATGGAAAAGATTGTGGTACACCTCGATCAGAATGGCGTGTAAATCGATACATTGTATATGTCTAGCTCGCTTTAAGGCTCAATCAATGCGCACGTGGCGACGTCCACAAGGGCGCTTGCATCTGACCAGCCATATCCACTTATAGTAATAAGATTATGGGCGATGCCGTGCAGTATACAGATGAGTCCATCAAGTTTCAGCTTCAGCATATCTGGCGAAATTTCCTTGTGTGCTTCCATAATGGCGTTCGCGAAGACCTGATAGCGTGTGACAATCTCGGTATTGTCGACAAAAATACTGACCTCCGGTTGCGTCACGCCGTCTGCCATGAAGACGAGGCGATACTGTTCTGGTTGATTTAGCCAGTAATAAACATATGTGGTCGCCAATAAAGAGAGCTTCTCGCGCGGCGCAAGGTCTGTAAAGTTCAATGCGTCGAGCTGATCGAAGACCTGCCTGAACACATCCGCCCAAAGTGTGCGCAGAATGTCGATCCGGGCATCGTAATATTTGTAGAGCGTCATCGGCGAACACCCGACATCCTTGGCAATCCGCCGCATAGAAACATGTGCGTAGCCTTCTGCTTGGAAGAGCCGCTTGGCCGAAGCAGCAATCTTTTCACGCATTTGTTGTTTCTTTTTATCTGATATGCCCGGTCGCCCAGGGCGCGCAGGTCTCGTCGCGTGTGTTTCGTTCCGTGAGTTCATGTCATCTACCTTTGCGGGTCGAGTCCTTGACTCCTATCTTTTTAACGATTAAATATACGCGTAAATTAAATTTAAGGCAAGCTGTGAAAACATTATTTTTAATCTTTGCAATCGCTTTACTGATAGGAGAGGCCAAAGCCGACCCGCTCGATGTTTATGGCCTGTGGCTCACCGAAGCGGGTGACGGCCATGTGAACATTACCGATTGCGGTGATGGCACGCCGTGTGGTGCGCTTGTGTGGGTCGATCCTGCACAAACACCAATTAACCGCGACGTAAAAAATCCAGATTTAAAACTACGCAACCGCCCTTTGATTGGTGTGCCGATTATCTGGGGGTATCGTGCAGGGCGCCGTATCTGGAGAAATGGCCGTATTTACAACCCGGACGATGGCAAGACGTTCGGCTCTTCACTTCAAAGGCTGGAGAACGGCAATCTCAAGGTCAAAGGATGCCTCGGACCGCTCTGTGTCACCAATCTATGGACGCCGGTCAATCAGCTTGCCAGCGAGGAGGGGCGGACATGACAATGTTACTCAGAGGACTGCTCGCATGTATTGGCGCGGTGGTCATATGGCTTGGACTGAATATTAGTCTTGGCGGCATTGCGACACTTGGTTGGCAAGACGCTACAGAATTTTTTGCAATCACTGACGCACAAGTTTTTGTGGTACAGGACAATCATGTGCGTTTCATCGCCGGGGTCTGGACTGGTGTTGGCGTTTTTCTGATCGCAGGCGCTGTGTTCCATATCGTTTGGCCCCTGTGCTGAAAGCCATGATGGCGCTTGTTTTCCTTGGTGGTCTTGCACGTCTGACAAGTGCTGGTCCGACCCTTTTGATGAGCGCCAAGATCGCGCCGTCATTGATTGCCGAATTATTGCTCTTTCCGCTCCTTGGCTGGTGGATACATAAAACGAACTGGAATCCCCCCAATGGTTGATATGGTTCAATTCTTTTCAACGCTTGTCCTCGGTCTTCTGGCCGGAAGTCTACTCACCGAGGCGATGATCCTCGTCCCCTATTGGCGACGGATGGAACCAACGGCATTTTTTCAGCTTCATAGCAGCCTGGGCCCACACCTCTTTCGCTTCTTTGCGCCATTGACGATAGGGGCTGTAAGTCTGGCTGTCTCGGTTATGATCATTAACAAAGCAGCCAATGTGGCATGGCTTGTTTCGGCGGGGTTGTGCCTTGCCGCGCTTGCCATCTTTTTTATCTATTTTCGTGCGGCCAATAATCGGTTTGCGACCCATGACTTGCCGGAGGCTGCCCTTGCGGGCGAACTATCAAAATGGGCTACCTGGCACTGGCTAAGAACATTGATCATCATAACGGCGCTTGGCGCTTCAATCCTCGGGCACACAGTTGAGGCCGGAGTATGACTCATTTTGAGCTTGTCTCCCTTGTGACAAATTCGATGATGAATACTGCGAACATGTTCATGCACCTTTTTGCCATCGTCTCAGTTTATGTCCTTGCCGCTTATGTCTTTGCTCACCGGATTTCGACGCGCATGTGTAGGTTGGTCGCTCCATTCGTTATTCAAGTGTGTCACTTTACTTAAGGATCAAGCCAAAATCCATTGGCACCAACAGGGCATTTGATACACTTTCAACTCCCGCGAATCGGGGTTTCTCTATGATGAGGTTACAACCAGATCAGCCTTCCAGCGAAGACATTTTATATTTACATAAAGATTGGTCTCGCTACCGGACTTTTGTCATAGATATCCCGCGCTATTTGGATTAGGCATATTTATAGAAGGTAAGATTAATCGCCTTCATTTTTTTGCATCAATACGCTTTCATTCTAAATGCGATATTGATGGCAATTACACGTGGCTGGCCATTAAGCTCTAGTGTCTAACTTAATGTGATCAATCTTTTCTTCTTATATCATGTATGGAAACTTCTGCACCGGCTGGCGGCTTTGAATGAAGAAACACAATGAGCCGATGGGCCGATGGTCTCACCCTTGAAACTCTGGAAGGTGGACTTTTAGCCCATCAAGTTCGTCTGACATTGTAATTTGACAAGAAAGCCGTGACGTTGATTTTGGTTCTGAAGCAAAATCTAACATTGATTCTTCCATAGCCTCTGGTTTGCCGATCTTTGCCGCCCATGCATCATCGACATACACATGGCAGGTTGCGCAAGCGCAGGCACCACCACAGTCAGCATCAATGCCAGGAACCATATTCTTCACCGCGGCTTCCATTACGCTGAGGCCTTTTTCAGCATCTATCTCATGGCTTGTGCCATTGTGTTCTACAAAGGTAATTTTTGGCATTGGCAACTCATTTTCAATATTCAAGTAAACGTGAGACGCGACCTTGTTCATAAATCAAAAGGGGCGTTTTTCTGCTCTCCTATTTAAGCCTCCTGTCAATGATCACAAGAGGCTTGACACTTTTTCGGTCTTATTTGAGCAAAATTGTGAAGAATTTCGGCAAGGGGGGGCAGTATTTCTGTTGGTAATGTGTGTTTGCAAGTATGAGTTTCGCAAACTAACGACGCAAACCTTGAGTCTTGGCGGTGAGAATCAGATACAAAATATCGTATAGTGCGCTTTTGTAGGGACTAGCAATGGGGCTGAGACTGGTCTCTAAGATAGGTAATACTATGCCTCCCAAACACAGGATTTGATATTTTGCAACGAGATCAATTGATAAACGAATTTCTGAATCAAGCGGGCTGGGGCAGCGCACAAAGAACGGCATTGACCGCCGACGCGTCAACCCGGTCTTATGAGCGATTGACCATGCAGGCACGTTCGGCCCTCTTGATGAACGCTCCCCAAGATCTTGATGCGCCCGCTTGCCATTTTGGCGCAACGCAAAGTGAGCGTGAAGCTTTGGGGTATAATGCCTGCGCCCGTCTCGCGGGCTCGGATATGGGGGCTTTTTGTGCGATAGCCAAAGGTTTGAAATTGGCTGGCCTTTCTGCGCCTGAAATATATGATCTTGATGCGGATAATGGCTTGGCAATTATCGAAGATTTTGGTGATGATCTTTACGCCCGTGTCATCCCGGTGCAAAAAAATGAGCGCCTTCTTTATGAAAATGCAATTGATGTGCTGGCCGCAATCCATGAACAAAACGTCACGCCAAAAGCGCCTTATTTAGCGATGGATTATGATACCACTGCTCAATTAGCAGAAATTATGTTGCTTGCTGAGTATTATTGGCGGTTAAAAAAAACGACTCATATGCCTGAGGATCTTCGAGATGAATATGTCGAAATCTGGAAGTTGATTTTGTCTGACTTAGAGGTGCCGTCTGTTTTTGTTTTGCGTGATTATCACGCGGAAAATTTGTTGTGGTTACCCGGGCGTAGCGGGGCTGCACGAACTGGATTGCTCGATTTTCAAGATGGATTGGTGGGACATCAAACCTATGATTTGGTTTCATTGATCGAAGATGCGCGCCGTGATGTTGATCCGCAAATCGTTACACATTTGAAGGCCTATTTTTGTAACAAAACCGGCATGCCCGGCGAGTGCTTCGCTCATGAATATGGAGTTTTGGGCGCGCAGCGTAATGCGAAAATTTTGGGGATTTTTGCGAGGCTCGCAATACGCGACTCAAAAATGCAATATCTTGATTTATTGCCGCGTGTTGAGGCTCATTTTTCACGCAATTTGCAAGTGCCTGAATTGGATAAATTAGCCAGATTTTTCGATCAAAATATGCCGGGTGTATTTTAGTGACTATTGAAATAAAAAAAGCCATGGTACTGACTGCGGGCCTTGGCACACGGATGTTACCGCTAACTAAGGATCGCCCAAAACCACTCCTCAAAGTAGGAGAAAAAACGTTATTGAGCCGCGCATTGGATGAACTTGAGGCCGGCGGCGTTAATGAGGTCATCGTCAATCTTCATTATTGTGCGGATCAGATTGAAGACTATTTGTGTGGTCGTGCGGTTCCCGAGATAACATATTCTGATGAGCGTGCGCAATTAATGGAGACCGGCGGCGGCCTGAAGCGAGCGGAAAATCTTTTGGGAGAGCGGCCTTTCTTTTCTTGCAATACAGATGCATTTTTTTATGGACCAAAGTCGGGATTAGCGTGCGAATTGTTGCGCAATGCATGGAGATCTAACATGGAGGCGTTGTTGTTATTAGTGCCTCTTGATCGAGCAACGGGGTTTGATGGCAATGGTGATTTTCACCTGTATGATGAAGGAAAAATTGTTAAGGCTGGCGATGAACCTGCGCCTTATGCATTCACTGGTTTGCAAATTTTACACCCAATTTTGCTGGATGATGCGCCAGAAACGCCATTTTCAACGCGTGACTTGTGGAAAAAAGCAGCTTCGAGAAACGCGCTTTATGGTATGGTCTATCCTTACCACTGGCTACATACGGGAACGCCGCAAGGCATTATAGAGGCGGAAAATCAATTGAAGAGCTTAAAAAATATCTATGCTGATGAAAAATAGAAATGGTAAAACCGATTTTTAACAATCCTTTGCCACGATTTTTTTCAGTACCAGCGGGGCAGCCATTTTTACCAACTTTGGCGCGTGCCGCTTTAGAGAGCGTTAATCGTGAGCCAATGGCGCTGGCAGAAATGGAAATTTATTTGCCAACCCGCCGAGCGATGCGCGTATTGGCGGATGTTTTCATTGCTGAAGCGAAAAATGGTGCGAGTCTCTTGCCGCGTATTCAATCGATTGGCGCTCTCGACGATGATATTGCTTCGTTGCATACGTCTTCTCGTGAGATGGGAGAGAGTGTTCCTGGCAATTTGGACTTGCCGCCTGCTATTTCCACTATGGAGCGTCGCCTTGTTTTCGCACATCTCACTGCGCGGCATAATGAAAAATTTTCAGGGTCCCAAAACTGGACTGCAGCACTAGGTGCAGCACGTGAGCTTGAGGGCATCCTCGATTCGTTTTATACGGAAGATATTCTTTTCAATGCTTTGGATGAGATCACACCTGAAAACATTGAACTTGCTGATCATTGGCATGTTTCCCGAGAGTTTTTAAAAATCGTTACCCATGCCTGGCCCCATTATTTACGAGAACGCGAAATGATGGATCCAACTGCACGGCGCGTGGCGTTGATTCATCGTGCCGCAGACTATTGGATCCAATTACCGCCACAACATCCAGTCATTATTGCCGGATCTACCGGATCAACGCCTGCTGTGGCCCGGTTGATGGGAATCGCGGCTAATCTCCCAAAAGGGTGTGTGGTCTTGCCAGGCCTTGACGAGGCTCTTGATGTCGGTGCTTGGCAACAAATGGAGGATGCACATCCACAAGCAGGCCTCTCTGCTTTACTCAAGCGGATAGAAATCGAGCGTGCCGGAGTGCCCTCACTATCGGATATAAAGCCAAGCTCTCAGCAGTATGCAAGAAACGAATTATTGTCATTGGCACTACGCCCTGCGAGTGCGACAGATGATTGGTTGGAAAAAATTAGTGCGCTCAAACCCGAATTTTGGGATCAATCAATCGATGGGTTATCGCTTGCTGAAGCGGCGAGCGAAGACATAGAAGCGGGGATGATTGCCACCTTGATTCGACAAGGGATTGAGGAAAAAAATGATACAATTATGCTGGTTACTCCCGATAGAGATTTAAGCCGGCGCGTTATTTCCAAACTCTTGAGGTGGAAAATCACGGTTGATGATTCCGCCGGGATTCCATTTTCAAATTCAGAGCGGGGTACATTTTTACAACTGGTTGCCAATTGGCTCGAGGATATTTCTAATCCTGTTTTCTTACTTGCAGTTTTGCGCCACCCGCTTTGCAACACTAATAGCGGCGAGATCTCGCGTGAGCATGCGCTCGCGCTTCTAGATCAAGTGTTGCGTGGCTTAAAGCCTGCACCTGGTATGGATGGAATACGCGCGAAATTTGATGACCCATTTCATTGTGAAAAAAAAATAGCATTATCGCCGCTTCTCGATTGGTTAGAAGAAAGCCTGGCGCCACTTTATGAGGTAAAAAAATTAGGTCATGACTTGACTTTTACCCATCTTCTAGAGGCGCATATTAAAGTAGCCGAAGCTCTCACTCTAGAAGTCAGCAAGGCCGGAGATGGTGCGCTTGAAAAGGATCATGTTCGCGTTTCAGTTTTGTGGCGGGGCGAGGATGGCATAACCGCTAGTCAATTGCTTTATTCAGTGTTGGAGTGTGGGCATTATATTGATACCACTGATCGCTATGCGGATATATTTTCAAAACTTATTAGCGGAGAAGCAGTTCGTAGAACTCGTGCAACCCATCCACGTATTGTCATTCTAGGCCCCCTAGAGGCGCGATTGCAGACTGCAGAACAAGTAATTTTAGGCGGTTTGAATGAAGGGAGTTGGCCGGGCGAGGCCAGTGTTGATGGGTTTTTATCAAGAGGAATGCGCGCTAAAATAGGGCTTCCTTCTCCTGAGAGACGAATAGGATTGGCAGCACACGACTTTTCTCAACTCGCGGCTGCGCGGCGAGTGACACTCACCAGAAGCATTCGTTCTGGGAATGCACCATCGAAGCCATCACGTTGGATTGTGCGATTAAAGAATATCTTGAAATCAAAAAATAAACTGCCAGAAGTCGATATAACCCATAAATTAGAGAGATATCTGGAAGCTTTATCAGAGCCATCTGTAGTCTCCCCGATAAAAGCGCCCTCGCCCCGCCCACCGATAGAAGCACGCCCGCGCAAAATGTCCGTAACGCGCGTAGAAAAATGGCTGAGAGATCCATATTTTATCTATGGCCGCTATATCTTAGGCTTGCAAAAACTGGATCGATTTAACGAAGAATTTGGACCGCGGTATATTGGTTCGGTTATCCATACGGCTTTGGAGACTTATACAAAGGCGCAACTTTCGCAAAAAGAAACACTCTCAATAGAAGAAGCCTTAGCTTCACTGCAAGATAATTTAGCGCGTGAAATTGAACGTACCGCTATTCCCACACATCTTGTGGCTTTATGGGGGCCGGCCTTTGAAAAAGCATGTCGTTGGTTTGTAAAATGGAATCATGCGCGGTTACAAGAAGGTCACCCTGTTGTGATTGAAAAACAAGGAAAATGGGAATTTTCAGTCGATCAGTCCCCTTTTATATTAGAAGCCCGCGCAGACCGGATTGATCTGTTACACGATAATTTGACAGGCGAAAACGGGCTGGCGATTTATGATTATAAAACCGGAACATTGCCCACCCTCAATCAAAGTAAAACCTTTAGTCCGCAATTGGCGTTAACAGGATTGATCGCGAGCCACGGCGGTTTTGAAAATGTTCATGCCCAGCATGTCGCCCGTATGGCATTTGTTAAAACGCTGAACAGAAAATCAGATAGTCTTGATATGAGCGATAAGAAATCAGATTTACTTGTTTCTTTAACGTCAGTCCAAACAGAACTTGCCAAGGCGTTAGAGGGTTTAAGAGAATTGATAAAATCATTTAACGATCCCGAAACCCCATACCTTTCACAACCGCGACCAGAATATAGCAATGATTACGGTGACTATGATCATTTGGCGCGGCGAAAAGAGTGGGCAATTCATCAAGATAGCGGTGATGAGGGAGGGGCTTCTTGATGACACCGTTTGAGCAAACAATTTTGCACCAAAATCAGGCTGCTGATCCGTCTATTTCTGCGTGGGTCGGCGCTAACGCTGGATCTGGAAAGACGCGTGTGCTGACTAATAGGGTGGCAAGGCTTTTGCTTGGCGGCGCAGACCCATCAAGAATATTGTGTATCACTTATACGAAGGCCGCTGCTGCGGAAATGGGTGAACGCTTGTTTGATCTTCTAGGCGAGTGGGCATTGATGGGGGATGACGCACTCACTCAAAAACTCAGAGAACTTGAGGGTAACAAAGCTACACCGCGAACTGGCGCGCAATTATCTGGGGCGCGTCAATTATTCGCTCGGGCATTAGAGACGCCTGGCGGCCTGAAGATACAGACAATTCATGCTTTTTGTGCCCAGGTGTTGCGGCGCTTTCCAATAGAGGCGGGCGTTCCTCCTGGATTTCATGAGTTAGATGAAGGTGAAGCAACAGCATTAGTTCAGCGTGCTATCGTTCAGACAATTCACCTAACCCGAAATCATCTAAAAGAGAATGTGCAGGAAAAAGATCAACGTGTTGCCCTAAACCAAGCATTTATGCATTTGTGTAATCGTTACGGTGCACAAAAGTTGCCTGAAATGATTCAGTCCTATATTCGCGAACGGCACAAAATTGAATTTTGTAGTCAGTCGTTTGACGGTGATGATCCAATGATTGAAGCGTTTGCAAGTGCTCATGGTCTAACGCCTGGGCTAACGCAACATGATATTATTGAAACCACGCTGGCTCATATAAATATGACACAAATGATGTCTATTGCTGAAGCTTTGAGTGCAGGGGGTAAAATTGCTCAAGAAAACAGCATACTGATCGCGCAAGCTGCGCAGATGAAAGAGCCTGAGGCTATTTACAATAAGTTACTGAGTTTTTTCCTGACCCAAGAAGGAGAGAAACGGGTTCGCTTAACG
Source organism: uncultured Caulobacterales bacterium (assembly GCA_964479275.1). GTDB lineage: Bacteria > Pseudomonadota > Alphaproteobacteria > Caulobacterales > Parvularculaceae > CALLPQ01. The sequence goes on from CAYZLR010000044.1 coordinate 13,369, forward strand.
GATGCTAAAGTGCGAAAATCCTATCCTGATTTGGAAACCCAGTTATTTACTCTACAAGATATTTTTTTTGAGGCCCGCGAAAAATGCAGATCTTTAGCGATCTATGTTGATACAAAACATTGGCTATTATGGGGGCGCTTTGTTTGGGAGCAATATGAAAAATTGAAATGGTCACAAGGTGCCCTTGATTTTGATGATCTTGTGATGCGTACAAAGTATTTATTTGCCCATGGAGCTGCCGCGACGCAGTGGGTGATGTATAAGCTTGATCATGGGTTAGAGCATATTCTGATTGATGAAGCGCAAGATACGAGTCCTGGTCAATGGGATGTGATTGAGCGACCTCTAGAAGAATTTATTGCTGGCGAGGGTGCCCGGGAAAAGCATCGATCTTTCTTTGTCGTGGGGGATGAAAAGCAATCGATTTATTCTTTTCAAGGGGCAGATACGGCTTTGTTTAACGAAAAGCGAAGTGATATTGGGAAAAAGATTGAGAGTGTTTCGCCATTCCGTGAAATTCCTCTGACATTATCCTTTCGTTCAACAGCGCCCGTTTTACAATTTGTCGATGCAGCTTTTGCTCAAAGAGCCGTTATCGAAGGGTTGGGCGATGTCATCCCTCTGACCCACCAAGTGCACCGCATTGCCGATGCCGGCGTGGTTGAGGTTTGGCCGCAAACACCAAAACCTGATAAAGTTAAAGCCTTGCCGTGGGACACGCCAGTTGATCAAAAACCTGAAGAAAATCCCGAACGTTTATTATGCGATACAATAGCAGAAAAAATTAGCGGCTGGCTGAGCGAAGAAGGAGAGGTTTTGCCATCCCAACAGCGCAAAATCGTTGCGGGTGATATTATTATCCTGGTGCAAAGCCGTGGGGGGCTTTTTTATCAGATGATTAAATCTTTAACGCAATGTGAGGTGCCTGTTGCGGGGGCTGATCGTTTAAAGCCGCTTGATGATATTGCCGTTCAAGATTTATTATCCTATGGGCGGTGGGCTTTGATGCCGGAAGATGATCTTTCTTTAGGAGAAATTTTAAAGAGTCCGCTTTTTGGTTTTGATGATGAAGATTTGTTTGCCCTTTCATATCAACGAAAGACCAGTTTGTGGATGGCTCTTCGCAAGCGTCAAGGAGAGCGGAAAAAATGGAAACACGCTGTTGAGGAAATGCAAGCCGCTCGTAAGATTGCTTTGCATCAGGGGGCGTATGATTTTTATTCGAGTGTTTTGGATACAGAAAACCGGGCTCGAAATGTTAAAACTGGCAGGCAAAGATTTTATGGTCGTTTGGGCCGCGCTTGCGAAGATATTCTTGATGCATTTATGGCCCAATCCCTCGAGTTCGAAGCAAAAAACCCAAGAAATTTACAAGGTTTTATCAGCTGGTTTGAGCAAAATGATGGTGATATCAAACGAGAGCTTGACCAAGAATCTCATGCTGTGCGGATTATGACTATTCATGGTGTAAAAGGATTGGAGGGCAATATTGTCTTTCTCCTTGATGCACATCGAAAACCGAATTTGAATAACAAGCAATCTTTGTTCTATGTTGATCATGATGATGACAGTTTAAGTCAGCGCGGTTTTAGAAAAATCCCAATCATTTCAGAGAGCAAAGAGTCTCATAATCTTTCGATCCAAGCTGCAAAAACTGAAAATAAACGATTGGCCTACGAAGAATATAGGCGGTTATTTTATGTGGCCGCCACGAGGGCGCGAGATCGTCTCTATGTGTGCGGGATTGAAACGAGCAAACCCAAGAAAGATGAAGACTTCAATTGTGATCATTGGCATCAACTTTCTCAAGATGCTATGGTGCACTTGAAGGAAACTGGCGCTGAGATTGAATCCTTGTCTGGGTTCCCCTGGGAGGGGAGCGGCTATCGGTTGCAATGCGAGCAGATAGGCACTCCAGAATCTGAGAAAGTACCCATGAATGATGTAGCCCAAATTCCAGATGCGAATGGCAAAGTTGATAATCATAACGAGCATCTTGATTGGTTATTTTGTGACTGTGCGGATGAAAAACCAATAGAGCGGCTCTCTCCTTCAACACTCGCAGATCGTTTTGAGGATGAGTTCAAGGAAGAGGTAATTGTGCCAGGGGGTGATACTCCCTGGAGCGGGGAACAATTATCAGCCGAGCTGCCAACCGGTCTATCTCCAGTGCAATCGATGGATCGTTACGCTAGAGGGAATACTCTGCACCGTCTTTTGGAAATTTTGCCCGATCATCCGGTAGAGGAGCAAAGACGGGCTGGTTTGTATTTATTAGAGAAGCTACAACCTGGTCTTAATGAAGAGACTAAAAATGCCTGGTGTGATGAGGTGCTTAAAGTGCTCCGTGATGAGAATTTTTCTCAAATTTTTGCGCCAGGGTCCCAAGCGGAAGTGAAAATTGGTGGAACCCCCAAGGGCGCAAAAAAAGATATTATCATTAATGGCCAAATTGATCGATTGAGAGTCACACAGAACGAAGTTTTGGTCGTGGACTATAAAACCAATCAACCACCGCCGAAAACAGAGCAAGATGTTGCTCAAGCCTATCTTGCGCAAATGGCCGCTTATCGTGCTCTTTTGGGCGAAATATATCCCGATAAACCGATTAAGGCCGCTCTGTTATGGACCTATGAGGCTCGGCTAATGTTGCTTTCAGACGACATTCTTGATCACGCTTTCGCTAGCTCGCTGATGTGATTGGCACGCAAGGCTTGATCCTTGGGAAAATGTCCCTATTTTAAAACTCAGGAATGCGTCAGGGCTATTACCTGCCGCGAATATGTTGGTGTAAAGGATAATATTATGGGCACTAAAGCCATTTCCGACGCTTCTTTTTCTAAAGAGGTTCTTGAAGCCGAAGGGCCAATTCTTGTTGATTTTTGGGCTGAGTGGTGCGGACCTTGTCGCCAAATCGGCCCTGCGCTTGAGGAAATTGCCGAGGCAAGATCCAGCGAGATTGGGATTACAAAGATCAATATTGATGAAAACCCGGAAACGCCCGGTCAATACGGTGTTCGCGGGATTCCGACACTGATGATTTTCAATAAGGGTGAATTAGTGTCCACGAAAGTTGGGGCCGCACCGAAATCTACCCTCGACTCATGGATTGAAGATGTCCTTGAGGATACGAAAACAAGCGCCAGCGCATAAAGCTTGTCAGCCATGACTGGAGAGAATTTCTCCGGCAAGATATAAAGACCCTCCGATAATAATGCGGGGGGTTTTTTGTTCTGCATTGATGTCATCGACGATTTGCCGAATGGCCGTAGCTGTGTCACCTGAGATTTGGGCCTCTAGTCCTGCTTCTATCGCGCTGGCTTTTACCTCTTTGAGTGGGGCAGCGCCGTCTGTGTTAGCGCGCACAACATAGACCCGTTGCACAAGGCCAGCGAGTGCAGAAAAATAACCCGTGATGTCTTTATTTTTTTGAAATCCTGCAATCATTAATAGCGGGCGTGGTAATCGCTCATCAAGATCAGCTAAAGTTGTTGCGATAGCGCGCCCGGCATGCGGATTATGTCCGCCATCAAGCCATAGGTCCGCTTTTTCGCCTGTAACAGTCTCTAGCTTTTCAACAAAGGGACCATAACGCAATGGCTGCATGCGCGCGGGCCAATGGGCGGAGGCAATGCCTTTCGAAAAGGTAAGGTCATCGATTTTAAGATTCAATGCCCGCAGTGTAGCCACACTGAGCCCGGCATTCATGATTTGATGGGAGCCGATCATCCGAGGTAGAGCAAGATCAGATAATCCGTACTCATCTTGATAAATCAAGCGCCCCTGCTCTTCGAAAACATTCCATTCCTCACCATATTTATGCGAAATAGCGCCGGTTTTGAGGGCGTGTTTCTCAATTACGGCCATGGCATCAGGGTTTTGTGGCCCGATAATTGCCGGAGCATTTTTTCTGAAAATACCTGCTTTTTCTGCCGCGATACTGGCTAGATCGTCTCCAAGAAATTGTTGATGATCAAGAGCCACTGGAGTGACAACACTGGCCGCCGGGGTTTCAATCACATTGGTCGCGTCTAAGCGTCCCCCTAAGCCAACTTCGAGCAGAAGAAAGTCGGCAGGTATTTCTGCGAAAGCCATAAAGGCCGCACAGGTAACCGCTTCAAAATATGTCAGCGTTCGTTCCTCAACAGCATCATCGCAACGGGTGATGATTTCTATTAGCTTATCATCGCTAATTTTTTGTCCCGCAAGAACGATACGCTCATGAAATTGAACCAGATGCGGGGATGTGTAGGTGTGAACAGATTTTCCATGGGCTTCGAGAATGGAGCGCAGATAGGATATTGTTGACCCTTTACCATTGGTTCCGGCAACATGAATGATGGGAGGGAGTTTTAAGTGTGGGCTGCCAAGAGTTTCTAGCGCCGCAAACATGCGATCGAGGCTGAGATCAATAATCATTGGTCGCCGACCGGCAAGGCCAGCCAACAAGGTCATCGCATCAGTCAATGGGTATTCCTATTCTGCGGCTTTATCCAAGATTGATACTGTTGCGTTTTGTGTTTTTTTAGAGGGGCGTTTTTCTGATATGGTTTTTAAAGGAGTAGCTGTTTTATCGTCCGGAGTTTTTGCAATGGGTTTAGTGTCTTTAATGTCCGGAGTCGCTGAGTGTGTACGTGAAGAAGAGTTGGTAAGTGTGCGTATCAATTTTCCGAGTGTGGGACGTAAATTGTGCCGATGACAAACAATATCAACCATGCCCTTATCGAGCAAAAATTCTGCTTTTTGAAATTCTTCTGGTAGCTTTTCCCGAATGGTTTGCTCAATCACCCGTCGACCGGCAAAGCCAATGACCGCGCCCGGTTCAGAAATGTGAATATCGCCTAACATGGCGAAAGATGCCATGACACCACCAGTAGTCGGATTTGTTAAAACAACGATGAAGGGGAGCCCTGCATCGCGTAGCATTTCAACAGCAATGGTTGTGCGCGGCATTTGCATCAATGCCAAAATGCTCTCTTGCATTCGTGCGCCACCCGAGGCGGTAAACATAATCAATGGTGCTTTGAGTTCTATCGCTGTTTGAGCCGCCGTGACAAAGCCCTCACCAACAGCCATGCCCATGGAGCCGCCCATAAACCCAAAATTTTGTATTGCGACGACGCTCTCCACACTCTCTATGTCGCCTGTAGCAACAATTAGTGCATCTTGCTCGCCTGTGCGTTTGCGGTGCTCTTTCAAGCGGTCAGCATATTTCTTTGTATCGCGAAACTTTAGAGGATCAGCCGGAGTTTCGGGGAGATCAATGCGCGAGAATTTTTGGTCATCAAAAATAAGTTTAAAGCGTTCTTCAGGCGACAAAGTCATATGATGGGTGCAGGACGGACAAACCCGATGGGCGATTTCCAAATCACGGTGGAAAATCATATCGCCACACCCCCCACATTTTAGCCATAAGCTATCAGCGGAGTTGTCCTGTTTTTTGAAAATTTTCTTGATCCCTGGCGGGGTGATATTGGAAAGCCAGTTCATTGATATTTTTTCTCCTGCTCATATCTCACTTTAAATAATGAGCTAAAAATTGATATGGTAAATTACTTTCTTGCCTGATGCACGGCATCTGCGAGTGTATTCGCAAGGTCTAAAACTTTTCTAAGATTATAGTGGGTGTTTTCATGCAGTTTCTCAAGGGGGGGCATGCCACCTTTTGTACGCTCATCTTCGCTAAGATCAATCTCTTTCGCGAGCGCCTCGACGAGGGCTGATCCAACAACAACCGCATCGGCATGAAGGGCTGTTGCGGCTGCCTTTTCTTTTGTTTTGATACCGAAACCAACCGCAATAGGTAGTGATGTTGAGGTGCGAATGCGGGTTAGGGCCTGACTGATATCTTGTGTTTTGCCAGTGCTTTGCCCGGTCACTCCGGCAACCGAGACATAATAAACAAAGCCGGAGCTATTTTCGAGAACAGGCCCAAGCCTGTTTGTGTCCGTGGTTGGGGTGGCGAGGCGGATAAAATCAATGTTCCTAGATTGTGCTGGTAGGCACATTTCGTTGTCTTCTTCGGGAGGGAGGTCAACAATAATAAGCCCATCTACTCCTGCATTGGCGGCTTGCTCGAGAAAATGCTCCACTCCCATCGAATAGAAAGGGTTGTAATAGCCCATTAAAATTATGGGCGTGCTTGTGTCTTTCTCCCGAAACAAAGACACCATTTTCAAGGTTTTTTTCAGGGTTTGCCCGGCTTTCAAGGCTCTCAGACCTGCAGCTTGTATGGCAGGACCATCCGCCATTGGGTCAGTAAAACAAACTCCGAGCTCGATAATATCAGCGCCAACGCCCGGCAAAGCCCGCATCAGCTCAAGGGATGTATCCAGATCAGGATCACCAGCCATTATGAAGGGAATAAACGCCGCGCGATTTTCCTTTTGCAGCCGTTCAAAGGTTGCTGTGATACGTGAGGGGGGTGTGTTCGTATTCATAAAGCTCTCTTACCCATCCTTTGACAAAATGGGAAGTGGCGCTTTGATTATAATTGTCCTGCAATATGCTCGCCGACCCGGAATGCATTTGCAACGACCGTCAGTGCTGGATTGACGGCGCTAGAAGATACAAAAACTCCAGAGTCAGCAATATAGAGATTGTCGATTTCATGCGCTTTGCATCTGGCGTCCACCACTGAAGAGCGTGCATCATGCCCCATCCGCGTTGTACCACATTGATGAGCGGTACCATAAAGAGGGAGAAGTTCATCGATTTGAAGGCGATGTTCACGATAGGAACGGCGCATACGGCCTAATTTGGAAAGCTTGCGCTCAAATTTTTTCACCAGTCTTTCATGACCAACCAGATTGTTCGGCCAATATTCCAATACAATTCTTCCATCACTGTTGAGGCGCACGCGGTTGCGTTGTTCAGGCAGATCTTCTGACATCACGAGAAAGGCGAGCAATCGGTTAGCGATTGCATCAGCCATAAAATCGGGTACCAACCATGCAGGAATTTTTTCCTGCATTTGCCCTTGTATAACATCACCGTTCATATGTTCGAGCAATTGAATATGACCCATGGGATAATCAAATCCACCCTCAGGATCGTTCCAATAAAAATCATTGATCGCAAAAGTCTTGGGAAAAGATGCATTCACCCGTGAACGGGTTAAGGAGACTACGGCGGATGAGGTATGGAACATATAATTACGACCAACCTGATCAGAGCCATTTGCAAGGCCATTTTCATAGGCGGCGTTTGCTGATTTTAACAATAAGGCAGCAGAATTAATCGCACCGGCAGCCAACACAACAATATCCCCCTTGAAACGATGCTCTCCTTCACTGCTTTGGCAAACCACTTCATTAACCGTGCGTCCATCTACACTGGTTTCAAGGCGGGTCACCATCATGCCACTGGCCAAAGTTATGTTTTGAAAATCAGATATTTTATGGAGAATTCTCCTGGCATCAGATTTTCCTAACACGCGGCAAGGAAATCCACCGCAGGTATCACAGCGAATACATTTCCCTTTCCATGGTTGTTGATCATTGCGATCAATACCCAACGGTAAATCAAAAGGGGTCCATCCACTCTCAGTCAAACGATTTTTTAAAGTGAGCACCTCAGGATCATGTTCAATGGAAGGGAATGGGTATTCTGGTGCATTGAGATCATCGGTTGGATCAAGGCTACCTGGTTTTTTGCGTGAACCGTGTACGTTCCATTCTTTTTCAGCCTTGGTGTAGTAAGGTGCCAGATCGTCATAGGAAATTGGCCAGGCAGGGGAAACACCATCATGATGTTGGACTTGTTCAAAATCTCTCTTCCGAAACCGAAAAAGCGCAGCCCCGTAAAAGGAAGTGTTGCCACCAACCCAATAATGGATCGCGGGCTTGATTGTCTTTCCTTCCTTGTCGAGCCACTCTTCGCCACATAAATATTTACGGTCAATAAAAACTGCGGCTGGATTCCAATTATCTTCTTCTTGCGGCAAAGCTTGCCCGCGTTCAATGATCAATATCGATTTCCCAGAGGTGGCAAGTGATTGCGCTATGGTCGCGCCGCCGGCCCCTGAGCCAATAATAATCACATCATAAGAATGATCAGCTCGTAATTCATGGTGATTTGTCATGCCCATTACCCCTTACACGAAATCATCATATCAGCTATAAAAGAATATGCCAGATTTTGCCGATGACGTCATCAAATCTAGACATCAATAAGCAGTGATGACGAGCGTAAATAACTCTATCGTTAACTGCAAATCCTGTTCTATGATGGTGCTATGACATTTTCGTTTAAAACCCGTTTTGCTCCATCTCCGACAGGCTATCTACATCTTGGGCATGTGTATTCAGCAACTTGTGCCTTCAATGCCGCGCGTGAGAATGATGGAGACTGCCTGATCCGACTTGAAGATACGGATCGCATAAGGTGTCGCGCTGAGTTTGAAAATGCCATTTTGGACGATTTGGAGTGGCTGGGATTTAATTGGCCAACTCCTGTCAGGCGTCAGTCCGAGCATTTGGACATGTATGAAAATGCCTTGCAAAAATTGCGTCAGGAAAATCTGGTTTATCGTTGCTTTAAAACGCGCAAGGAGATTATGGCGCAAATTGCTCTGGCCCCTCATGATAACAATGTTGGCGGTCTTTATGGTGAGGATGTTTATTTTGGTGCACCATTGGCGGCGGATCAGGAAGATAAAAACCTCGAAAATAATTTGCCTTTCGCCTGGCGTTTAAACATGCGCGCGTGCCGAGAAAAATTAGGGCCTGAATGGAGTGCGTTATGGTTCACTGAACAAGAACCGGTTCCTCATGGAACTCGCCGCGATATTGCTGTAAAAGCCGATCGCTTCGGTGATGCGATTATTGCCCGAAAAGATACGGGTACAAGTTATCATCTGGCGTGTGTACATGATGATGGGTTGCAAAACATCACACATATTGTTCGCGGAATGGATTTATTCGCAGTGACTGACTTGCATGTGTTGTTGCAAAAATTACTAGGCCTGAAAACGCCGGTCTATTCCCATCATGAATTGCTAAACGATGACACAGGGAAAAGGTTTGCAAAACGAGATAAAGCAAAAACAATCCGTGCGATGCGATCGGAAGGGATGAGCGCCAATGATATTCGTGTGCAGATGAAAAAATATATCTCTTGATGCCGTGGTTCATTTAAAGTTTGTTGTAGACGTTCCATCTGGCCTATAAGAGAGACAATTAACAGCGTTCATAGATGAGTTGAATTTTATGCATGATAATTATTCTGATGATGACCCCTCCTCGCAAGAGGCGGCCCCTACAATTGATGATAATATGTTGGAAGAGTTGGAGCGTGAATTGCCAGGCCTTTCAATATTGAGCCGATTTGCGCGTAACCTAGAAAATATTCCCTGGTTTGCCAATCTGGGAGAGCCGTTGACTCCTGGGGCTCGTTCAATTGCGCAGCATTATATTGATGCATTGGGATTTCCTGATGCTGATATTGCCATTCTTGTCGATTGGGAGGATGCTGCGGATGCTGCTGAAAGTCAGGATTGGCACAGCCCGGCTTGGGAGGCGGAAGAATTATTAAGGTCAGATCTAACCGGGCGAGCCCTTGAGACCCTTTCGGAAGATGCGTTAAAGATTGGCATGACGCTGATAGGTGAGAAAATCACGGCCCCGGCAAAAGAAGCCATGGAGCAAGCTTCTTATATTTGGGATATGGAAGATGAGGCGTCGCAGCGCTTGGCGATTGGTGCCGCCGTGCAGGCAGCGAATAATGCCGCACTGGCATTGGTTGCCTCTCACGACCCAAACTTTGAAGGGGAGACCCACGCCCTCACGGCAAAATTTCAATTGTTTGAGTTTGGGCGGTGGCCGGTCGGTATTATCGGGCGCTCTTTTAATTTATTTTAAAAAAACTACTGCCAGCACTTAGTAGTAAATACAAAGCGATAGCACTCAATAGGATTTTTAGCGTCTTTTGAAACGTGGTTTCAGAAAAACCGTTTAACAACCGGACCCCGATCCATGTGCCAATAAACCCTGCAAGAAGTGTCACCAAAATTAACGGAACCCAAGGATAGAAGGCAAAGCCAAGTAATCCAAAGGTTATGATTTTCAGGCTATGTTGCACAACCATACACGCGCCATGAGTTGCGACGATGGCAAATCGATCGCGACCTGTTCGAGAGAGTAAGGTCGCAATGATTGGACCTGTAGCCCCAAAAAAGAGGGTTAGGAAACCGCTGATCGCGCCTGTTGCAAAAAAAGTCTTTGGCCCAGGCGCGGAAAACGTCAATTTGGGTCCCCAAACTGAATAGATTACGAATAAAGCAACAGTCACTTTTAGAAAGTTTTCTGGGATTTCAATTATAAATTGGGCGCCTAGAAAAACGCCTACTATTGCCCCCAATGAGATCCAGAGTAAAAACGGCCATATCACATATCGCCATTGCAATAATGCTCTGCTGGTATTTGCGCCTAGCTGTACCATTCCATGGATTGGGATAACGGCCCCGATTGGTAATACCAATGTCATTACGGAGAGTAAGATTAACCCGCCACCTAAGCCAAAAGCCGCGGTCAACGCCGCAGAAAATCCTGCTGTCGTAATCAAGATTATCGCCGCGAGAAGACCGACGCCTTCAGGCAGTAATGGGGAAAACCAATCCATGGGTTGTTATTACGAGAGATCGAGAAGACTCACAAGCGGCAGTTCCTTGCATCTGATTGATGATCACGATAGCAATAGACTTTTTCAAGAGAGTATTTAGGCATGTTAAACCTTCATAATTCCATGACGAAGACCAAACAAGTCTTTGCACCGCAAGACCCAAACCGCGTAACGCTATATGTTTGCGGGCCAACAGTTTATAATTATGCTCATATTGGTAATTTTCGCCCTGCTGTTGTTTTTGATGTTTTGTTTCGTCTTCTGCGTCATCGTTATGGTAATGACCAAGTTGTCTACGCCCGTAATTTTACAGATATTGAAGATAAAATCATTCGCGCTTCGCAAGAGAGTGGCCAGCCAATAGAGGTGATAACTAAAAAATATGCACAGATTTATCGTGATGAAAGTGCGGCGTTAAATATTCTCCCTCCCTCTATTGAACCATTGGCTACAGATCATATCGAAGAAATGCAAACACTGATTAGTGGTCTATTAGACAAAAAAATTGCTTATATTGAGCAGGACCATATTCTCTTCGATGTTACTCAGTTTGCTGAATATGGTGCATTGGCGAATTTAAAAATGGATGAGATGATTGCCGGTGCCCGTGTTGAGGTCGCTCCTTATAAGCGTAACCCAGCAGACTTTGTTTTGTGGAAGCCTTCACAAGATGACGAGCCGGGATGGGCAAGCCCGGCGCTCTGGGAGATGGCCAGCAAAGGGCGCCCTGGTTGGCATATAGAATGTTCCGCGATGATTGAAAAAAGCCTTGGAAAAACCATCGATATTCATGGTGGCGGTCAAGATTTGCGCTTTCCCCATCATGAAAACGAAATTGCGCAATCAGTTTGTGTCCATAGGGCTCCCCTTGCAAATCTGTGGATGCATAATGGTTTCTTGCAAATGGGCAAAGATAAAATGTCCAAATCCATCGGCAATGTTGCGCTGGTGAGAGATTTATTAGGAGAATGGCCTGGTGAAGTTATCCGTTGGGCGTTATTATCTGCGCAATATCGCCAACCATTAGAGTGGAGCGATGGGCTTTTAACGCAATCTAAAAAACAATTAGACCGATTTTATCGTTTGTTTGCTGAGCATAATATTGTGAGTGCTGGGGATACACATCCTGATCTTGGTGTGGTTGGGAGCCTGGAAGATGATATGAACACGCCAGGAGCCATGGCCGGGCTTCATGCTTTGCGTGAAAAAGCCGGACAAAGCGAGGGTGCGACACGCACAAAAATATTACAATGCTTACTCGCTTCCGGGCAATTAATGGGTGTGTTCGAACACCCCCCTGTGGATTGGTTTCAAAAGAAATCAGTATCAACGCAATCAAACCTTACTGATCAAGAAATTGATCAATTACTGGATGAGCGACTTCTGGCGAAAAAAAATAAAGATTATGCGCGCGCCGATGGCATACGCAATCATTTAACAGATAATGGGATTCTTCTCGAGGACGGTCCTGATGGCACCATTTGGCGACGAAAATAAATGTAAAAATCGTATTGGGAAAAAGGAGTATTATCATGTCTGATTTACAACACCTGAATTGGGATGAGATTGAATGGGAACAGGTAACGCCAGAGTTTAAACGCAAATTAGTCAATGGTGATACAATGACGATTGCTCGCCTTTCTTTTAAGGCGGGGTTTATTGTGCCGATGCATTCCCATCATAACGAGCAAATTAGCACTGTGATTTCGGGTGAAATTCAGTTCTGGTTTGGCGAAGACCGGGCTATTGAAAAAACGTATGGCCCCGGTGGTGTTGTGGTTATTCCCGCGCATCTTCCCCATGAAGCCAAAATGCTCACGGATTTTGAAGGCATTGATCATTGGTCTCCGCGCCACGAAGACTGGATTAACGGCACTGATGATTATTTAAGGCAGTAATATGGATTTGAAATTAACAGGAAAAAACGCAATTATCGGCGCGTCCAGTCAAGGCTTGGGCCGTGCCTGTGCTTATGAGCTTTTGCAAGAAGGGTGTAATGTTTTAATCTGTGGGCGTCGCGCTGATGTTTTAAAAGCAACCCATGCGGAACTGAGTACTGTAGGGACCGGTCAGGTTATAAGTGTGATCGCTGATCTTGCCACACCAGAAGGGCAAGACGCTGTCCTGAAGGCCGCAAATAATGAATTTGGTAAAACCGATATTTTAGTGACCAATACCGGAGGGCCACCTCCGGGTCCATTTGAGAGCCATGATCGACAGGCATGGGAATCGGCATTTCATTTATTATTGGGTAGCGCTGTTGCTCTCGTAAATGGTGTTTTACCGCAAATGAAAGCGCAAAAATGGGGGCGTATTATTGCGATTACCTCTCAGGCGGTCAAACAACCAGTTTCCAATCTCATCCTTTCAAATTCTGTAAGGGCCTCTGTGGTTGGGCTATGCCGCACATTGGCCAATGAATTGGGGCCTCATAATATTACCGTCAATAATGTCATGCCAGGGTTCACAAGCACTGAGCGTTTAAAACAACTGGTTGGCGGCGAAGAAAATTTCGGTGCTGTAACGGGCGATGTCCCGCTGGGCCGGGTCGGATCGCCAGAAGAATTTGCCGCCATGGTCACGTTTTTGGCCAGCGAACGCGCAAGTTATATCACCGGCGTTTCGGTGCCCGTTGATGGCGGTTGGAGTAAAGGGCTTTTGTAAACACGCAAATGATTATTGCTCAATAATCTGAAGCGCGGGCTTTTGCAAAGGAGTGGTCAGTCTCTTGACAATCTCTTTGCCGCGAAAAGCGCGATCCTTACCGATCTCCTGCGCACTTTGAGAACATTGGGGAAAGCGTGTGCGGGCAGTTTGGAATCCCTTGTTAAAGGCATTGACCATATCGACGTGAACTTGATTGCTTGGCTCTTCCAGTTCGACCAAGGTTTGCATTCGTCGGCGCCAAATATTGGCTTCTAAGCGGGGTTCGCAGGTGCGGCGAATGTGATGTAATTCGCCGAAAACCCCTGCCAGAGCGACCAGATTTTGTTGACGTTCCACATATTGATCATATTGCAAGGCGATTGACGACGGTGCTGTGAACAGCAGTGCTGCGACAAAACCGATTGTTAGGATAAGCGGTTTTATGGTTGAAGGTATGTCATACTGTCCAGGAAGCATAGCGGTCCATTTTTCTTAACTGACAGTTTACATAACAATAGGCCATAAACAAGGCGACATTTGGCGGATTTTCTGAGCAAGGCCTTGAGTTTGGAGAAAGCCATTTCGATCGGATTG
>CAYZLR010000045.1:0-26313 GCA_964479275.1 uncultured Caulobacterales bacterium
ATAGCTGAAAACACGATTTGCCCTAAATCTGGAGACTTTTTCAGCAGCCTGTTAAAGCTCAATTTTACAATTGACGTAGCCACGCCAGATCGTAGACGATCTGGCCTTCATCACCATAATTGGGGCCTGATTGTTGTAATTGTTCCAGTTTTGCGATGGCTTCATCAGGACTGGGAATATGGCCGACCGGAATTGGCCAAATCGCGGTGTGGGGATATTGGTGGGGGGTAAACCAAGATTGCCCCTGTTTGATAAATTGCTGATGAATGGTTTTATACAAAAAATGGCTTAAATCTTCTTTTGTTTTCCAAACTGACATGTTGGTCAGGATCGAGGGATCGTCAAATAATTTAATTCCTGTTGCATCCCCGTTTTCATCAGTTAATCGCCAAACGAAGCCATGCGCGCGATCGGCTAACGAGTTGACACGATCAATATTATCTATGAAGTGCGCCATACGGATATCGTCTCGCTCATATCTCATCTGGGCGATATTTATTTACGCGTAATGCATGAGTTTATCTTTACGTGCACCCATGAGTTGATCCGGGTTGAGGACTAATCGGCGCGTTTAACAAATTCCATAGTGTCCGTATTGACAACAATTTTGTCACCAACACTGACATAAGGGGGGACCATAATTCTCAGGCCATTATCAACGATAGATGGTTTGTATGAGGATGAGGCCGTTTGACCTTTAACTGTCGGTTCTGTTTCCGTAATTTCCAAAACCACATCTGTCGGTAATGTTACACCAATCGGCATGCCTTCATGACTTTCAATTTTTACATTCATGCCATCTTGAAGAAATGCCTGGCGTTCCCCAATCATATCAGCGGCAATGTTAATTTGTTCATAGTTTTCTGTATCCATGAAAACCAGCATATCGCCTTCTGCATAGAGGTAAGTGTGATCTTTTTGCTCAAGGCGGACGCGTTCAACGGTTTCTGAAGCACGAAAGCGTTCATTAAGCTTGCGCCCATCAAGAAGGTTTTTCAACTCTACTTGAGCATAAGCTGGACCTTTGCCAGGTTTCACTGCCCCCGTTTTAACCGCGACCCATAGACTGTCTTGATGCTGAATAACATTACCGATACGAATTTCATTGCCATTAATTTTCATTGGGTCGCCTTTTTATTAAATCAAGTTTGTTATCTAGCAAGCCGCGAGCGTGAGAGCAAGCAGTGTGTATTGCCAATCGTCTCGCAATACCGTTCGCCATGATGCAATAATGATGCTTGCGGTCAATATAAGGATAACTTGCCTTGGCTGAGTGAAAACAGCGAATGTGTAATGAGGAGCCACCCCGTAGTCAGGAGACTAAATCAGCTCATGTGATGCACCCATCTTACAAACTTACGGTTTATAAACTCACGGTTTGAGTTGGCTCAATTTTTTTTATAAACAACGCCTTCTTTCATTACAAAAGAGACGTTTTCCAATACGCTGATATCATCAAGTGGATTACCATTTACGGCGATAATATCGGCTAGATAGCCTTTTTTTAATTGTCCGATAGTTTCTTCTTGGCCAAGAGCTTCCGCCGCGAGACTTGTTGCTGCTCGAAGAGCCTGCGCATTGCTCATACCAAAACGGACCATTCTGCTGAGTTGTTTAGCGTTATCTCCGTGTGGATAAATTGCCGCGTCGCTTCCTAAGACAACTTTTACCCCGGCTTTTACCGCTTTATTAAAGCTTTCGCGCTGGATCGTTCCAACCTCTCGCTCTTTGTTAAGGCTTTCTTGTGGGACACCGTTCTCCGCGCCTTTGCTCAAAGTATACTCCGTATTGTAGATATCCATTGAAAGGTACACATTGTTTTTCTTAGCCAATTTGATGGTTTCGTCATCAAGAAAACTTGCGTGCTCTATGGTGTCTATGCCTGCAAGAATAGCATTTTTGATACCGACAGTTCCATGAGCATGTGCCGCGACTTTAAGCCCGCGTGCATGAGCTTCCTGTGCAATGGCTTCGAGCTCCTCAATTGTGCCTTGAGGTGCCCCCAGAGTTGTACCGCGGGAAAAAACACCACCTGTTGAGCAGGTTTTAATTAAATCGACACCATATTTAATATTTGTGCGGACCTTTGCTCTCATTTCCCACGGTCCAGTAGCGACATTAGCACCGTAGCTATTGGCTTCCGGTGGGGAATAAGTGTCATCAGAACAATGCCCCCCAATAATACCTACAGGAGGGCCGGAGACAAATAATCTTGGACCCGGGATCACCTGCCCATTGATTGCATCTCGTAATGCAATATCAGTATAGCGTGACGCACCAACATTTCGGATCGTCGTAAAGCCGGCCATCAATGTCTTTTTTGCATTTACGACACCATTTATGACTTCATGCTGTTGCTGGCTATATGTATTGTTTCGAGTTGGGTTACTTGTGATGTGCACATGCATATCAATCATACCAGGTAAGATTGTTTTTCCCGGTAAATTGACCTTTTGAACTCCCGCTGGAGCGCTCAAAGTTTCTTGTGATCCGACGGCAGAAATCTTGCCATTTTCAATTAAAATTGCAGGATTTTGGAGTAGTTTCCCCGAAACAGGACTAACCATTGCAGATGCGGTTAAATAAAGGTTGGTTTGAGATGTATCTGCTTTCGTCTCGTTCGGGGTTTGGGCGTTTACACCGGTCATTATTCCCGCAACCCCTAACTTTGCGGCGACTAAGGTGTTTAAGATTTTACTCTTGCATAAAAACATAATTCATCCGTTCGTAAGTTGCTCTTTGCAGGGCGTCCTCTAAATTGCATGTTATTCTCATTTTGGCACAATTCATTACAGCAGGCTAACAAAATGATGATTATTTTAGTGTGAATTTCTTCAGCAATTTTTGAATCTTAACTAATTCTATATTTTGTAGAGATAGTTTTCAGCAGATATAGTGATAGTAGAGGATTTAAGGCACCAAAGATGCAATCTCAATGTGAGAATGAGGGAACGGTTTTCTCTTTGCCGACGAGTAATTTTTTGTACCGGGCTTTGTTTATTCTAGCCTGGACAGTTTGTTTGTCCATTGTTGCACCGTTTTCATTAATTTTATTATGGTTCACGCTTGTTTCTGCCGTGAACTTAATTCACTTGTTCTATGAGAAAAATGAAGTCTTCAAGACAAGACTGATTACTTATCTCAACAATAAAAAATCAGTCTCCAAAAGGGGTAAGATCGGTAATCAACATGTGCAATTTTCCATAGCCGTAATAGCAAGCATCATTGAAGCCTTTGCCGCTGTCATTAGTTTTTACTCGGGGAGTATGTCGGGTTTAATTATCGCATTAGCTTTGTTGATGTGTAATTCACTGCTCACCATTGCTCATTTTTATGGGCATCCAGGACGGGCAATGGTTCTTGTCTCACCCTATGTTGCTGTGTTTGCAAATCTTGTGATTGGCGCAATAGGGACAACGTATTTTCCCGTTTTATTATGTTTGTTTTTTGTACTGACAATAACGATGACGCATACGTTGCGAAATAGTCAGAGATTGCAAATGAATATTTTGCGGTCAGTAACGGAGCGTGAAAGCCTTATCACTGATTTAGAGGCTGCAAAAACAGAAGCTGAGCAGGCTTCTGATGCGAAATCGATGTTTTTGGCCAATATGAGCCATGAAATTCGCACCCCTATGAACGGGGTTCTGGGCATGGCTGAATTGCTAACGCAAACAAATCTCAATGGACGGCAGCGGATTTTTGCTGAAACCATTCACAAATCTGGAATATCATTACTGGATATTATAAATGATATTCTCGATTTCTCAAAAATTGAGGCTGGTAAAATAGAGATTAATGCGCAGACATTTGACCTTCGTCATCTTGTTGAGGATATTGCTGCTTTATTGGCGTCGACGGCCCAGCAAAAAAATATTGAACTGATTGTCCAGATTGCACCGCATTTGCCGACTACGCTGATCGGAGATGCTGGGAGGATTCGTCAAGTTATAACCAATCTAGTTGGAAACGGGATTAAATTTACGGAAGAAGGGCATGTCCTCGTCAAAATAGATGGAAAAGAGAAAAATTCTAGCGTTGCCTTGCATATGGAGATTATCGATACCGGTATCGGAATTGAAGAAGAGGATCTGGAAAACATTTTTGAAGTTTTCCAACAAGCGGATCACTCAACAACAAAACAATATGCGGGTGCTGGTTTAGGGCTCTCCATTTCTCAAAGCCTTATTGAGGCAATGGGAGGGAAGATTGGTGCCCGTTCCAGCAAAAATGCCGGATCTGTTTTTTGGATTGATCTCGCGCTTCCTATTAGTGATGAGGGGGAACTTGTTTGGGATATTCCGTTTAACGCGGATGGTCGTCAGGTTTTGATTATTGATGATAATGGACCAAGCCAAAATGTGTTGGTGGAACAATGCGTGGACTGGGGGCTTGAAGTTGTTGCGGCATCATCAATAGATGAGGGGATGCAATTATATCAGGAGCAAATAGATCAAGATCATAAAATTGATATCATTTTGTTTAATCACAATTTGGATCTTAGTGAGGAAGAGTCGTTAGTATGTGCTCAACGTTTTTCACAACTTAATGAAACTGATACCATTGTTTTAGCGCCCGTAGATGTAACCCATGAGGATAACCCTTATATCCAGTCGGGTATACATTCTGTGATTAGGAAACCGGCACGATCTGCCGTTTTGTTTGAAACAATTGCGGAAATATTAGGAGATAACTCTGTCGAAAGTTATGGCGGGGAAGAGAGTGTAATCCAGCCCATACAGAATAATTTTCCGACAATAGATGAGAAGCGACGAATCTTGTTAGCAGAAGACAACCACATCAATCAACTTGTTGTGCGCCATATGCTGGATCCTAATCGTTATGATTTAGAAATCGCTGAAAATGGTAAGGTCGCTTTTGAGAAGTTTAAGTCTACGCCCGAAGCATTCGATATTATCTTAATGGATGTCTCAATGCCTGTTATGGATGGTCGTGATGCAACGCGTAATATTCGTAAATTTGAGCACCAACAAGAGCTTGATCCAACCCCGATTATTTGCCTTACAGCACATGTGATGCCAGCTGATGTACTAAAAAGTAAGCAGGCGGGCATGGATGGATATTTAGCCAAACCAATTGCTCAAGCTGAGTTAGAATCTGCAATTGCGAAGTGGTTTGCGCATTCGAAAAACCAAGATGATTTAGCCGATAATATGCAAACAGCTAATGCCGTCTCGCGATAAGATTTATACGGCATATCTAAAACACCTCCACTTCAAGTTGAATCGCCGAGGTGCTTTCAGTCTTTCTTTTTCGCGTTTTCGGATGCTCAATCGATAGTCACTTGATCTGAAAATGCTTGAAGTATTATGGCTATTGCAATGTGGATCGAGCTGATTATCGCCTTATCACCTACAAAAAACCGACAATCTTTCGAACATCTTCTAAAATAGGCGCTGCGACGGATCTGGCTCTCTCTGCTCCATGATTAAGGATGGATTGCAAATGGCCGGGGTCGTTTTGTAATGCAGAAATTTCTGATGAAATTGGGCTTAATTTATCGACGACCAATTCAGCGAGTGCAGGTTTGAAATCTGCAAAGCCCTTACCACCAAATTCTTTTAAAACCTCCTCCTTGCTGGAGTTGTTTAGAGCTGCATAAATACCGACCAAATTGTTGGCTTCGGGGCGATCTTCCAATCCGGCAATTTCAGAAGGTAGGGGCTCGGGATCAGTTTTGGCTTTACGGATTTTTTTAGCCATTGTGTCAGCATCGTCATTGAGGTTGATACGAGATAAATCTGATGGATCAGATTTTGACATTTTCTTGGTGCCGTCGCGTAGAGACATGATCCGTGCGCCAGGGCCTTGAATAAATGGTTCGGGTAGAGGGAAAAAATCTTCGACTCCGTAATCATGATTGAATTTCGCAGCGATATCGCGCGATAATTCAAGATGTTGTTTTTGATCTGCCCCAACAGGAACGTGGCTCGCTTTGTAAGCGAGAATATCGGCGGCTTGTAAAACTGGGTAGGTGAACAGGCCAACAGAAGCGCGTTCTTTATCTTTGCCAGCTTTTTCTTTAAATTGCGTCATGCGGTTAACCCAGCCAAGACGAGCAATACAATTAAAGATCCACGCCAGTTCGGAATGCTCGCGCACCGCAGATTGATGGAACAGGGTCGCCTTGTCGGGATCAATCCCGCAACCAACAAGTGTGGCGGTAAGATCCAGAGTATTTTGACGAAGTTGTGCCGGGTCTTGCGCCACCGTGATAGCGTGAAGGTCAACGATACAATAGATCGCTTCATGACTTTCCTGCATTGCCACCCAATTCACTAACGCCCCCAGATAATTGCCAAGTTGCACGACGCCCGTTGGCTGAATACCAGAAAAGACACGTTGCGGTGTAGGGGAGGGACTCGTCATGAGAAATATGTTCTTTCTTTTCTTGTTTATCTTTTGGACGTGGTTCTCATATCCTTGAAGGAGACTGCGCCCAAGAGGAATGCCAGCAGGCCATACACGATCAGCCCAAATCCGGCAATGACAATAATAACCAGCCAGTCTTTATTCATGAAATACGGCAATGCGGCATTCTGGTGGTACAGGCATTTTTGCAAAATAAAGCCCATGCCAGCTGATGCGAGTGAAATACGCACGAGGCGAGTAAAAAGACGTGTGTCGGGGGCAAGATGTCCATCTTTGTAAAGATTAAAAGCAAGTAGACTA
Organism: uncultured Caulobacterales bacterium; assembly: GCA_964479275.1. Taxonomy (GTDB): domain Bacteria; phylum Pseudomonadota; class Alphaproteobacteria; order Caulobacterales; family Parvularculaceae; genus CALLPQ01. The sequence goes on from CAYZLR010000045.1 coordinate 6,694, forward strand.
ACCTGCACCCAGGCCGCGATCGAAGTGGCGATCGCGATTGAGTAGAAACCAAGTCGTGGAAAGAGAGCCAGAGCTAGGGTGATGTTAATGGCAATCGCTACAAATGCGTAATTCATGGGGGTGCGAGTATCTTCTCTAGCAAAGAAAGCCGGGGATAAGACTTTGTGCCAAACGAAGGCGGGTAAGCCAAGGCCAAATAAAGTTAAAGCGCCACCAGTTTTTAGAACATCTTGCTTGGTGAAGGCTGAGCCCGCAATCCCAAAAATCGATAAAGCCTCGCCTGCAAGGCCGCGATAGAGAGCATCGCAAATCGGTGTCGCCATAATGATAAATGCGCAAGCGGCGGGAAAACAAAATAGAGCGGCAACCTCTATAGATCGATTTAACATCACGATGGCTTGGGTTTGATGGCCTTGCTTCACTTCGCGTGAGAGGCCCGGTAACAAGACAGACCCCAGTGCAATACCGATGACAGCGAGGGGAAGCTGGTAGAGGGCATCGGCATTCATGAGCCAGGAAACAGCCCCGGCTTCTCGGCTCGCGATATTTGTCCCGATGATGAGATTGATTTGCAAAGCACCTGCACTAATAAAGCCAGGCGCACCGAGTGCAAATAATCGCTTCATGGCCGGTGTTAGCCGTGGGCGCTTTAATTTTAATGTAAAATTTTGCCGCGAAACTGCGATTAAGAGTATGATGAGTTGCATCAGTCCGCCGATAAAAACTGCCCATGCCGCGGCCATACCGGTGACTTCAACGGGTGCTTTAGCATAAAGTAAAACGCCGCTAATCAAGCAAAAATTTAATGCGAGGGGTGCGCTGGCGGAAGCGAAAAACTTTCCAAATGAATTTAAGATACCACTTAGCAAACCGACAACAGACATGCAGGCAAGATAGGGAAACATAATCCGTGTATAAAGTGTTGTAAGGTTGAATTTTTCTGCATCTTGTTCAAAGCCCGCAGCAATGAGATAAACAAAAGCAGGGGCCGCTAGCTCGACAATAATGGTCAAGCCAGTGAGAATAAAAATGAGCCCAGCGAGAACCTCTTCGGCGAATGCCTTGGCTTCCTCTTTTGAATTTACCGAGCGATCTTGGAACATCGGAATAAAGGCGGCGTGAAAGGCGCCTTCGGCAAACAGACGTCGAAACATGTTAGGCAGACGGAAGGCGGCCCAAAAAGCATCAGCAACGGGATTACCACCGGCTCCAATAATACCAGCAATCAGAATTTGGCGCGCAAAACCCAAGACACGGCTGAGCATTGTCATGCCAGATACCGTTGCTAGAGATTTGATCATATTGACCTTCATGGCGGTTATCCTGATATTTGTATGGGGTAATGAGGTGTAATCTATGAACCAAGTGTACTGATACTGTAAACGGCAGAAAAAGCGAAACCGTTTATTGCGAGGTTTCCAAATTCAAAACGTGTAATAATCTGCGCTCAATCGATTGAATGCGTCGCTTATTGGTTATTTTATAGCCCGGCGCATCTTGCAAATAGAAACTATCGACGGCTCTTTCTCCGTAGGTTGCGACATGCGCTGATCTAATAATCACCCCAATATCAAGTAGTGCATCTGTGAGTTGATAAAGCAGCCCTGGACGATCAAGCCCCAAAGCCTCCACAACAAGGCACTCATCAGAAGCTTCAAGATCAAATTTAACGCTGGATGCAACATCAAAAATATTGCGCCGATCTCCAAGCCGTTTTGAAATTTTGAGTCTGGTCTTTGGCGCTTCACGGATTGTACTGAGCAACGTCTCATGAATACGCTTGGTGCGTGTTTCATCAGTAATTGGTGAGCCATCTATGGATTGGAGAACGAAAATATCAATAACTTTATTATCGTTCGTAGTTAGCGCCTGCACGCTGCGCACACTTAATCCGGTTTGAGCGATCGCTCCTGCTAAATGAGAGAGTAAGCCATCATGGTCGTTGCCATAAACGATGGCTTCAATTGTACCGTCATTTCGCAATGAGACACTTACTGCGCCATTTAAATCCTCACGATTGGCGCGTTGCATCAGCGGTGCAAAACGCCCCCACAATTCAGGATCAACACTGTGAAGAGCTTGAGGCTCAAGACTATCAAAGAGTTTCTTTTTATCTGCGTCGGACCAGTTGCTTAATTCCGATTCTATTAATTTTTGTGTTTCTTCATTGCGTTCAATTTGACGGGAAATCACCGCCTCTTCACCACCGCTAAACCAAGTCTCTGCAAGTTCATACAATAATTGTAGGCGACGGCGCATACGCTTATCCCAGGAATGAACACCGACAATTTTTAAATGGCAGACGGTAACAACTAACAAAAGATCCAGTGCTAAACGAGTTGGGAGATCGTCACAAAATTGTTCAATAGCGCGTGGCTCTGCCAGGGTTCGTCGTTCTATGGTGTCTATCATAAGTGTTCTATTAGCCGATACCCAACCGACATTGCGGGCATCTGCTTCAGATAATCCAAGCCTCAATGCAATTTTTTTGATAAAATGCTCAGCGGCTTTAATATCTCGATCTTTTATCGTCCATATTAGTTCATGAAAGAGAACATTGAGATAGAACGGGTACAGATTTTTATTGTCCTTGATGATTTTTGTGCAAATCGGATGTTCAATTTTTTCCCGGCCATGATGTATCTGGCGAAGTTCTTTTAGTGCGTATAAACTCTGTTCATCAAGTGTAAATCGGCGATATAAGCCATAAATGATACGCCCTGAAATTTTGCCGAAAGAAGGGATAAATTTTTGTAACAGTCCGGTCTCGCTCATGATCCGCATTGTTTTTATCGGATCTTTTGATTGCAAAATAATAGCCTTGAATAGTAAGACAATGTCTTCGCGATCTCGTTCAGCTTTGCTCATCACGTTGAGGTGCGATTTGATTAAAGTGAGGGCCTCTGGGTGAATATCGATTTTGGTTTGCCTGGAAAAAGCGCGTATCAAACGAAACCAATCGAGTGGTTTCTTGCGCGCGTGCGAGGGTCTTGCAAAATCCAAACGTCCGGTATGAATTCTAATGTTCGGTTTTCCACTGACCTCATCGCTGAGCAATCTGCGTGGCACGCCGCGGGGGAGTTGCGGGAAGCGTTTATTATTTTTTTCCTCGAGGCGGGCGCAAAAGACTCTGATCAGTCGGCCAGTTTCCGTAGCCGTTATGAAATAATGCTTCATCAACCGTTCGGCAGGAGACATACCACGTTTGGCTACGTACCCTAACCGTTCTGCTAATTCTGGTTGCACATCAAAAGTCAGGCGATTGTCGTCACTCCCTCGTATCAAATGTAGATGTGCTCTTAAGGTGGTTAGAAATTTTTTTGATTTGTTAAATGCAGCGAGATCGTCTTTGCTTAAAACAGGTTTGTTTTTTCCGTCTTTATCAATCGGTTGGCCATAAACATAATGATATAGCCAGCCAATCATATGAAGATCACGAAGGCCGCCTTTTCCTTCTTTGATATCAGGTTCTACAAGAAAGCGCGATTGCTTAGAGATGTCATGGCGGCTCTCGAGTTCATCCAGTTTTGCGTTAATGAACTCTTTACTGCTATTCTTGCGTAGTTTTTTAAATCCAGTCTGGAATTCATCAAAAATTTCTTGCTGGCCAATGACGAGACGATTTTCCAGATAGGCTGTGCGCGCGATCATATCATTTGTACAAAAAGCAATAGCGCTTTCTGGGGAGTGAACACCATGACCGATCTTTAAGCCGCTATCCCATAGAGGGTATAAAATGCGATCGAGAAGGGGGCGAATATTCTTGTCTTGGCCACTTTTATGGAGAAATAACAGATCGATGTCAGATTGCGGAGACAGTTCTTTGCGACCGTAGCCGCCAACAGCCAGAATGGCCAAATTTTCCTCAGCTTGAGGGGGCAGGCTATGAGTGTAAAGGGTGCGAATGATAACATCGATGATGGTCGAAAGTTTACTGGCGAATTTATCACCACGAGGATATCGCTCTAATCCATATTTCCTGATATCGGTTAAGGCCTCTCTAAGCAGAGTACCCACAGCACCATGGGTTTGACCTGATTGCTCCGCATCCACTCGCTCGGTAATGGCTTTGGTGAGATTTCCGGTATTAAACCAGTTAATATTTTTAGGCGCAGTACGAGTTGGCATAATGCTTGAGCGTGTGCCCTGTGGAATGAGGGTGATTTGCAAATTGGATAGGAAAAGTCATACCCCAGCTGTTATTCTTCTTCAATCAGGGATTTCAAGTGATAGAGTTTATCCAAAGCTTGTCTGGGAGGAAGGTTATCGGGGTCCAGAGCCCTGACAGCATCAATCAGGGGGGTATTTAAATTGATAGTTTGTGGCGCTTGAGGATTGGCGGCCAAATCGTTTTGGGCTTGCGTTTCTTGCGGTGCGTTGGCGAAAAGGGGAAGTGTATCGTAACTTGACTGTTCTGCCTTTTGCGCCTCCAGCATTTTTAGAACTTCGCCAGCCCGTTTGATGACAGGAGCAGGGACGCCGGCGAGCCTTGCGACAGCCACTCCATAAGAGCGGTCTGCGGCACCGGGCCCGACTTCATGAAGAAAAACCACATCTCCTTTCCATTCTCTCACTTTCATGGAAACATTACTAAGCCTTGTTAATTGCTCTTCAAGTGCGGTTAATTCATGGTAGTGAGTTGCAAACAAGCCTCGACATCGGTTGCGATCATGAAGGTGTTCAACGGCTGCCCATGCAATGGATAACCCATCAAAAGTGGAGGTGCCGCGACCAATCTCATCGAGAATCACGAGGGCTTGTGGACCGGCTTGATTAAGAATAGCCGCTGTTTCAACCATTTCTACCATAAATGTTGAGCGGCCACGCGCGAGATCGTCGCTGGCGCCAACACGGCTGAAGACACGGTCTGCGACCCCGATATGGGTTTTTTCTGCTGGAACATATCCGCCTGCCTGAGCGAGAATTGCAATGAGGGCGTTTTGGCGTAAAAATGTTGATTTACCAGCCATGTTTGGCCCCGTCATCAACCATAATTGTCCATTTTTGCCATCACTTAACTGACAATCATTGGCTATAAAGCCCGTGCCCTCTTTTTTTAGGGCCTGTTCAACAACTGGGTGTCGTCCATCGATGATGGTAAATGCGAGGCTATCATCAACCACCGGGCGGGTATAATTTTCATGACGCGCAAGGTGAGCAAAAGCGGCCGCCACATCAATACGTGCTGCCGCATCTGCTGCAAGGCGAATATCTTCAGCACGCTCCATGATGGCGTTTAACAGAGTTTGATAAATCTCCAATTCCCTGGCCAAAGCTTCATCGCGTGCGCGTGAAATGCGGCCATCAAGATCTGCGAGTTCCCCTGTAGTAAAGCGTACCGCACTGGCGAGGGTTTGGCGATGAATGAAATGTTCATTAAGCGGCGGTTGCATCATTTTATCGCCGTGACTGGTGGGGACCTCGATAAAAAATCCGAGTACGTTATTTTGGCGTACCTTTAAGGCCTTGATGCCGCTTTTTTCTCGGTATTGGGTTTCAAGCCCCGCCATGACGCGGCGGCTTTCATCTCTGAGGCTTCTAATTTCATCAAGGCCAGGATCGTAATTCTTGGCGATAAAACCGCCGTCGCGGGCAAGCATGGGCACATCATCAACTAATGCTGTTTTCAGTAAACTGATGAGTTTTGAAAACCCTTCCGTCATCTGTGCTTTATCACTAGTTTCATAATCTGTGCTTTGACAGTCAAGATTGAAAAGTGCGGTCTGCAGATTTGTTGGCAATTGCTTTAGATCTGGCAGAGATTTACTCGATTGGTGTAAATTGTCTGCCAAAGAGCGGGCCACTTGAAGCCCTTTTAGGATGGCAACCATATCACGCGGTCCTCCGCGATCGAGCGATAAGCGAGATAGGTTTCGCGCCATATCAGGCATTGTCTTTAATAAAGCTCTGATATCATCGCTACGCTCCTCATTGGCCAAAAAGAAATCAATTTCATCCAGACGCATCGCAATGCGTTCGGGATCCGTTAGCGGGGCGGCAATTCGAGCCGATAAGGCCCTGGCTCCCGGTCCAGTGATCGTTCGATCAATGGCATGAATGAGTGCACCTTTGCGACTACCCGATTGCGTTTGGTGAAGCTCAAGAGAGAGGCGGGTTGTGCCATCAATTGCCATTACGCCATTACTAAGTTGACGCTTGGGGGCGCGTAAGACGGGTATTTTTCCAGCTTGCGTAAGATCAATGTAAGACAAGATTGCGCCCATCGCAGATATTTCTGCTCGGTCAAATTGTCCGTAGGCATCTAATGATGATATTTCATAAATATCTGTTATTTTATGCTCTGAATTTTTTACGTTAAAATAACTTGCCGGTTGCCAAGTGAGCGCGGTGTTATAAGCGTCACCATCGCGCAATATATCAAGAATATCGCGCCACTCGTCAGGCATGTCATCTAAGTCGGGGATGATTAACTCCGACAAAGAAAGGCTAGCTAGATCGGCCCGGATGTTTGTGCAGGTTGTTGTGCGAACAAAAAACTCGCCCGTTGATAAATCGATCGCGGAGAGGGCGGCTTCAGCGCCCCCGCCCATGATTGATAATGCGCCTAAAAAATTATTACGCCTGGCGTCGAGTAACGTATCTTCCGTTAATGTTCCCGGCGTCACGATACGGACAATATCGCGTTCGACTACGGCCTTGTAACCGCGTTTTTTAGCTTCCTCAGCGGCTTCCATTTGCTCGCAGATTGCCACTGTAAACCCTTGCCGGATCAATCTCTCCAAATAACTCTCATAGGCATGGAACGGGACCCCGCACATAGGGATTTCTTGATCTTTATGTTTACCCCGTTTTGTGAGCGTAATATCAAGCGCCCCAGCCGCGTCGACGGCATCGTCAAAGAACAGTTCATAGAAATCGCCCATCCGAAAAAAAAGCAGGGCTTCTGGCACACGCGCTTTAATAGCAAGATATTGCGCCATCACGGGGGTTGGCTCTGTCCCCTTTTTTCCAGTGCTGGAAGGGGTGGCCTTATCCTTTGTTTTGATTTTGAGTTCAGCAGAAATGATCGTACCCCTTGGTGATGACGAACGAAATTTTACTAATGGATTCGGGAATTTGATAATTCATTTATTCATCTGTGGAAAACCGAGCTCTTAAGGCGCATGATTTGGTTTATAGCGGGCTAATCGTAAAATTAGGAAGACGAAAGGGCCGATTCGTGTCAACTTATCTATCATGCAAACCATCGAATCAGAAATTGATCTTGGCGGCCTCATTGCGCCGGTGAAAGCGCGCATTAACAGGCGGGCCCGTCGTTTGATCGTGCGGGTTGATAGTCTCAATGGAACGGTCATGATTACGGCTCCCTCAAAGCGATCTTTACCCGAGGCGTATCGATTTGCACGTACGAGAGCGAGCTGGATCAAACAAGAACTAAATAACGGGCCTAAAGCGCGTAAGTTTGAAGAGGGCGGTCTATGCCCGTTTCGTGGTGTTGATCATATTATTCGAAATATTGGATCGCCCAGATCGCGCATTACGGTTATAAACGATGAACTCTCAAACCGCGCAGAAATTCATGTTGGAGGTGAGGCCATCCATCTGAACCGCAGGCTAACGGATTGGCTAAAGCGTGAGGCGCGCCAGGAGTTGACCCGTAAATCTGACTTTTATAGCGAACGTCTCGGGGTGAAGCGGGGGAAAATCCGCATTGGAGATACGAAATCGCGCTGGGGGTCATGCAGTCAAGATGGTACGCTTTCCTATAGCTGGCGGCTAATTCTCGCCCCAAATTACATACTTGATTATGTCGCTGCGCATGAATGCGCGCATCTGGTTCATCTGAATCACTCCCCAGCCTATTGGAAATTACTGGCCAGTCTCGACGTGGATGCTAAAGCTGCAAATACATGGTTTCGTAATCATGGAGAGCGATTATTTGCCTATGGTGTGGCTTAAGGTGTACCCCGATTGATCGTTGAGCGTTTTTTGCTGTTATAGATGTGATCATGATCAACTTATGGGTAAAAACATGCATCTTAGCGTTTAAAACACTCATTTTACCGTGTATCGGCGGGGATTGCCTTGATAATGCCAAGGTCATGAAATACCGATATTGCAGAGTATTTTGCTCCAAGTCTTGGTCGGCTATGGCATTGTGGGGTGAGTATGCCTAACTTAAGAGCCAAGCAAGCGTGATTTTTTACCCCTCGGGGGTATTTGTGTATCGCTTAAAGTGTTGAATAAATAGCATAGAGGACCGTTTAGTATATGAACAACAATCCGTCTAATCAGAACCGCTCACCATCTTTGATAAGTAAATCCAGATTTGGGTTTTTAGCTGCCGGTGTGGCGATAGGAGCGTTGGCGATTTCTGGGGCTGGCCTTATCCCCGGCAAAACCGAAGCGCATGCGACGCCAAGTATTGGCAGTACAATTGGTGTGCAGGCTGCAGTGAAAGCGAATGGTGAAATCGCACCATTGCCGGTCAATCGGGCGGGGGTATTTTCTTTTGCGGATGTGGTTGAGCGCGTAAGCCCTGCGGTTGTGAGTGTTCTTGTAGAGCGTGAGGTTGAAGCCCCGCAAAGAGGTTTACCACGTGGTCTTCCACCCGGGTTTGAACGTTTTTTTGGTCTACCTGGTGGGCGCGATGATGGGCCTCAAAATGATAATGATGACGGCTTTGAAGACGATGGTATTCGTCGCGCGCAGGCTGAAGGGTCAGGTTTCTTCATCGACAGTGAAGGCCATGTTGTGACCAATCATCATGTGATTGCCGATGCGGACAGTGTCAAAATCAGCTTATCAGACGGTACTGAGCTTGACGCAGAGGTCATTGGTTCTGACGAGTTTACGGATCTTGCTGTCCTGAAAGTCAAAGAATCCCCCAAGCAACCGTTCGTTGGTTTTGCCGATGAAGAAGATTTACGAGTCGGGGATTGGGTTGTCGCGGTGGGTAATCCATTTGGATTAGGGGGAACTGTCACGAGTGGTATTGTCTCTGCAATTGGCGGGGATAGCCGCCAACAGCAATTTGTGGATTACATCCAGATTGATGCTGCGATAAACCGGGGCAACTCAGGGGGGCCTGCATTTGATTTATCGGGGAAAGTTGTTGGTGTGAATGTTGCCATTTATTCTCCAAATGGTGGTTCTGTAGGGATTGGTTTTGCGATTCCTGCTTCAACTGTAAAATCTACTGTTGCGCAACTGATTTCCGACGGGAAAGTTACACGCGGTTGGCTTGGAATTGAACTCGCCCCTGTCTCCAGTGATATTGCCCAAGCTCTGGAGCTAGCGAATACGCAGGGCGTGCTCGTCAATGAAGTCCTTGATGATACACCGGCTGCGAAAGGAGGCCTTCAAAACGGGGATGTGATTACGGAGATTGACGGTAAAGTAGTAAAGGGGCCCAATGATTTATCTCGCCGCATTGCGAATTTGCCTCCAGGTTACAAACTCAAAGTTAAATTGGTGCGTGACGGATCTAACAAAAACTTTACGGTAACACTTGGTAAGCGCGGTGAAGAACAAACCGTCGCTGCGGTTGAGCCTGAGGAAGAAGTTTCTACGGCGGAAGCTTTGGGCGTACGCGTGGCATCGATCACGAATGATACGAGAGAGCGCTTTCGATTAAGTGATGGTGTTTCCGGCGTGGTTGTTACAGCAGTCAAGCCTGGGTCTCCAGCAGAGCGTGCGGGATTGCAACCCGGTGTTGTTGTGTTGGAATTAGATAATAAAAAAATCAGCTCGCCGAAGGATTTTGAAAATAAAATCGGTGCGGTTAAAAAATCTAAAAAAGGGGCTGCGTTAATGCGTTTACAGCGTGGATCGACAAAGCAATATAGTGCTTTAAAGCTTGATGCTGAATAGTCAAAATAACAGCTTACGGACTACATAATACTTTTTTAAACCTCTCTATTATTCGCAATAGAGAGGTTTTTTTACAGCATTTCCAGATCAACTACTCTCTTCGACGAGTTTGGGGTGAGGCCGGTTGATCGTCCAGTAATGCAATAACACAATAGTTTAGAGAGCCTCCTTGATTCCATTTGATTTAGGGGGCATTAAGTATCCCGCAGTATGATGATGTTTTGAAATTTATAAGACATATTTTTATTTTCCTATGCCATTGAATTTCAAAAATTATGTAATAATCATTGCTCGGATTATTTCCAGTTTAGGGCACCCCGTTATCGTTGTGCCTTTTGCTATACTTTTATCCATACGGGCAACGTCGCAAAATTTATCAATTTTTGGGGGTGTTTTGTCCATAGCGGTGGGCGTGATGATATGGGCCGGATGGCAGGTGAGGAAAGGAAAATGGGAACATATTGATGCGTCTAATCCTGAAGAGCGTCGCATATTTAATAGACTCATGTTTTGGTTACTTTTAATGGGGAGCCTGATCGCAGGGGTGTTGAAAATGAAGACTTTGAGCCTTGGTTTCTTCAGTGCGTTCAGTATCATAGCTTTGGCAATTTCATTACAAATGAAAATGAAACTCTCATTGCATGTGGCCTATTCAACGTTAGCAATTTTTATTGTGAGTTATACTCATTTATTGTGGGCTCTTGTGTTATGCCTCTTTACAATCGCACTGTGTGGATCTCGGTTGATCTTGAAACGCCACACGCGCCTTGAAGTTTTGGCGGGTATCGGGGCGGGGGGGATTGCGGGTTTGATACTCTGGGCCGGAGGCATTGTTTTTGTTGCTTGATGAAAGTAAAAAAAGGCCTTTATGACGAATTCGTAATTTTACCTGAGGCTAGCAAAACCAGAATATAGTTTCGAAACATAAACTATGATTGAAATTGAGGTCAGTTATGCGAATTTTAGTTGTCGAAGATGATGTGGAGGCAGCAGCCTTTTTATCTCGTAGTTTGCGCGGAGCAGGACACGCTGTTGATCATGCGGAAGACGGATCCCAAGGCTTGAATATGGCTGATGCTGGCGACTATGATGCCTATATCATTGATCGTATGTTGCCTAAACTCGATGGCTTAAGCCTTTTGCATAATCGAAGGGCCGGCGGAGATGAAACGCCGGCACTCTTTCTCTCTGCTCTGGGTGAGGTTGATGATCGGGTTGCAGGGTTAAAGGCCGGTGGAGACGATTATCTCATTAAGCCTTACGCTTTACAAGAATTACTGGCCCGAGTTGAAGCCTTGGGGCGTCGGCGTGCCCCGGCCACCGTCACGACTCGCTATGTCGTGGCAGATCTCGAGATTGATGTCATTACCCGAACGGTGCGCCGTGCTGATAAAAAAATTGAACTGCAGCCCAGAGAATTTAGATTGCTAGAATATCTAATGCGTCATGCTGAGCAAGTTGTCACACGCACAATGTTACTAGAAAATGTGTGGGAGTATCATTTCGACCCCCAGACCAACGTGATTGATGTGCATATCTCTCGGCTTCGTGCTAAGATTGATAAAGGTTTTGATACGCCGCTATTAAAAACAATTCGCGGTGCTGGCTATATTATCTCGGAAAATGCCTGAGATCGCGTAACTTAAGAAACGAAGTCCTATGCCGCGGATTTTCCGTACCACGCTTTTCCGCTTTACATTGATTTATGGACTGCTGTTTTCTGCAGGGGTTGGCATTTTAGGTGTGCTTGGATATCAGGCCATTTTTCGTGCCGCTGATACTCAAACTGAAGCGATTATTGATGAAGAAATCGTTCTATTGGCGGAAGTTTATGCGCGCCAAACACCTGGTGAGTTTCGCGGGGTCATTCGCCAACGTTCGGCATGGCGTGACGATTCGATTTATATGCTTATTGGCGTCCCAACAGGTGTGCGCCTTGAAGGAGATTTAACCTCTCTCCCAGAAGAATCTTTAGAGGCTGGTGATAGCCTTTTTACATTTAGCTATGATGGTCGCTCATTGGGAAGTGATGATCAGCAAAGTGAAGCAGCTCGTCGAACGGCAGTTGCCAAATTGCGCCGCTTTCGCCCGGCTGAGGACGCAGATGCCGCATTCATCATTCTTGTCGGAAGAGATGTGACGTCACGCGAAAATTTAAGGCTCTCACTGTGGAAAGCAATTCTTAGAATTGGAGCTATAACCATTGTGATGGGATTTGTCATTGGGTTGATATTCAGCTCTTCTTTGATGCGAAAAGTGGACGCTATGAATAAAACAGCAAAAGCGATTCGTAATGGTGATCTATCCCAACGTATACCTCTCACCGGTGCGGGTGATGAAATGGAGCAGTTGGCACAAAATTTAAATGATATGCTAGACCAGATTGAACGGTTAATGACTGGCATGAAAGAAGTCAGCGATAATATTGCTCATGATTTACGCTCGCCTTTAACGCGTATTCGCAATCGTTTAACCGCCGCCCTTGATAGTCAGGGTGGAGAGCAACGTGAGGAGTTACAAGCGACATTGAGTGAAGCTGAGCGCATGATTGCAACTTTTAATGAGTTACTCTCAATTGCTCGCATTGAATCTGGCGAAGTGACAGGAACGAGAGAAACAATCAACCTCATTACTTTGGCGCGAGAGATGATCGAGTTGTATGAACCTGCTGCCAGTGAAGCTAACTTTGAACTCTCTTTGAAGATTAAGCCCGATCAAACAGCGGCTTTAATAAAAGGGTCGAGGGCTTTAATTTCGCAAGCAATCGCGAATTTGCTCGATAACGCTATGAAGTATGGTGTTGGTGGGAGTGCGATTGAAGTTACAATCAAAGCCCAAAAAAGTGGCCGTGTGGTTTTATCCATAGCAGATGACGGGCCAGGCATTCCTGAAGATAAATATGATCATGTTATGCAGCGATATGCCCGTCTGGAACAAAGCCGAACAACGCCTGGAAATGGTTTGGGCTTGAGCCTGGTTGCAGCCATTGCAAAGGCTCATAATGCGGAATTGAAGTTAGGCTTGACCAATCCCGATTCTTCGGCACGAGGCTTAAAAGTTATGATTCGTTTCCCCAGGATCGAATAAAATGTGATAAATTCGACAAAACCTAGCAAAAAACTAGCTTTTTTGTAAATTCACCCCTTGCGGTTTTGTGAAAATCAGCTTTTTTCTAGATTTATTGAAAATCATTTACTTTAGAGCGGGGTTGGCCTGCTCGTAGCTTGAGGAATATATAAAATGAGTAAAGCAGAATTCATTGAGAGTGTTGCGGTTGCAGGCGATATGAGCAATGCAGAAGCAAAGCGCGTTGTTGAGCTAGTTTTTGGTCAAATCGAAGCTGGCCTAAAGAAAAGCAAAAAAGAAGCTAAATTTACAATTGGTACATTTGGAACTTTTACAATTAATAAGCGTGCTGCGCGTAAAGGCCGTAACCCACGCACAGGTGAAGAAATCAAAATCAAAGCGTCAAAAAGCTTGCGTTTTAAACCAGCGTCTTCACTAAAAGCAGCGGCTGGCTGCTAATTACTGCCTTCTATCTGATTCTCTTTGCAAAGGCAGAGAGCGAAGCGCTGTTCATAATTTCATGAGCAGCGCTTTCTTTTTATAAAATTGATTGGAATGCGTGAAAGATAAGTGTGTTCGGGCATTTTCAAAAAAGTACGAGCAAACAAGAAATTTAGTTATAGCCTTGGCTTTATAGCATTTCCAGATCAAGTGGTCCCTTCGACAAACCCAGGTTGAGGAATGTTGAACGTCTGGAAGTGTGCCAAAACAATAACACAAAGCACTTTGGCGATTCAATTTGAAGATGAGGTTCTTTAGTGTTGATATTTTGAACCGTTCAAGTCAACATTCGTTTTCATGATAAATAACCAAAAATCGATCTATGATCCACGCCCCAGTATCCCATTATTATATGATGAGGAGGCAGGTGAGCGGTTGATCGAGTTTTTACGCGAGACCTATGGGCAAGAATTATTATTTCATCACTACGATTTTTTAAAACGCGTTGGGAGCTGTTCTCCATATTTATCTCGATTGATTAAACGCCATGCACAATGGCTCAGTGAGGTGATAGATCATGATCTTCAGGAAACGATCAAAGAGATATGTCAGCAAACTGAGCACCAGTTGTTGGTATTAGAAAAGAGTGTTACGCGAGATATTCAAAAGAAAATCTTGAGAACGGCAAAAGATCATGCGGCCCTAATTGTTGGGATACATGATCTCAAAATGAGTTGCTCTGTTATGGAGGCATGTCATCAATTGTCGTATTTTGCTGACAATATTGTGCGATTATCTCTTGTGATTGCGACACAAAATTCTTTAGAGCGTGACGAGATCAATCATTTCTCAAATGAACCCATTCCCGGGCTGACAATTGTGGCTATGGGTAAGCACGGCGCACGAGAGTTAAACTATTCAAGTGATATTGATTTCATTGCGTTTTTTGATCCTGTTCGCCTTCCCGCAAAGGAGGGACGTGATTGCAAAAAAATTGCAATTACGATCGTGCGGGATCTCGTTGATCTATTAAGTGATCAGACGGCAGATGGCTATGTATTTCGAACGGATCTTCGGCTTCGCCCTGATCCTGGTGTATCGGCTGTGGCAATTAGCATATTGGCGGCAGAGAGTTATTATGAAGCCCACGGGCAAAATTGGGAGCGTGCTGCTTATATAAAGGCACGTGTTATTGCGGGTGATGTTGTTACGGGCAATCAGTTTTTGAAAAGAATACATCCCTTCATATGGCGAAAATATATGGATTTTGCTGCGATTGATGACATCGATAATATCCGAAGAAAAATCTTGGCCCAACATAAAGGCGAGATAGCCAGCGCAGAAGGATTTGATGTTAAGCTTGGCGCTGGCGGGATTCGTCAAATCGAATTTTTCGTGCAAGTGCAACAGTTGATTTCAGGTGGAAAAAATCGAGATATGCGCTGTGCTGATAGCTTGGGAGGCATTAAGAAGTTAAAAGAGTACGCTCGCCTGGCGCCTGATGATGCACAGCAATTGGATCATTGTTATCGTGCACTGAGGTTTATTGAGAATCGATTGCAGATGATTCATGACGAACAAACACATAGATTACCAACAACACAAAAAGAATTATTACGATTGGCTAATTTTTGTGGTTTTAGCAGTGTATTGGCACTAACACAGATTATTCAATCTATTCGTCAAAAAGTAATTAGCATCCAGCAGCAATTTGATGCCAAAACCGATAACTTCAACTCACAAAATAAAAATGCCAGTATTGACAATGCCGATCAGACTTTTCAATTGGCATCAGGAATAAATTTTTCTGCTCTCGATGATAATCAGCATTCTTTTGAGATTTTAGGTCAAATCGGCTTAGTGCGCGCCAGAGAAGTGGGCGAAGCAATTCATCGATGGTATGATGGTCAGTATCGCTCAACACGAACAGCAAGATCGCGCTCGCTCATTGATCAGTTTTTACCTAAGGTTCTCTCGGCCATATCAAGAGCAGCGGATCCGGGCGAAGCCTTTTTTTGTTTCGACAGGTTTTTACAAAGTTTGCCATCGGGCGTGCAAATTTTTTCACTCTTTGTGAATAACCCAATGATTTTTGAAAGTCTTATCCAAATTCTTACCTTTTCCCCAAGGCTCGGGCATGAGCTTAGTCGCCGCCGTGGGTTTTTAGAAGCGCTGATTAATGGTGGATGGCTTGCAACTGGATCTGTTTTCGAATTGGAACAGGAACTAGAAAAACAAGTGGTCGGGCGGCAAAACGATCTTGACCTTGAGGATGTCATGAATGTTACACGCAGGCTTGTGGGGGAGGCTCGTTTTATGACGGCGGCACAATTGGTGATGGGTGAGACCTCAATACCGGCTGCTGCAATGTCTTTCTCACGAATTGCACAAAATGCAATTGCTACGATTGAGCCAGCAGCGCAAATAGTTATGGAGAGACAATTTGGGGGTATTAAAGGGGACTTGTGTGTTCTTGGGTTTGGTAGATTAGGGTGCCAACGGATGAGTTTTTCTTCCGATATTGATGTTGTTTTTGTTTACGAGACCGACATTCAAGCTAGATCATCCGGGCCTAAAGATCTAGACAGTGTCAGTTGGTACACACGCAAAGTTCGACGGATAGTCACAGCTTTATCCGCGGATACGCAAGAGGGAACTTTATATGAAGTGGATATGAAATTGCGTCCTTCCGGCGGTGCGGGACCGGCGGCAGTGAAATTGAACGCTTTTGAAAAATATTATGAGACAGATGCATGGGTTTGGGAATTAATGGCGTTGACTAAAGCAAGAGTAATATATGGACCTGATGCTTTACGCACAAAAATATCGACTTTCATTGCCAAAATTTTATCCGCAAAAAGAAATATAAAACAGCTA
Source organism: uncultured Caulobacterales bacterium (assembly GCA_964479275.1). Classification (GTDB taxonomy): domain Bacteria; phylum Pseudomonadota; class Alphaproteobacteria; order Caulobacterales; family Parvularculaceae; genus CALLPQ01. Next base: position 22,912 of record CAYZLR010000045.1, read on the forward strand.
GCGAGCGAAGTCACGGCAATGCGGAAGAAACTTTTAGAGGAGAAACCTGCGAAATCGATATGGAGTCGCAAAATTACCCATGGTGGTATGACTGATATTGAATTCATCATGGAATATATGTTTCTTGCTCATGCTCATGAAATTGGGACTCCTCCTGATGAAATGATGCTCTCGGGAGATTGTCAATTCTTTGTTGATCATGAAAAAATGACTGGTGAGGAGGCGAATATATTAAAAAATGCCTTTCAACTTAATGAAAGCATCATTCAACTTACGCGATTAGGGTTTGATGGTGAGTTTAATTCAGGTAAAGATAGTAAAGTTTTAACGGCACGACTGATAGAAGTTTGTGGTGAAAAAACCTTGGAAGCTGCTGAGAGTAGATTAATGAGGTGTGATGAGGAGATTGTCACACTATTTAAAAAATTAGTTGTATGAAACACCTTCGCGTCAAGCGATATCAAGGGGGACCTTAAGTTATTGTTTGTCGCATTTTTGAGCATTCAATCGGTAGCTACTTGATCTGAAAATGCTTTAGCATACTCGGCAAAATAAAATTTTAAAAATATTAGCCTTACTGGTTCGAAACTCGTTTTATGACAAGAGTTTTGTTTATTTGTTCTTGTTCAAGAACTTTTGTAATTTCATTTTCCAATTCAGCCTGAACGATTGGCTTTGCAATATAGCCGTCGATACCCATGCTAAGATAGCGCTCTCTGTCACCCTCCATTGCATCTGCGGTTAATGCAATAATTGGGATGTCTCGCCAGATTTTGTTAGACTCTCGAATTTTACGGACCGTGGCCGGGCCATCTAATAGCGGCATATGCATGTCTAGTAAAATCAGATCGATATCTTTGTTCAATGTTAGGAGTTCAAGCGCTTCTAACCCATCTCCAGCCTCAATGACCTTCAATGTTCTGTTCTTGATAAAGGCTTTTGCGACTAAGCGGTTTACTGGATTGTCATCAACCAAGAGTATGCTTTGCGCCATTATAGCAGTATTTTGTGTAAATTTAAATGTTGCGTTGTTCGTCACTTCAATATCATTTATTTTTTGAGTTTCTTCTGCATAGAGCGTTAAAATGAAGGTTGACCCTTCTCCTTGTTTGCTCGATACCGTCACATCTCCTCCCATCATTTGGGCTAGATTGCGAGTGATTGATAAACCAAGTCCGGTTCCACCAAATTTTCTGCTCGTGGACGAGTCCCCCTGTTCAAAAGCTTTAAACAAGCGAGAAGCATTTTCTTTACTAATGCCGATGCCGCTATCAATTACTTGAATGACAAGGTTACTGTCCTTGCTAGACCATTTCACTTTCACGCATACGCGCCCTTTATCTGTAAATTTGATCGCATTTGAGATTAAATTGGATATGCATTGTCTCACCCGGACGCCGTCAATTAAAACTTGTTCTGGTATTTCATTTTCATAGGTGAGCTCAAGTGGAATATTTTTCTCTTCCGCCTTGACCAACCATAATTCTGTTAATTCTTTTAGCAGGTGTTTTAAATTATGCGGCAAGGGTTCTATCTGGACCTTACCAGCCTCAATTTTAGAAATATCTAAGACGTCGTTCACAATTGTTAATAACGACTTTCCAGAGCTTAAAATGATGTCAATGCATTTTTTTTGCTCAGCATTTGTTGAATGCTGAGCAAGAATTTGGGCCATACCTAATAATCCATTTAAAGGTGTTCGTATTTCATGACTCATATTTGCTAAGAAAGCAGATTTACTGATGACAGCAGTTTGTGCGATTTTTTCACTTTTTTCGAGTTCTTCAGCATATGACTTTAATCGCATACGAGAACGGATTAACCCAATTGTGAATAGTAACATTGTGACCAGGGCCAGTATAGATATCGCGGCAATAAGTTGGTCGCGTTTACGAAGTTGCGACGCGATTTTATTTCGGGCCTCTAGATCTTTGATTTGTGCGTTTTGCTCGCGAAGAGAAGCTTGTATATTGGTATAAATCGTACGAGCACGACTTTGTTCAGCTTTAATATTATCAGCGATTTTTTGTTTAGCAAGATAAGCTGCTAATGCTCCGCGGTCATCACCAGCCTTTTGTAAGATTTCAGCTTGCAAACCATGATACTTAATGAGGACATCTGTTCCCCCCATCGCAATACCTTTTTTTACAGTTTCTTCAATGAGTTCAACAGCTTTTTCATTTTGATCAGCGCCATAATGGATGGCCGCTTGAACATAATCTACTGCGGCCTGAAAAAATAGCCCTCCCATAACACTGCCATTTGCCTGCAACGTAGGAAAAATTTCTTTTAGTTCCGAGTATCGGCTTTGCTTAATTAAAATATCAGAAAAATTGCTATGAATAAAAAAGCTAATCTGAACGATTTCACGATCGGAAAGGATACCTTTAGCGACATAGCCCTCAAGTTTTTCTAGCCCTATTTTGATGTAATTCTCAGCACGCTCATATTCTTTTGCTTGGTTGAATGCATAACTAATATTAGATAATAATTTTAGTTGTTCAAAAAGAGGAAGGGTTTCAAATTGTTTTGAGTTTAACGTTTTGATGAGCAATTCTGCGGCGAGTATTGAATTCCCAGTTTGGGTATGAATAGCCACCAACAAGGTGTCTACTTTTTGTTGATATTCTATATTGTTTTTAAACTCAGGTTGATTTCGCATCCGTTCTATTAAAAGCAAGCTTTGTTCAATATCTTGAGAAAACACACGGATGAAGGCCGCACCATAGAGAGCCTCATAATAATGCTCACCTTCTGTTAAAGCCTCATGTAGCTTTGATTCTATCTCGTCGAGGTATGATTTGGCGACCTCGAACTCGCCCAATTTGGCGAGGTTTATTAATTTTTGAGAGACCGCGACACCCCAATCAAATTTGGACTCCTCAAAAGATATATTTTTGAGGCGAGCTTCAATAAGCTTGATTTTTTGATCGAATGAGTTGTTTTCATACTCATCACTGTTGATATAAGTTAAAATATCAGAATCTGTTGTTTGGGCGGAGGTATTTTGTGATATCCCTACGCACAGTATACAGAAAATGAGACAAACAAGTTGTTTCAAGAGTGACTCCACAGAAAAAATAGCGTTCTAGTGAGTGTTTTACGATAAATAATGAAGGTTAAAATTTTTTCCAAATTATGAAAAAAGTACACATAAATTTGGATAATACGGTTTCGTAGAATGAAAGTTGCAATGGTATCTCATTTTGGCACAGTTCTATAGCCTAAAATCTTTGGTAATCGCCAGATAAGAGAGCTGTATACCGTTTCTTTATTTTCTATTGCGGTTGATGGAAAATTAATAAGTTCGACCTTTCCAGCGTCCACCCTGACCACGCCAATGATGTCGTGACGAAACCCCGATAGCGCAGCCAGTTTTTATGTAACCATATTATTCCCCTC
>CAYZLR010000046.1:0-26245 GCA_964479275.1 uncultured Caulobacterales bacterium
TTGATTCAGCCATTTTACTACTATTAGCTGGCTGCGTTCAAAGGGGGCAGGTCAGCAAGGATAAATCATAGTGGATCATTTTTTTGAGAGCCCAATTCAAAAATTTACTTTTGCCGCCTGCAAAAGGGGCTTTTGAGCTTCTGGTGCTCGTGCACAATGTCAGCACTAAGTTACGGCTCTCGAAAAATCCGTATTTGTCAGACAAAAGCAAATTTTGGATCGGACTCTGAGCTAATACACACACGAAAATTGGGTATCACTTTTGCTGGTTTCGTTACATTAAGCCTACCCGGTCCAGTACTGTATTGCTAAACTTCATTTCTTGCCTTAACCAACAGCGAGTTATTATTCATTCAGTCAAACTTGTAAGGATCAGCCAATCCCTCTCCCTCTCCCCCTTATCGTTGCAATGTCTGAGGTATAAGGCATGGCGAGTTTAAACGATATTCGTGACGTCATTCGAGGTGCAATAGCCTCCCTGTTCGGTTTTGGTGGCCGTTTAATTGCCCGTGCAGCGTTAATGATTATTGCTGGCCGTGCTTTTGGGATGGAAGCTTTAGGGGTACTGGGACAAGTTGCGGCGATTTCTGAAATCGCCGCCGCCATCGGGGTAATGGGACTAAAGCGCGGCTTACTAGATATTTTGAGCTTTGAGGAAAAACAAGGGCGCACAGTTGCGTCCAAAGTCATGGAAGCTCTTGGCGCGTCACTATTTATAAGTTTTGCCATATCATTTATTTGCCTGGGCATTTGGTATCTGATCTTGCCCGGTCAATCAAACTTGTTACTCATTTTCTTTTTTATAATACCGTTGCTGGTTTTCATTAATGTTGCGCTGGCAGCAATCAAATTTAAACGCATTATTGGTTGGGATGTCTGGTCCAGAGCGGTCGCGGAGCCCTGGGTATTTTTAGCCCTTGCCATTTTATTCTTTAAATTTGGAATGATGGAAAATGGATTACTGATTGCTTATTTCTGTTCCATCAGCACCGCTGCTTTTGTAACAGCTATTGGGCTTGTGCGTACTTATGGGGCCAATACACTGCTGCATTCCCAGCCACAGATAAAAAATTGGATGCCTCTTTTAAAAAAAAGTGCTCCGGTTGCTTTTACTGATATAGGCTTTATGGCCTTGCGTAGGATTGATCTTATTGTTCTTAGTTTAATTGTTAGCCCAGAAAGGGTTGGGCTCTACTATATGGTGCAACAGATTGCGACAGTCCCACAAAAAACTTACGCGCTTTTTGAACCAATGCTATCGCCTGTGATAGCCAAATTACACCATAATTTTGAAGCAAAAAAAATCCGTTCTAACCTGATTGGTATTTGCCGTTGGGTGTTTATCATCCAAGTCTCGGTGAGCATTCCAACAACTGTCTATTCAGACACCATTCTTTCTGTTTTCGGGCCTGACTTTGCAATTGGGGCCTCTATATTAGCCATTATTTTATTGGCTGAATTAATCGATGGCAGTTTCATGGCAACAGAAACGGCTTTGGTCTTTGCAAAACCCAAAATACCTCCAACCTTATTTTTTATGACGATTATTATCGAAGTGGCTGTGATCGCGCTTTTGGCAAATTTTGCTGGGGTCACAGGTGCAGCGATCGGGTTTTTAATTACCGTTAGTTTTTTGGCGATTAGCCGAATTGTGATGACAAAAAAACATCTTAATATTTCTATTCTTAATCGAAATTATATAAAGCCGATATTGATCGCAATTTTGATCACGGCCATACTCTGGTCCTTTAGAAAGTTTACAAATATCCAAAACGGGTATCTGATTAGTATCAATATTGCTGCAACTATTGCTTTATATCTCTATCTGGTAAAACGCACAGCACTGACATACGAAGATCAAGTATTATTCCGCGCGCTTGGTCAAAAGCGATTGAAACGCAAAAAAGCAAAAGCACTAGCGAGAGCCTCCAAAAAGACCTCATAATCCGGTATCATTCTGAAGGATTTTGGCGATTGATTTTATAATCACTTACTTGCGCATCAGCTTTACCAATTTCTGCAAAATTATCATCATCACGCGCCTTAATATAATCCAGCCATTTAAAAGCGTGGTACTTTGGAAGTCCTTTTGCAATCTCTGGTATAGGCTCTAAAACAGCATTACGCTCAGGATGATAAAAAAAAGGGATCGATATTCTGTCAGATTTTTCCATGGGCAAAACTCTATGGAGAGCTGCACGATATTGATCATTGCTCCAAACTTGTAAACTATCACCCAGATTGACAATAATCGTACCGGATATTGGCGCGATATCGATCCATTGCCCGTTCGCCATTTTGGTTTGTAAGCCCCCCACCCGATCTTGTAGCAACAATGTAAGAACCCCAGGGTCAGTATGTTCTCCTAGTGCGGTTTTTCCAAGTGGTGGCAATCCAGCACGTTCAGCAACAGGAACCGGGTCCTCTACCAAATATTTGTTCAATCGGACGGGACTAATCTTCGCATCGCCACGATAGCGATCAATAACAGATTTATCCAACGCCAAAGCCATCAAAACCAGTTTCAATGTCTTTGTAGCCAATAGAGAAAATTCCCGGTGGTAATCGGTCAGGATTTTTTGAAAATCTGCGGGTTCTTCAGGCCATTTATTGCGCTCGCGCCCAAGGGGCGCTACGGGGTCCGTAAAGTCAAAAATCTCTTTATGATCCCTATATCCTTTGGTGAGTTCACGATCATACCAACCCATTGGGTTTTCCTGATCACGGACAATTTTGGATTTGTGTCCTCTGTCTTGCTGAAAAAATAAATTTGCAGTGGCCAGCGTTTTTTCAATAATAGCATCAAGACCATGACCTGTGAGCAAGAAAAAACCATGAGTACGACACGCCTGATCCAAAGATTTGAGATTTGCCTCATGATGACATGACACATCTATCGTTGGCACCAAAGATTGGATTGAAGTCATTTGGATTGGCTCTTAATCATATAAAAATCAGCAATGAGAATCGGGAGCACAGGCTTTACCACCAACACTGCGATTATCAGAATAGCCATAAAACCAGCCATCACGATGTACAACACTTTGTGGCCGCGCAAACCATTTCGAGGGTTCGAGCTTGTGCCCTTTCGCGCGAAGAGCTCGTTGTGTATCTACACTAAGTCCAGGTTCAAATAAAATCTGATCCGGCAACCATTGATGATGAATGCGCGGTGTCACTGTCGCATCAGCAATATTCATATGGTGATCAATGACATTTAAAATCACATTTAGAACCGACGTGATAATCCGACTCCCCCCGGGCGCACCTGTGACCACGAATGGGTTTCCGTCTTTAAAAATTAACGTGGGCGTCATGGAACTCAACGGTCTTTTCCCGGCTTCAATCGCGTTCTTCTCTCCGCCAACCAGGCCATAGGCATTGGGAGAGCCGGGTAACGCTGAAAAATCATCCATTTCATTATTAAGAAAAATGCCCGTACCCGGCACGACAATGGCCGATCCATAACTCAAATTGAGTGTATAGGTATTTGCAACCATATTACCGTCCTCATCGATGACAGAAATGTGGGTTGTATCCGGACTTTCATAAGGAACGGGATTGCCCGCACCTACCTCGCTTGAGGGTTTTGCTTTCTGCATATCAATAGTTTTGGCTAAATCTCTGGCATAGGTTTTACTGATAATGCCCTGATCGGGGATGGTTTCATAATCAGGATCGCCCAAATGTTCTGCGCGATCAGCATATGCGAGCCGCATCGCTTCCGCTAAAAAATGCAACGCACCAGCCTCTTCTCGGCTATGTTCAGGCGCAGGTTCCGTTTCCAAAATATTCAAGATTTGAATTAAATGCACACCACCAGAACTGGGAGGCGGCATTGAGTGAATCTCATACCCTCGATACTCACCCTTCACAGCCTCGCGCTCAACAACTTTGTAGTTGGATAAATCATCATGAGTAATCAACCCGCCATTGGCCTGCATATCTTTCACAATTAAATCGGCTATGGCGCCTTTATAAAATCCAGCTCTTCCTTTTTTTGAAATCGCTTTCAATGTTTTTGCCAAATCTTTACGCGCAAAAATATCACCGGGCAAATAACCTGCCCCATCGGCTTTAAACATTTCTTTGTATGTGGCTGCGTGTTTGGATAGATAATCTCTGTTACTCTCAATTTTCGCCGCAGCAAAATAAGAAATTGGGTATCCCTTTTGCGCTAGGGAAATGGCAGGTGCTAAAACTTTTTTTCTCGATAAACGCCCATACTTTTCTTGTGCGTGCAACAGCCCTGCAACTGTCCCTGGGATGCCCGCTGATAGGTGCGAGTATCTGGCCAGTTCAACATCCACCTCCCCCTTTTCATTCAGATACATATCTCTGGTGGCTGCCGCCGGTGCCATTTCACGATAATCGATCGCAATGGTCTTTGCCGTCTCTCGCATATGTACCATCATAAAACCGCCGCCGCCAATATTGCCAGCTTGTGGGAACGTCACCGCGAGAGCAAAACTTGTTGCAACAGCCGCATCGACTGCATTTCCGCCATCTGCTAAAATTTGCGCACCAACTGAAGACGCCAGTCGCTCTTCAGACACGATCATGCCTCTCATACTACCAATCGGTTGATGCAAAGATGATTTAATCGGCGGGACCGAATGGGACACGAGATCTTCACTTGCGAATGCATGAAATGTTGGAACACAAAACCCAATATTGATTGTGACAATAATTATACCCATCATTAATGTTCGCATACAAATCATTTATCACTCTCCATTATTGAATGTTACATCAACAATTTTTATATTCCAAAATGCTGCAAAGCCGCTTTTGCAACTTCCTCACCAGACTCCTGCACAAAATGCCCAACAGTCTCCAGTTCCAATAAATCTGGCGTGCCACGAACAATCTCTTTTAGCTTGACCATGTGAGATGCGCCCAAAACCGGATCTTGCATACCGACAGCCATAAAACTATCCCCCTCCCAGCGATTGGACCAGAATTCCGCAGCCGCAAAGGCCGTATCAATACCTTCACTCTCCCCGCCTTCGACCATGACCATTTGCGGAAACCGCCGAATACCCGCCTTGTAACGTTGATCCGGGAAAGGCGCCAAATAGGCCGCAACTTCGTCTTCGCTCATACCCGGCACAACGCGCCCCATTAGTGCTGCAATATCAAGGTCTGGATTGGCTTTATTATAAGCTCGCCAGGCAATAAACCCTGGCCCGGGATCTTCCCCCATTGGCAAAGTCGTATTCATCGCGATCAGGCGAGTATACCGATCAGGCGCCTCCTTGGGTAAAGTCAGCCCTAATAATCCCCCCCAATCCTGACAGGTCAGGCAGATATTTTTAAGATCAAGCTTCTCGACAAAAGCCAACAAAGAATTCCGGTGAAAATAATATGAATAAGTACTATCTAAGATGGGTTTATCGGAACGGCCAAAACCAAACATATCCAGAGCAACCACGCGGCATCGCGCAGCAACAAAAATTGGCAACATTTTACGATAAAGGTAAGACCATGTCGGCATACCATGCAGGCATAAAAAGGTGATCTTCGCATCTTTTGGCCCTTCATCCACATAGTGCATGCGTAAGCCTTCATATCCTTTTAGATCATCAATGTAATTGGGTGCATAGGGCCAATCCGGTAAAGTAGAAAATCGTTCATCATCGGTTCTGAGGGCTTCTATGGCCATTTTTTTATATCCTCATAAGTTCGCTACTTATTGTAACTCAAACAAGCTCGATGTAGGCATCAGTTTAACTATTGTCGCGCGAATTGGCAGCTTGTAAAAGCCCTTAACCCACAAAAACCGGAGAAAATCAGAATGGCGGAACATAAAGCAGACCTTGTTGTGATAGGATCAGGCCCCGGTGGGTACGTTGCAGCAATCCGTGCGAGCCAATTGGGGATGAAAACCATCATCATTGAACGCGAACATTTGGGAGGGGTTTGCTTAAACTGGGGCTGTATTCCAACTAAAGCTTTGTTACGCACGGCTGAAATATACACCAACATGAAGCATGCGGATGCATTCGGCCTGAAGGCGGAAAAAATCGGCTTTGATATCGATGCCGTGATCAAACGTTCACGCGGTGTTGCGACACAATTGTCTGGCGGCATTGGCTATTTAATGAAAAAGCATAAAATTCAAGTGATTGAAGGTGAAGCCAAACTGAAAAAGCCTGCTACGGCTGGAGCCACGCCGTCAGTTGAAGTTAAAACCACAAAAGGCACTGACATTGTCATGGCCAAACACGTAATCATTGCCACTGGTGCAAGAGCGCGGACGATCCCTGGTGCAGGTCTTGAACCTGACGGAAAATTTATCTGGACCGCGAAAGAAGCGATGGTTCCTGATACTATGCCCAAATCTCTCCTCGTCATCGGTTCAGGCGCAATCGGCATTGAATTTGCCAGTTTTTACAATGCGCTTGGCGCGAAGACTACCGTCGTCGAAATGGTGGATCGTGTTCTCCCTGCTGAAGATGCTGAAATTTCTAAATTCGCCGAAAAACAATTTAAAAAACAGGGCATGGATATTTTAACATCTGCCTCTGTGCAAAAACTCGAGAAGGGCAAGGATAGTGTTACCGCATCCATCAAACTGAAAGATGGCTCCATCAAAACTGTTGATGCCGAGCGGGTTGTTTTGGCCATCGGCATTGTCGGCAACACTGAAAATATCGGCCTTGAAGAGGTTGGCGTAAAAGTAGATCGTGGCCACATTCAAGTGAACGAATGGCTTGAGACCGGTGTTAAAGGTCTTTATGCGATTGGTGACGTTGTGGGTGCTCCATGGCTGGCCCATAAAGCCTCCCATGAAGGCGTTATCTGTGTTGAGAAAATTGCCGGAGTTAAAAATGTTCACCCGCTAAATACAGATCTGATCCCTGGCTGTACTTACTGCCAACCGCAAGTGGCTAGTGTTGGGATGACAGAGGCGAAAGCCAAAGAGGCAGGCATCAAGGTCAAAGTCGGACGCTTCCCCTTTAACGGCAATGGCAAGGCCATTGCGCTGGGGGAGCCTGAAGGTATGGTCAAAACCGTTTTTAACGAAAAAACTGGCGAGCTCATTGGAGCCCATCTTATTGGCGCAGAGGTAACCGAATTGATACAAGGATTTGGCCTCGCCAAAACTCTTGAGGCCACTGAAGAAGATTTAATGCACACAATTTTCCCACACCCGACTCTATCCGAAATGATGCACGAAAGCGTATTAGACGCCTATGGCAAGGTCATTCATATTTAAATCCCCTCCGTATCAAACAGAATCAAGCAGGTGCTTTAAGCTAAAAATTTCACCCGCAAATACCGTTCATTGGTCGCAGAGTAGACAAAACACTCTCTACCTAAGTAACATCTTTTGTTTACAATAAAACCAAACCCCTACATTATAGCATAGTTATTTTTATTTCTGGGGGGAAAATATGAATATATTTTCAAAATTAATATCTATTATTTTATTGATTGGGCTGTACTCATGTACCCATGAAGATGGCGTTACAATTTATGAAGTCGGTGATGTTGGCAGCTTGTGCGGCGGTATAGCCGGAATTTCTTGCACTAGGGACGAAAACTTTTGTAAAATGGAAACAGGCATTTGCCGCAAAGTGGCTGACTCCGCCGGAACGTGCCAACCAAAACCGCAAATATGTACAAAAGAATTTTTCCCTGTTTGTGGCTGTGATGGTCGTACTTATTCTAATGCGTGCGTTGCGGCCTCTAACGGGGCAAGCATCGCTAATCTTGGGGCGTGCACAGAATAGTTTCTTGATTTCATTCGCTGACTTTATATGTCCAAAATCTTATTTTCGTAGTGCGCGCACGCGACTCGGTAAATCTTTCTCTTTAATCTCATTCTCGGATAACACGCTTAGCGACGTGGCCACGCCTGCTTTTATCACGCTTTGCCGGGTGCCCGTGATAAGCGGATGCCACTGTGGCAATTCTTTGCCTGAGCCCAGGCGGCGATAGGCGCATGTTTCAGGCATCCAATCTAGGGTGCGGGCCTTTTCTGGAGTCAAAGATATACAACTAGGGACCGATTTCGTCCGGTTATCATAATCATTACACCGCCGTGTTTGGGCGTTATAAAGTCGGCAAGCGACATCAGTTTCATGTAATTCGTCGCTCTCATCGTCGCGCAAAACCACCAGGCAACATCGGCCACAACCATCACATAAAGCCTCCCACTCCCTTGGATTCATTTCATCAAGCGACTTTTTTTTCCAAAACTCATCTTCCAAACGCATGGAATCATTGTCCTCAACCACAGGCTCTTTTGTGATGACGGTATTCATATCTTTGGTTGCTTTCTCAAATTTTGGTAAGGTCATCACCATTCCTGTTTTTCACCATAATAAAGCCGCTTAAAGCTTATTATCTAGCCCTAGGCCCAAGTTCGTTTTATACTAATTAAGTATATTCATCTTTTCAGGTCCCCTTACACGATATTGAGTGCAATAATGGTTGATCATAGGCCAAAAAAAAGCCCCTCCCTAAGAAAGTCCGTAGGCATTCGCCTTGAGCGTTATCGTCACTCCCTCCTGGCCCTTTTCACACAGCTCAAACTAAAAATTACCCGCCTTACACACAAAAACAACCCCACCAACAACCAGAGCAAGAAAAAACATCACAAAAATACGCGTGAAGTAGCTGGTCATCTCGCCTCCTTTGAGAGTACTGATTCCGATAGGAATGATTTAACGCCGCATTCCACACGCCCAAGTTTGATCCGGCGCCTGATTAAGCCGGTTTTTACGACCACTTTGACGCTGGCCCTCACCGCGATCATACCTATTTTATACTACACTTTCGTGATGATGGCCCCTCGCGTGCCTGAAGGTATCGATTTATGGAATATAAATCGCCGATCTAGTGTCGTGATGCTGGATAGAAATGGCGATGAAATGATGTCACGTGGCGCACGCTATGGCGAAGCCATCGCGGTGGGTGAGCTCCCTGATTATTTGGTTGCGGCCTTTTTAGCTACTGAAGATAGACGGTTTTACGATCATGTGGGCATTGACGTTCGTGGAACCTTGCGCGCGGCCATGACCAATTATCGCTCTGGCCGGGTTGTCCAGGGCGGCTCAACGATAACTCAGCAATTGGCCAAAAATCTATTTTTAAAACCAGATCGTACTTATAAGCGAAAATTCAGAGAAGCACTTCTCGCATTATGGCTGGAGGGCAGATATACGAAGGACGAGTTATTATCTTTGTATCTAAATCGTATCTATCTTGGTGCCGGCGCTTACGGCATTGAACAAGCTGCGCAAACTTATTTTGATAAATCTGTACGCGAAGTAAACCTTGCAGAAGCTGCGATGCTTGCAGGCCTCCCAAAAGCCCCCTCCTCACTCGCGCCCACAAATAACTTAAAAGCCGCTGAGCGTCGTTCAGACGAAGTGCTTGATAACCTTCGTGAGATTAAAGCAATTACCCCTTTTGAGGCTCACGAAGCCAAACTGAACAAAGCGCGCCTCGCCAATGATGTTAGCTCTGAACTCGGTTATGTTTTTGATTATGCCAATGCCAAAGCACGCTCCTTGATAGAACGCTATGATGGAGACCTGATTATTGCGACGACGCTCGACCCCAATATGCAGGCGGCTGCAGAAAACGCTTTACGAACACAATTGACGCAAGAGATCATCACGGCCAAAGCGAACCAAGCCTCGTTAATTAGTTATGACATCAATGGGGCAACACGAGCACTTGTCGGCGGGGTTAATTACCGTGAAAGCCAGTTTAATCGAGTATCTCAAGCCAAACGCCAACCCGGCTCCGCTTTTAAGCCTTTTGTCTATTTAGCCGCCCTAGAGGCTGGCATAAAACCAACGTCAAAGTTTGTGGACCAACCGATTAATATTGATGGGTGGGCACCGCGAAATTATGCCAATACATATTCTGGTCCTATGCGTCTTACGGAAGCGATGGCTCGTTCCATCAATACTGTCAGTGTTCAACTGAGCGAACAGGTTGGGCGCGACAAAGTAATGGAGGTCGCCAAACGCCTCGGCATAAAATCTAAGCTCAACCCACATCCTTCTTTGGCGCTGGGGGCGACAGATCTAACATTGGAAGAGCTAACCAGCGCCTATCTTCCAATGGCGCGAGCGGGTACAAAGGTAACGCCTTACTTGATTACCTCTATTACAAATCAAGATGGAAATATTCTCTACACCCATGAAGATAAAAAAACGAAAAGAATTTTCGAAAAAGAAATTGGGCATGAGCTCAATCATCTTCTATATCAGGTTATGCTAGATGGAACTGGTCGAAGCGCAAAGCTGGACGATCGTCACACAATGGGTAAAACCGGCACCACAAATGATTGGCGAGATGCCTGGTTTGTCGGCTATAGTGCACAAATTGTAACCGGTGTGTGGGTTGGTAATGATGCATACGAACCGATGGATAAAATTACCGGAGGGTCTGTACCGGCGCAAATTTGGCAAAATTATATGCAAACGGCGCATAAGGACCTACCTCCTAAAAAACTCGCCGGTGCCTACTCTGCTATTACTGTCACGAATGAACCTATTTTACTTGATTTTTATGCTGACGTTGAGAGGGGCTTTTCACGGATTAACAGAGAGCGCATAAAATCAACACGCCAAATTAATCGCGAAGAACGAAGACGGACGCAAGAAAATAACAATCGTACTGATGAGGGTAAAAAGCGAAAAAAACGGCGTCGCGGATTTTTCGGATTAGGACGCAGAAGACGAGATAATTGATCGTCGCCTATAAGCCTGCTGGTGCAGCATAGGAAATTTTACTGTTGCGAAAACGATAAAATTTGTGAGTCCCAATTGTTGCTGTAGGTAAAAGGTTTTCCGCCCACACAGGATCTACATAATCCGCATGATAATGCGTTGCATTTCGGCTCACTGGCACACGCATACCTGCCAAGACAGAGCCCGCAAGGTTCACAGATGCAATCCATTTACGGTTACTTTGGTCAAGCCTCACATTATCCATTGATCCGTCGCAGGTAAAACTAAACTGACAGCCCGTCACTCGCTCTGAACCTTGAAACACCACTTCGCAAATCGTATCGGGATAATGCCGACTATCGACCCGGTTTATTACAACATCTGCTACCGCCAGTTGCCCCATGCGCGCTTCTGAACGCGCTTCAAAATAGATAGCTTGCGCGAGGCATTTTCGTTGACGTTCCTCTTTTCGCGCATCATGCAAATCAGAGAAGCTATAATCTACAAAATTCCCGAGAACATCCTCTTTGTCACTCAATGCAATTTTCAATGCAGCTCTTTGTTCGCGTGTTTGTAATGGTAATGCCAACTGACTTTCGTACCCTGCAGTCATTGTCTCTTGGGTCAAGAAATTCGTATAGTCAGTAAGCAGCTCAATTTGTCGAGACTCATTGAGTTGACCGCGCGCAATTCTTTCTAATCGTTCTTCTTTAAAACTGATACCGTAAGCCACAATCAGTAATGCTAAGGCAAAAACACCAAGTGCGAGGCCTTTTCGAAAGTTCCAATTTGTGGACAGCGACATCGGTGCACCCAAATTATCGCATGACTCCGCCCTATCAATGCCCATAGGCGTTGATTGATGTTGAGTCTCACAGTTTTCAACTTGTCGCTTTACCACGAAAGAGACCCTTTAAACCTGCTGCAAAGTACTTGTCGCCCAAGACAGTTACCACCGACCAAGGCCCTTATTATAGGCTGGTGAGAATTGAGGATTTGTTAAAGAAATACCCCCAGGTAATCACACCATCTTGGACATAAGTTGGCCAGAATATGATCACCTCGAACCCAAATAGCAAGAGCCGTTCATCGAAAAATAATTACCATAAATATAAGATTAACCTTATAAGTAATTGAATTTAATAACATAATATATTTAGCAACAAAAATTGTGATATCGTGTTCAATCCATCATACCCATTTTTTGTGATTGATTATCCAAAACTCGATCAAACCCTTTGCACCAACAATCATTTTCCCCTAAGACACGATTTTAGCCAACAGAATCGAATCCCCTCTATTTGTTGTGCCATCATTGGCACTGCAGTGAGCATTTTTGCGTGAATGAGACCCTATATGCCGAAAAGAACCGACATTTCTTCAATCCTGATTATCGGCGCAGGGCCGATCGTCATCGGTCAAGCTTGTGAATTTGATTATTCAGGCGTTCAAGCCGTGAAAGCCCTTAAGGAGGAGGGTTATCGGGTGATCTTGGTCAATTCAAATCCCGCTACAATTATGACCGATCCCGAATTGGCAGATGCCACCTATATCGAACCAATTCTACCGGAGTATGTTAAAAAGATTATTGAGAAAGAGCGCCCAGACGCCATTCTACCAACTATGGGCGGCCAGACGGCATTGAATTGTGCGCTTGACCTTGAAAAAAACGGCATTCTCGAAAAATACAATGTCGAGATGATTGGCGCAAAAGCTGATGTGATCGAAAAGGCTGAAGATCGGGAAAAATTTCGTGCAGCGATGGATGTGATTGGCCTCGAAAACCCTCGTGCGACTATCATCTCTTCTCCTCCTATAAAAAATAGTGATGGAAAAATCGTCTCCTACGACCGTAACACTGCACTCGCTTCGGCCATGTCTGCTATTGAAGAAGTCGGTCTCCCGGCCATTATTCGTCCTGCATTCACATTGGGGGGCACCGGAGGGGGGATTGCCTACAACCGTGAAGAATATGAAAAAATTGTCCGTAGCGGGATAGAAGCCTCTCCCGTTGGGCAGGTTCTCATTGATGAAAGTCTGTTAGGTTGGAAAGAGTATGAAATGGAAGTCGTTCGCGACAAAGCAGATAATTGTATTATTATCTGTTCCATTGAAAATGTTGATCCCATGGGTGTTCATACAGGTGACTCCATCACTGTGGCGCCGGCCCTGACGCTGACGGATAAAGAATATCAAATTATGCGCTCAGCTTCGATTGCTGTCCTTCGAGAAATTGGTGTTGAGACCGGAGGATCAAATGTTCAGTTTGCGGTCAACCCAGCCGATGGGCGTCTGGTCGTTATTGAAATGAACCCGAGGGTTTCTCGCTCTTCTGCATTGGCGTCTAAAGCAACCGGCTTTCCTATTGCGCGCATCGCGGCAAAACTGGCTGTTGGATACACCCTTGATGAACTTGAAAATGATATTACCAAAGCCACACCTGCAGCCTTTGAACCGACAATTGATTACGTCGTCACAAAAATCCCGCGCTTTGCGTTTGAAAAATTCCCCGGAGCTGATGAGACACTCACGACGGCGATGAAGTCAGTTGGGGAAGTGATGGCTATTGGACGCAATTTCTCGGAAAGCCTACAAAAGGCCTTACGCTCGATGGAGACGGGACTTTGTGGACTTGATCCCATTTCTATTCCCGGCCTTGATCGCGGGGATGATCTCAATGCATTTCGCGCCGCTCTGGCAGCCCCAACTCCAGATCGTTTGCGCGTGACAGCACAGGCCTTTCGCTACGGTCTGCCAATTGAGCAAGTCCGCTCTATTACCGCCTATGACCCTTGGTTTTTGGAACAAATTCAGGAAATTGTGGACGCCGAAAATGAAATCGCCAGAAATGGATTACCCAGTGATCCTCATGCGCTATTAAACATTAAAGCCATGGGCTTTTCTGACAAACGCCTTGGCCAGTTGGTTAAGGCTAGCGAAATGGAAGTTCGGTCTTTTCGACAAGAGCGCGGCGTTACGCCTTCATTCAAACGTATCGATACATGTGCGGCAGAGTTTCGCGCCATCACCCCTTATATGTATTCGACATATGAACATAAAATCAAAGGACTTCTCTCTTGCGAAAGCAACCCTTCCTCGAACGATAAAGTCATCATCCTTGGCGGCGGCCCCAATCGAATTGGGCAAGGAATCGAATTTGACTATTGTTGTTGTCATGCCGCATTTGCTCTTGCAGATATTGGCATTGAATCCATCATGATCAATTGTAATCCGGAAACTGTTTCCACAGATTACGACACATCCGATCGCTTATATTTTGAGCCGCTCACGGATGAAAATGTTCTTGATATTATTCATCGCGAGCAAGAAAATGGCACACTCAAGGGAGTCATTGTACAATATGGAGGACAAACCCCGTTAAAGTTAGCACAAACCCTTGATCAATTGGGCACTCCTCTTCTGGGAACTCCTTTCGACACGATTGATTTAGCTGAAGGGCGTGAACGTTTCCAAAAATTGGTTCAAGAGTTAGGGCTAAAACAACCCAACAATGCTACCGCTCCGTCTCGGGCTTTGGCCGAAGAAGCGGCCTTGAGCGTCGGTTATCCTTTAGTTACCCGGCCTTCTTATGTATTAGGCGGAAGAGCCATGGAAATAGTGCATCATGATCACGGCCTAAAAAACTATTTAGCCACAGCACAAATTGAAATATCAGAGCGGCAGCCACTCTTGCTCGATCAATATCTACAAAATGCTGTAGAGGTTGATGTCGATGCAATATGCGATGGATCGCGGGTTTTTATTGCCGGCATTATGGAGCATATTGAAGAAGCGGGTATTCACTCTGGTGATAGTGCATGCTCTCTTCCCCCATACACACTCAGTAAAAAGATTATTGATGAGTTAGAAAATCAAACTCGAAAGCTCGCAATGGCATTAGGGGTTATTGGCTTGATGAATGTTCAATATGCCATTCAGGGGGATGTCATCTATATTCTGGAGGTAAACCCACGTGCATCGCGCACAGTTCCCTTTGTTGCCAAAACAACCGGCCTTCCAATTGCTCGGATCGCGGCAAAGGTCATGGCGGGCATCAGTCTTGATGAACTTGGACTTGGCGAAGGGATTGCATCCCCCAATCATACTGCTGTGAAAGAAGTTGTCTTTCCGTTTGCTCGGTTTGCCGGGGTTGATACTGTCCTTGGGCCGGAGATGCGCTCGACCGGGGAAGTGATGGGTATCGATAAAGATTTTGCCACTGCGCGAGCAAAAAGCCTTTTAGGGGCTGGTGCCAATTTGCCAATGTCAGGATGTATTTTTATTTCGCTCAAGGAAATAGACAAGGAAAGCATTCTTGAACCTGCTCGTGATCTTTTAAATATGGGCTTTTCGCTCATGGCTACCGCGGGAACCGCTGATTTTCTGCACGGTCACGGCCTCGATGTAAAACGTGTCAATAAAGTCTTGGAAGGGCGTCCGCACATTGTCGATGCATTAAAAAATGGCGAAGTTGATTTGATCTTTAATACCACCGAAGGCGCACAATCGGTAAAAGACTCTCGTTCGATCAGGACTACCGCGCTTTCTCAAAAAATTCCGTGCATAACCACAGTGGCAGGTGCAAAAGCCGCAACAAAAGCAATTGCTGCGCTACGAAAAGGACAATTAACGGTCTCGCCCCTTCAAAATTATCTGTAATCAAATTACACCAACCCAATTGACGCAACTATGCATTATCCCTCTTCTCTCACCTCGGGTCGTCTCATCAAGCGCTATAAGCGATTTCTTGCAGACATAGAATTGGATGACGGCACAAAAATAACCGCGCACTGTGCCAATCCAGGATCTATGATGGGGGTGGCAATAGAAGGGGCTAGAGTCTGGGTCTCTCATTCCTCAAATAAAGCGCGTAAACTTCCTTACTCGTGGGAGTTAATCCAACTGGAGGACACAATACTTGCGATTAATACCTCTAACCCCAATAAAATCGCTGCAGAGGCCATTTCAAATGGCATGATCCCGGAGCTTAGTGGCTATACAAAACTTACCCGTGAGGTAAAATATTCGAACAATAGTCGTATAGATATCTTGCTGGAAGCTTCAAATCCGAAAACACCCCTATGCTATGTTGAGGTGAAAAATGTCCACTTAAGCAGACAGCGCGGGCTTGCAGAATTTCCCGATAGTGTGACAGCAAGAGGCACCAAACATATGCATGATCTTGCGGCTATGGCAAAACAGGGGCATCGTGCCTGCCTGCTTTATATTGTTCAAAGAAGTGATTGCACGCAATTTAGCCCGGCTGCTGATATAGATCCACAATATTCACAAGCGCTGATGCAGGCAAAAGATGCAGGGGTTGACCTATTATGTTATGACTGTGAAATAACAACCCAAGAAATTGTGTTAAGGCGGGCTCTTCCGATTAACTTGTAAATTTAGAGAATGAATTGCCATGATGGATGTTTCGAAAGCCAGTGATGATAATGATGAAGTCCGGTCAGGGGGCATCAAAATACACTCCGTTGAAGATTTCGAGGGCATGCGTAGAGCTGGAAAACTAGCCGCTGAATGCTTGGATATGATTGCTCCTCATGTTGTGCCAGGTGTTTCCACGCAAGCTATTGACGATCTCGCTCGCGAATTTGTGCTTGATCATGGCGCCCTTCCCGCATGCGTTGGTTATCGTGGCTACCGCCATACCGTATGTACTTCAATTAATCATGTCATTTGCCACGGTATTCCCTCGCCAAAGACTTTAAAAAAAGGCGATATTGTTAACATAGATGTCACTGTTATTGTCGACGGCTGGCACGGGGACACCAGCCGAATGTATTATGCTGGAGAGCCTAAAGTAAAAGCCAAACGCCTTTGTGAGGTCACCTTTGAATGTCTTTGGAAGGGTATCGAGGTTGTTAAGCCCGGCGCGACGTTGCGCGATATCGGTAGCGCTATTCAAGCCCATGCAGAAGGAAATGGCTTTTCTGTTGTACGTGATTTTTGTGGGCATGGATTAGGACAAGTTTTTCACGATGCTCCTAATATTGTTCACTATGGTGAATATCGTGATCGTCGCATTGGTATTCAAAAAGCACCGGATACAGTGTTGGAACCCGGTATGTTTTTCACCATTGAACCTATGATTAATGAAGGTCGCCCGGATGCAAAATTATTAAAAGACAACTGGACTGCGGTCACTAAAGACAAATCTTTGACTGCGCAATTTGAACATTCTATGGCTGTTACACAAACAGGATACGAAATCTTCACTAAATCTCCTACTGGGCTCGATCACCCACCCTATTCATAATGTCGTCTTCTCTAAAGCCTCAAGATCATGCCAAAGGTCATCGCGAAAGATTAAGAGAGCGCTTTCGCAAAGGCGGTATGACAGCTGTGCAAGATTATGAATTGTTGGAAATGGTTTTGTTTCGAGCAATACCACGCCGGGATGTCAAACCGCTTGCAAAAGAACTTATCAAAATTTTTGGGGGATTTGCCGAAGTTTTGGGGGCCCCAATCGAGCGTTTGCTAGAGGTAAAAGGCATATCTCATAACGTTGCGACAGAGTTAAAGATTATTCAAGCTGCGGCCATAAAACTTACGCAAGAACGCATTATGAACCGCCCTATAATTTCTTCCTGGAGTGATCTTCTTGCTTACTGCCGCGCGGCAATGGCCGATGAAAAAACTGAGATGTTTCGCATTCTATTCCTCGATAAAAAAAACATCTTGATTGCCGATGAAGTACAACAACGCGGTACTATAGACCATACGCCTGTCTATCCTCGCGAAGTTATAAAAAGAGCATTAGAACTTGGAGCATCTGCCATTATTTTGGTACACAATCACCCCTCCGGTGATCCTACTCCCTCAAAAGCAGATGTCGAAATGACCCGTAAAATTAAAGAAGCCGGAATTGCTTTAAACATCCGCATACATGATCATCTGGTGATCGGAAAAGACTCGGAAGTTAGCTTTAAGTCCATCGGATTTTTATAGCGCGTACAAAACTACTATTGTGAAAAAAGCACAATCCGTTTTTACATAAAGATTTACCAATAGACATAAACAAACACTGCAAGCTTTTTGTTATATAATTTTTTCATAATCATACACCACAATTGACGACAAAAATCGTCGATAACTGCACTGATTAACTCGCCTTTTTATTGACACCAAACCAGTTTTTGCGTTTTTTCTTTTCTGGAATAATATCATCAGTACCTTGCGCTTGGCGTGCTAAACCTTCCAGTTTTGCAACAGCGGCCTCAGGGTCCTGGCTTTCAGGCACCACAAGCCCCATAGAAAAGACGACTTTTGCGGCCTCTTCGACACTCATACTTAGTACACGTAATTTTTTTCGGGATACATAGAGTAAAAACCCTGATGTTGGATTTGGGACTGTCGGCACAAAAATGCTCACAAGGTCTTCCCCTTGATCATCAAGTTGCGTTTGCATTTCTCCGCGCGCATCACCAACAACAAACGAGATTGCCCATAACCCTTCCAAAGGATATTCAACCAATGCAACTTCTTTAAAAGAACGATCAGAGTTTTGCAGCGCCGTTTCAAATACATTTTTGAAAAATCGGTAAAGGTTTCTAACAATGGGAACACTATCAACAAGGTTTTCCCAAACTTTAATAATCGAGCTACCAATAAAGTTTCGGGTCAAAGCGCCTAGAAAAATCAACCCTAGGATTGCAACGGCTACACCGATGTAGGGCATTCCGCGCAAAAACGCATCAACATTACTGCCACTATCGGGCAACCAGTTTTTAACAAACTTATCGACATTATTGAGAGGGCCTGTAAACAAAAGCCAAATCAGCCATGCTGTGATCCCGATGGGAGCTGCAATCACCACACCAGCAAAAAAATTGGAGCGCACACGACTCCCAAAACTCGCTCGATTAGGTTTAATGAGAGGCGTTCCGCTCTGTAAACTTTCAGCAAGATCGCTCGCTGTGTCAGAACGATATCCATTACCCTGATTATCTGACTGATCTTTTTTCTCGCTCATAACTTACTCAATTCAAATCATTCATCCCGTGAAGGCAACTGGAAAACATCAACCTCCAGAGGACATCTCAGGCTACAAAGTGCAATCCAGATCTATGCGTTGGCTGCAGTCATTTTATTCCCAAATCGGATCGTAATTTCTATTTGTACGTCTTAGTCTAGCAAAGATTGGTTAACCATATTTTTTCATTCATGCTGCGCACAGCAAAAACTCTTGGAAATTCCCTTAAACCACTGAAATTTCAGTGATCTTGATCTATCCATTTGCTTTTGCAGCCGCTAAGATTAAGCCCTAAATTTCGACAATACACGCGACATACATACAAGATAAGGCTTCATCAGGGCAATGAAAAGGCGTACGATATTTTTATTCCTCATGCCGTTGGTTTTTATTAGCCTTGCGCTGGTCGGTTCTTATATTTTTCAAGATAATTTAAGCCGGTTTCTAATCAATCCACGCACGCCATTTCAGGCCATTCCTGCACCTCAAGCCCCTGATTATACTCTCAAATTTGAGACAGATGATCTAAAATACAACACTCATGCATGGGCACTTCTCCCTAACAATTCCGCCCTGATCGAGAAAAAAACAACCGAACCCACCCCAAAGCTAGAAATCAAACAAACACAAGACAAAACCCAAGCTGGCGATTCCGACGAAGCTTTAATCTTTTATGTTCATGGGAGTGGGTATTATGACAAAAACAACTGGAATGGACCGATTGATGACGAGAGCGCCAATCAAATTCTGGAACAAATCTCAATTCCCAACGAAATTGGTCCTTTTATCAAAATCGGAAAGATTTATGCACCGCGTTATCGTCAAACAACTTTATTTGCAAGGTTTACGCATAAATATGATGGCATTGCAGCACGCCAATTAGCCTATAGGGATGTTAGATCTGCCTTCAGTGAATTTTTAAAAAACACAGATCCGGAAAAACCCATCATCATGGTTGGATATGACCAAGGCGGGTTATACGTTTTGGGTTTGATAAATGAGTTTTTTCAAAATAATAAAAAATTACGTGAGCGTTTAACTACGGCCTATATCCTCCAATTTGGCGTCGCAAAATCAGTTTATAAAGACTATCTCACCAACATTCCCCCGTGTGAGAAAGCGATCCAAACTGGCTGTATTGTTTCTTATTTCGCATTTGAAGAAAGTCTGAAAAAAGATATTACAAGAGTGAGAACCAGAAGCCTGATGATTAAGGATGCCGATCAGTTCATCACCATCGCAAATGATCAATTGACATGCGTGAACCCGCTTTCCTGGAAAATGAATGAAGAATATGTCGGCCCAGAACGCCATAAAGGGGCCGCATCTGCAACCGGTCTGGCATTTGAGCAATCTCCGCCAATTCTCTCTGGTGCTGTCGGGGCACAATGTAGCGATGGCGTTTTAATACTCGACAAACCCAACAAAGGTTTTTTGCAGAACCCACAATGGTTCGGTTCGCAATGGCGCGCACAGCCCTTCAATCTCTTCTATCGGGATTTACATGACGATATTCGCCGCCGCATCACTGTGCACCTTCCTGTTCTTGCCGAAAATTTACGACAGCTCAAGCCTATTACTATTGATGAGGCTATCGAATTAAATGACAGTCCTATCAACAAAGTTCCTAATTAAAAATAGTGAAATTCATTCCTAAACCGAGGAAAAACCATGCGTAAAATTAGAAAGCTCGTCGTCCCCGTAGCAGGACTTGGCACAAGGGTTTTGCCAGCGACAAAGACGACTCCGAAGGAAATGTTGACGGTGGTAGATCGCCCCCTGATCGATTATGTGGTGCGTGAGGCTTACGATGCAGGCATTGAGCATATCATTTTGGTCACTGGGCGGGGTAAAGGAGCGATTGAAGATTATTTTGATCACGCTTTCGAGCTCGAAAATGTGCTCGCAGAAAAAAATAAAACGGATATTTTAAACTCGATACTCAATGATTTACCACAAGCAGGCGCCATCTCATATACCCGTCAACAGGCTCCATTGGGATTAGGCCACGCTGTATGGTGCGCCAGAGACCTGGTCGGAAACGAACCGTTTGCTATTTCTCTTCCTGATGAAATCGTTCCGCATTCGCCAGGATTTTTAAAACAGATGATAAATGCTTATGAAAAAACTGGAGGAAACCTTGTTGCTGTTGAAGAGGTTCCCAATGAAGATACTCATAAATACGGGGTTATTGCACCGACGGAACACCATGGACATTTGGTAAAAATGTCGGGGATGGTCGAAAAACCTGCTCCTGAGGATGCGCCTTCAAATTATCGAATTATTGGCCGTTATGTCTTGCAACCTGAAATTTTTAACTTACTGGAAACGCAAGAGCGCGGTGCCGGAGGGGAAATTCAGTTAACAGACTCCATGAATAGTCTTGCCAAGTCTCAGGATTTCCATGCCTATCTATGCGAAGGGGATATTCATGACTGCGGCTCTAAGGTCGGCTGGCTACAGGCAAATATTAAGCTTGGATTAGAACATACAGAATTTGGTCC
Source organism: uncultured Caulobacterales bacterium (assembly GCA_964479275.1). Lineage (GTDB taxonomy): Bacteria > Pseudomonadota > Alphaproteobacteria > Caulobacterales > Parvularculaceae > CALLPQ01. The sequence goes on from CAYZLR010000046.1 coordinate 21,189, forward strand.
ACAAATCAGAGACTATATTCAGAGTTTGAAACTCTAAAACATTTCCAGATCAAGTAGTGACTGGTTGAGCGTCCTGTAAGGTGACTAAAAAACACAAAGTACCTCCATGCGTCTATTTATAATGCGGAGGTGCTTTGATCCATTCACCATTATTTCCCCACTGCAATAGCCGCATTGGCGGTAATTTTATCCCACTCTTTGTTGGCGATCATTGATTTAGTTGCCACCCATGACCCTCCAACACATACTATATTCTCCAAAGCCAAAAAATCATCGACTTGATCACGGGATATCCCGCCAGTAGCGCAAAATTTTGCCTCGCCAAGAGGACCTTTAATAGATTTTAAATAATCAATGCCGCCCGCAGCCTGGGCGGGAAAAAATTTCATCAAGGTAATATCCCGATCAAGGATAGCCATCACATCTGAAATCGTTGCAGCCCCTAGCAAGACAGGTTCACTCACGCTTGACGCCATATCAAGAAGACCTGGGGTTATTCCGGGGGTTACCAGAAAGTCCGCCCCCGCCTCAAGAGCATCATATGCCTGTTCTCTGTTAAGCACTGTCCCCATTCCAATGATCATATCAGGATGCGCTTTTTTTGCCTTCTTAAGCGCAGACAATGCGGCTGGCGTTCGCATGGTGAACTCAAAGACATTCAACCCTCCAGCCGAGAAAGCTTGAGCCAAAGGCGCGCCATCTTCATCATCCTTAATCTCAACAACCGGCAATACGCGAATTTGGCTTAATATTTCTAACATAAATTTTATTCCATCAATGAGATTAGCATACAGTATTATTTAGACGATTTTTTAGTGTGTGTACTCATGAAACGGAAGTGATGAAGCTCCCTCTTCCGCGTGACCGGCATGTTCTCTAAAAATTGAAAACAGCTCCCGGCCAAACCCATAATGAGACGATTTTAGATCAATGGAGGCTCCATCCCGGCTCGATAACTCTTCCTCGGAAACGGCCACATCGAGAATTCCTTTGTCCGCATCAAGAGTTATCATATCGCCATCCTTGACCTTAGCAATCATACCGCCTGATAAAGCTTCCGGCGTTAAATGAATAGCTGCGGGTACTTTTCCAGAGGCACCCGACATCCGTCCATCCGTAACCAAAGCAACTTTATATCCCTGATCTTGCAATACTCCCAAAGGCGGCGTTAATTTATGGAGTTCTGGCATTCCATTAGCTCGAGGACCTTGGAAGCGCACAACGGCAATAAAATCTTTTTTCAATTCACCGCTTTTAAAACGATCTAGAAATTCTTCCTGCGATGAAAAAACAATTGCAGGGGCATGAATGCTTCTGTGTTCCTGATTCACAGCAGAAACTTTGATCACAGCCCGCCCCAACTTTCCAGCCAGTAAAGACAACCCGCCCGTACTCGCAAAAGGAGTTTCAATCGTCCCTAAAACCTCTTTATCGCCAGATTGCGTCGGCGCATCTCGCCAAACCAGCTGGTCACCATCCAAGAAAGGTTCTTTTGCATAATGGCGTAGCCCCTGCCCCGCGACGGTCATGACCTCTTCATGAAGTAAGCCCGCATCGAGTAATTCACGGATCACAAAAGCAAGCCCCCCTGCTGCATGAAAATGATTTACATCCGCCTGGCCATTAGGATAAACTCTTGTTAGCAGCGGCGTTACAGTCGCTAAATCATTGAAGTCATCCCAATTAATGATAATGCCAGCCGCTCTGGCAATAGCAATAATATGAAGGGTATGATTTGTTGACCCCCCGGTTGCATGAAGGCCAATAATCGCATTGACGATAGAACGTTCATCAATCACATCACAAATCGGAATATATTCATCCTCAAGGCTCGTAATTTCACTCGCTCGAATGGCAGCCGCTTTCGTTAACGCTTCACGAAGCGGTGTATCCGGATTTGGAAAAGCCGAACCCGGCAAATGCATGCCCATGAATTCCATTAACATTTGATTGGAATTTGCTGTACCATAAAATGTGCAGGTCCCTGGGGAATGATAGCTAGCACTTTCTGCAACTAGTAATTCATCGCGGCCAATTTTCCCTTGGGCAAATTCCTGTCGCACCCGTGCTTTTTCACTATTGCGAAGACCAGATCGCATCGGCCCCGCTGGCACGAAAATAAACGGCAAATGGCCAAACCTCAACGCTCCAATCATCAGCCCAGGAACGATTTTATCACACACCCCAAGACATAAACCCGCATCAAACATGTTATGCGACATTGCAATCGCTGCGCCCATGGCGATATTGTCACGGCTAAACAGCGATAACTCCATCCCCGGTTGACCTTGTGTAACTCCGTCACACATTGCCGGCACACCGCCAGCCACCTGTCCTACCGCACCCACGCTGCGCAGCGCTGATTTAATGATATCGGGAAACACTGCAAATGGTTGATGAGCAGAAAGCATATCATTATAAGCCGTCACGATACCAATATTCGCACCATTGCCCTTTGCCAGTTCTTCTTTTTCATCAGGGCCACATGCCGCAAATCCATGCGCAAGGTTTCCACATGACAAAGTTTGGCGGGTTAGCCCTTGCTCTTTGCCTTGTCGCATCAATGCCAAATACCCGGCACGGGTTTTTGAGCTTCGTTCAATAATTCGATTGGTGACGTCAGCAATTGTGTTATTCAACTTTGCCATTTTGCTCGTCTCTCTTTAGTTATCACGTTTTATGGTGTCCAGAATATTTCTAAATTAGAACTATGTTCGATAAGTGCGCGCACGGGATAGTCATGTTCCGAAACATTCGACATAATCGCGGCATCAAACGCTGATCGCTTCGCTTCACCGCTAATTAGCAAGAGTGTAAGGGAGGACGCAGAAATAAAGGGTAATGTTAACGTAATCCGATCCAAATAGCCCCCGGTAACAGCTGATTTATTGGCTTGAATTGCACAAACCTTATGCCCACTATTCATATCGAGAGCCAAGTCAAGATTTTTCGCACGGGGAAACCATGAAGCTGTGTGCGCATCAGGGCCTATTCCCATTATTGCGATATCTATATTGTCAGAAAGAGAAGATAATTTTCGTTCAATTTCCGGCAAAGCATTGATGGGAGATTCATCATTAGTTTTTAACCCCGTAAGCTCAACAATCGAGGCATTATTTTGAATCAAGGTTTCTTGAATAAAAGCTTCGTTTGATCCCTCCTCCCACGGATTGACCCAACGCTCATCGACCAAAACAATATCAACACGAGCCCAATCGATATCGAGTTTTGACAAATCTTTATACAGCGGCGCAGGGCTGGATCCCCCAGATACAGCAATGAGAGCACGATCTTTCAATTGCAAACTCTTTTTAAGTTGCCCCTCAATCAACGCCAAACTTTGCTCTGTCATCTCAGATTGACTTTCAAAAACTGAAAATTGCAGAGCCGCTTTATCAGAAAAATTTGCTGAACTCATTATTCTGACCACCATTCACGCCCGCCATCCTGGCCAAGCATTGCGTGTGATTGTGCCGGACCATCAGCGCCGGCTGGATAAAGGTGTGTTTTCGTATTTATACCCTCCCAAGCCGCAAGAATGCCATCAACCCAATGCCACGCCGCTTCAACTTCATCACGCCGCATAAATAACGCCAAATCCCCCCTTACAACAGCCATCAATAACCGCTCATAAGCGTCCGGATAACGTTTATTAAACGTCTCAGCGTAAGATAGATTAAGAGGGACATAGCGAAGCCGCATCCCACCCGGACCAGGCTCTTTGGTCATCAAGATCAGTTTCATGCCTTCATCTGGCTGTAGGCGAATAACCAGCCTTGTCGGGTTTAACTGGCTCGTACTTTGCCCAACAACAGAGTGTGGAACATCCTTAAACTGGATAACAATTTCTGAGCGCCGATCACTCATGCGTTTTCCAGTTCGAAGATAAAACGGAACATTAGCCCAACGCCAATTATCAATCGTTGCTTTAATCGCTACAAATGTTTCGGTTTTGCTCTGCTCGCCTAATTCATCTGCGTAAGCCTCAACTTTTTCGCCATCAACTGCGCCATCTTTATATTGGCCACGAATCGTATCGCGATTTATTTCTTCTTGTGTGAAGCGACGAAGGGCACGCAAAACTTTAATTTTTTCGTCTCTAACAGTGTCAGCCCCCAAATCAAGAGGTGGCTCCATCGCGACTAAACATAGGAGTTGCAAAATATGATTTTGCACCATATCGCGTAAAGCACCAGATTTATCATAATAACTGGCACGATTTCCTGCACCTATCGACTCTGCAACGGTAATTTGCACATGATCGATTGTTGACGAATTCCATAAAGGTTCAAAAATAGAGTTCGCAAAGCGAAGTATCAACAAGTTCTGGACCGTCTCTTTACCAAGATAATGGTCAATTCTAAAAACCTGTTCTTCATTAAAGACTTTACCAACGGCATCATTAATTTCTCGTGCAGTTTCCAAATTTGACCCAATTGGCTTTTCCAGTACGACACGCGTTAAAGGAGTTTTTAAGCCTGCCTGATCGATATTAGCGCAAACACTTCCGTATAAAGAAGGTGGTAGGGCAAGATAAAAAACTCTTATTTTTTTATCATCGCCCCCTAGCTTTTCACCTAGGCTATCCCACCCTCCGTTTGGATCACCAACATTGACAGAAACATATTCGACAAGTTTGGCAAACCCCTCCCAGTCTTCATCACTGGTTTGCTCTGTTGGATAAAAAGTTGCAAATTTTTCGCGTACTTTATCGAGGTAGGCTTGTTTTGAAAGTTTACCACGTGAAACCGCAAATATGCGACTATCTTCTGGAATTTGCTGATCTTTCCAACGATGGAATAACGCAGGCAATAATTTACGTAGCGCTAAATCTCCTGTTCCCCCAAGAACAATACAATCGAATGATGATACGGGAAGTAATTCAGCCATAGAACTCTCATCTAAAGGTATGAATGATCATATATAAAAGTATGATTGATTTATTATCGCAATCATCCGTCGAAAGAAACCTTAATCGGCTACATTTACAAATCATTTGACGGTTTAACAGGCAGCTGAAAAACTTCAGTTTTCATGGTTTGAATAGCAGGGCATAG
>CAYZLR010000047.1:0-26085 GCA_964479275.1 uncultured Caulobacterales bacterium
CAAGATGTTCCTAAAGTTGTTCTGACCAATGAACAATTGGAGGCACAATCGCAAAGCGTTACGCGCGAACGTGTGGCGCTTAATAATGATGTTGCTACTCAATTTCCTGATGTCCCTAAAAGCGCTGTAGAATATCTAGCTGTAAACTGCCAATTGCCTGAGCATTTACCGATTGCGATTGGGAAAGTGCAGGAGCTATTGGCAAAAGATTCAACGGCTTTAGATGATCCTGATTTAGCTGAATTTGAGTTGGATGAATGTCTTTACCAAGCTGAAATCACCGCTAAATCAGAGCAAAGGGCTAACAATACTGAAACAATTACACAAAATGCAAAAGACAATGAGCAACGGCGCACAACCGTTGAAGGTTTAAGTGAAGAGTCACTTGCGCTTCAAAATAAATTGAAAGGAAATTTAATCGGGGATGATAAAGTTGGGCAGATAGACCAACTAATCGCCGATGTTAAGGCGGCAGGAGAAGACTTCCCAAAAGAACAACGTGAAGCAGCCTTAGCGCAACTTAATATGATCGCTGAAACACTGTCCCGCATGACAACACTGGTAGATGATCCTACCGAAGCTGAAGCCTTCAAGTCTATTGTTGCGCGTAGTAATATTGACCTGTCAGGTGCAAGTGCATCGTTGGCTTTTGCTGACGTGATGATGAAAGTGGACGCTTCAAATGAAATTTCAGAGCATACAAAGACAAAATTGCGAGTCGAGGGTTTCGGCGTAATCCGTAACAGTACCGACTTAATTGCCGTCTCTGAACTAGCGCGTGAAAAAGGTCAGTTCGTAAATCCAAAAACAAATCGCGTTGAGCCGTTCACTGAAAAGAATGGAATGCCCCTTGGCGACTACACAGTCTATCCTGACCCAAAGCATCCTAACGAGTTCGTGGCGAAAGCTGAGGTAGGAGGAAGAACGCTCAGTGTTCCTTATAGCCTCGATGATGACCCCGCCTTCCTCAATCGTCTTATTAAAGCTGCGATGGTGGGAGGTGTTCTGGCTGAACGAGACTTTCAGGGTGCTACCCGTGAAATCTTTGGGAAGTCGAATTTAGCTGCTCAGGGCTATGCGGAAATAAAATTGGATGAAGAACAGGTGGCTAGAGCCGAACAGCTCTACGGAGCCTTTATGGGTTTAGGAACGGTGCTTTCATCTGAGTTCCCGACAGAAGGTGACCTAGCTAGCTTTAAATGGCGATTACAAGCCACGCATATTGATGGTGATGCCAAGACGAATGACAATACAGGACGGGGAGATGAAAGTTGGAGCAAGCTTGGCATGCTTTCAAATGGACAATTGAACATGACCCGTGTTGGTGAGGTCGGTGCGTACTTAAATACTAAATCGACAGCGCTGCCTAGTTTTGACGAACTCGAAGCCAAGTTTGGAGATACTCAAGACGCCTAAAATATTTTGATGAATGAAATTGAAAGCGCCACCTTTGAAGACTTCTTGCTCCAAGCGGGGAGTGATCTTTTCAAACGCTACAGCAACGACAGGGAGAAAGAAAAAAGGCGAAAGTTAATCCAAAATCATATCAAGACGGCCAGTCAGTTTTTGAAAAACTCAAAAGTCGATAGTGAGGAGCATACACTTGCCCTCGCAACACTCTGTCACGCTTATAAAGCGCTTGGCTTATATGACTGGAATTGGGAAACGGTTATCAACCTAGCCGCTCTCAGGCAGTCCCTAGAGTGTTTCACGATCCTTTCTGGTGCATCAAACATTTCAGAAAGTTCTGCGGCTTACATTGCGGAGCAAAGGCTCTGGCTGTGTGATCGATACAAGCGTGCGCTTTCAAAGCAGAATGATACGTCTGCAGATGTTCTGAGTGTGAAAGAACTAGACCACATTATTGATCAGGACTTTGTAAAAGTTGTAGCCGCTAAGTCGCTTATTGCTAAGTCGGACGATGTTACCGATGTTCTTTTCCACGCCCTTTACGAACGACGTGTAGGCACAAAAACAAAAATGGATACTACGCCTTTAGCGGATTGGTGGCGTGATGATGTCGATGATCGCTCAATCTTTCTCCTTAGAAAAATTAGAATCGGAAAAGACTTTTACTCAACTGAAATTTGGCAGTGGCAATTTGAAGAAATGCTTCGCTCTATAGTCGAACAATTTGGGAATGAGAACTACCGCCTCATCATTGATCGAATTTCATTAAGCCAGTGCATTTTTTCCGATCACATAAAGCCAAAATTCAAACGTCCTGAAATGGATGAAAAGGTGTTTTGGCTTCGATGTTGGCGAACGCAATATCATAAAAGCTATCGAGTCTATGCAGCGGCGCTTGCTCGCAAACGGGATTTTGTTGAAACGATTATTGTTGCACCAATTCCTGATGAAGAAAAACGTAAAGCGCTCTCACAACTGCGACCTCTAACCGTTTTCTCAGCTGGAGCCATGAAGACTTACAAAGATTATATGAAGCTAACGACCGACGCTGAAATATATCAGCACATTATTCCTGAGTGTATGCACAAGTGGGTTTAAGAATTTGGGTCAGGCTTACATTAATCTTAAGAATGTTTAAAACAGGGTTAAAATTTCCTTAACTGATTCGTGTGTATTCACTGATGTCAGTGTTTTTAGGCGGTTAAAATTATTTATGTTAAAAAGTGTAAGCAGTAATCAAGCATATGATTTGGAATTGACTGAGGAAACAGAAACAATAAAATCTGGACAAATTTGTTCAAATTTTAAGCCAACGCTAACCATATCTGAAAACGAAAAATCAACTACGGTCGATTACCTTAACCTTCAACGCTTCGATGAAGGCGAGATAGGTGAAATGGTAAAAGAAATTACGTGGCATGATGTTTTAACTGTCTTGAGCAGCGGAAAATATTTAACGGCAAAAGCAATAGCCGAAGAATTACAGGCGAGCGTATCTGCTGTTGCTGATGTGCTGAAGCGAAATAAAGACCAGCTACATAGCCCAAATCATCGTTCGCATCGTAGTGGTGAAGTTTTTTATGTATTAGCTAATCGTAGAAACCGTGTGTATGAGACGCTTCGTCCTATACAGAACGCAATGCGACAAATGTAATTTCAAAACCTTTAAGACTGCTATTAAGTAGAGTTCATATATTATTAAACTTGCCTAACTAAACCTTAACGTAAATACGGAATAACTCGTTTGGGCTTTTTAGGTAATGTTGGCTGCTTTTTTTGATATACAGTTGTTAGTAGCATTTTTGAGCGGTTTTCTGATCGTTCCATTTTACATTGCTCGTAATACTCTTGACTCCATTGATAACGAAGACAGCAGACCGATATTTTCTGACCGTTTTAAAGATAGGGGTTGGTGGTATGGAATGATAATATATGGTTTTGTGAATGTAGGAATTATATATTTTCACTCCTACAAAGGGGCTGTGTTTACTACAGGTTTGACACTCCAAGTGTGTACGGCAACCACCTTTGTTATGAAGAAGGCTACTGAGTTATCTAAAATGTTTGATGGGTTGGATGGCGGATGAGAGCATATTTGAAAATATATCAGCACATTATTTCTGAGTGTATGCACAAGTCACTTTCCTAAAAGATGTTTGAAAGCATACAGGCAAGAGGCGTAGCATTTGCGTCCAATGCCAGAAAAAACATCGGCTTCGATTTCACGTTTAAATGATCTTCTTCGTACCCACGGTATAGGTGGAAAAGTGGTCGCAACCCCTTCCATCGTAAACCTCAGTCAAAACACCAGAGCTTCGATCCTAGAAGCGATCCGCACCTTCGATACATTCACTGAAGATAACGATCCTTACGGAGAGCATGATTTTGGGAGTGTGAATATAGAAGGGGACAAGTTCTTTTTCAAAATCGACTACTATGATCCAAAAATGGAACGCCACTCAGACAACCCTGCCGACCCGCAACGTACCAGTCGCGTGATGACGATAATGCGAGCGGAGGAGTATTAGTTATACGCAGAATCATCTATCATTGGCTTCAGTGACTTTATCTGTACCGTAAATATCGTTTTCAAGCATTAAATCGATCAAATCTAATATCCGCTTACGAATATCTGGTCGTTTTTCGGAAGCCGCATATTCTCGTCCTAACAGTTCCTGAAGTTTGTACAGGCCTGTTCCGCGCCCACCATGTTGGTCCTCTCTTTCAATAATACTTCTGATTAGTCTTTCTGCCCCAGTTACCACAAGTTTCATCACATCACATTCGGCACTGTCTAATGCGTATAATAGATAAGTTGGTTTTTCTAAGAAAGCGTCTGTCTGAATGTAAGCCTCAGCAAGTTCTAGACAGCGATAAAAGTCTTCAGACTTGCAATTCCTAAATACTTCAGAGGCCTGTTCATAAATTTTTGGAGTTGGGTCATTGAAGAGTTTTATAAGATCACTTGCAGCCGACGCCTCGACCTCGTTCCAGTGAAATGCATGTGACAGGATATCGGCATAAAGAACTCTTTCTTGATCGCTCATTTCATCGACGGCTTTAAGTGAAATGCCTGAGCGTCCGTGTCGGAAGTGCTCGCAGAATAGCCACCATATTCCTACAGCTTGAACATTTTCATTGTCATTGGCAGTCATTCTCTTGATGCAGTCGGAAGCGAATTCAGGCATATTGAAATCAATATACTTTTGCATGTTCACGCCGTGATATGTCGCTAATACAGCTATCGGGTCGATAGTGTCGCTTGCTGTAGTCTTCTGATCGAAGAGTAAAAGGCAAGTATTTTCATAACGTTCCTTATTGTCATTAAACAAAGGCGTCATTGCATCAAAAATTCTAGCTCTGATGCTCACGGATTTTTCTTGAACGGCTTGTGTATCTACCAAATCCCAGATTTCATTATGTAAAGATGGCTGACTCCATCCAATCTGTTTAAGCGTGTCCCAAGCCTTTGCACGCCCTCCATGAACGGACTGTATCATAATGCCACCGCTACCCAAGCGAACAAGATCATCGACTGTGAGGAGTTTGTTTTTAGAGTTATTAGATTCCTCATCGCTGTCTTCACGAAGGTCTTCTCTGTTAGGGCCGTCTCCGTTCATGGCATATTCGAAGACAAGTTCTTTTATCTCATCGGCCAAAATAAGTGATGAATGAGTTTCTACTACACTCAAGATAGCGTCTGATAGCTTGGATTTGAAATGTTGATGGATATGAAGAATAGCTGCTTTCGCCATCTCATTATCGAAGGTTTCCGCATCGCGTACACCTCTTAAAATTTCTGAATGATATAGATGATTAATGTTAAGAGGCAGCTTTAGAAGTAACGCTAAGTATCTGTCTGGGTCGTTCTTTGCTTGGTCTGTGAACACAGAAGAAAGCTCATATGCACCTCCTCGTCGCCAGCCTATTCCCTCGTCAGTATCATACTTTATCATAGCAGAAACTATCTGCTCATCATTCATATGTTGTGCTTGCTCGGCACCGATAGGCGAGTTAACTCTAGTCATGCGAACTGAGTTTTCTTCATCAATATGTTCGGTGTTAAACTTATGGCTCAGTTGCTGATAACGTCTCTTGCCTCTCTCAGATAAGTTTTCAGTGCCGATAAAATGTAGTATGTTCCACTCTTTGCAGCCTGAAAATTGTAAGCTTCTTAAAACAGAGCTTTTATCAACCCACTCATTCGCTTCTCCTCTTTTTAAGAGACCCCAAAGCCTCTTCGCTCTTTGGATTTCGTGATCAATGTAAAAAATCTTGGCTTCGATTGCATCGCGTAAATCGTCAGATGCTCCCAAAACTGCTTTGCAAGCTCTAGCAAAGGGTTTCCATTTTGCGCCGTCTAGTCCAGCATTGAAAACATCTTCATACTCAAGGAGTGAACTAAGCATGTCTTCGAATAGGTCAGGACTTGTACCAATTATTTCTAGATGCAGCCCCATAAAGCGCGGATGAAGGTCTGCTGGCAGGCGGTAAAGAGTTTCTCTTGTGAAATCTGGATCGGTTTTACTTAGCTCACAGAGAGATTTTTCAAAGAGCTGAAACAAGCCGTCAAAGCCATGCAGGTAATCCGATCTCATCGATGACATAAGGGAATACCATCTGGGTTTACCTTCATCTTGATCAACAGTTTCCTTTACAGTCCTCAATATAGCGTCTCGTGTTCCCTCCACAAATGCGCGGGATGACTTTTTTGCAAGTTCGCTTAACGAGTGATTGTCCAATAGTTTGAAGTCGTCGCGATCAAGCAGATTTGCGTCGGGATGCATTTCAAACCATGCATCGAATAGCTCGTTGACTAATGCGCCGCATCTTTCTGGCCCATGATCAACCCACGTATGCAGAAGCATCATGATCCGATCACGACCCTGGTCGTTGAATAGATTTTTAGGTCGTGATTTTATCACCTCACCGCACAACTCAAGTAGCTCATCATCAGGCTTATTGCGTCTAAGAAACCCAAACCAGTCTACAAGTTGCTCCGCTTTTTCTTCATCTTTAACCCACCAATTTTCCATCAGCTTGGCTATGTCGGAAGGATGCTGCCCCGCTATTCGAGATAGCCAATTTAGGGTTATCCGCGAATTCTTTTCAGAGCTTCCATGCAGAGACTTTTCAATGACTTTTTGCTGATGAAGCAAAGAGAACCAACTTGCGTTCGAAAACAAAATCGCTGTCTGAAGACGGTTAAAATCACTTTTCTCTAACCCAAGAACGACACCTAGCTCGTCGACACTAGGGTCATCTAATGAAGCAAGCCATTGTGCGACCGACAGCTTTAAGTGATAACGTACAGTCTGATTATGTAATAAATCTCTCAACTGTTGAATGTAATTGGAGTGATCTGCTTCCCGCATAAGCGCAAAAATCTGACGCACTTGAGTTCTTCGGAAGAGATGTTGTTCTTCTGATAAAACCATCTCCAGAACTGATTGATCTCCAGAAATAAAGGAACGAGCGTAAATGTAATCGAAAAAGCTCTCATGAAAGAAGTTGATTTTACCATTTGAAATAACAGTTAGGTATTCTGAGCTTAAAAAGTCTCCAGAACCTGAAAATTCATCTAAAGTACTTTCAGGGGCAGACAGCTCCTGTCTATCGCTCATCCACTTTGCCACTTTTTGTAGTGGCGCCATGAGTGACCAAGAGAAACCAAGTTTTATAAAGGTCTTTTCTTTCTTTCGGATTAGCTTACCGAAAAGATCAGCTCGGTTTTTGAATGAAAAATAATTTTCACCAGTTTCGATGAAGACAGCTAAGTTAACTGGAACAGATAGCAGTCGTTTTTGTCGCTCAGAAAACTGTGCGCAATCATAGTTTAGTGTCTCTAAGACAGGGGCTATTTCCTCATTCCAGTTGAGTAAAGGGAGATCAACTTTGGTGGTTTTGTATCCGTTTGAGAGCTTTCTGAAGCGATCATCATTTTCGAGGTCATAACTTCGACAAACGACAATAACTTTCACTGTTCCGTATTGAGAAGCTTCATCTAGAAGCTCAAAAAGGCCTGATTTTACGACCCCATTTCGACCTGATACTTCACTCACAGCATCCAACTGATCAATGATCAGAACGGAAGTCTCTTTGGGAGACAGAGCTTTTAGGAGTGCGACGGGTGAATCATCTAAATCTAAGATGGCCTTGCCAATCTGAGATGGGTGACGACAGTCTAAATAGTGATCAACTCTAAAAGCTAAAGTGTGTGTGCCTCCCTCATTCAAAGTAGCGATGATTTGCCTAACGGTGCCTGATTTTCCGCTTCCTGCGATGCCTGCAAGAATAATAACTTTTGAGCCTTCAGGATCGACAATGTCGGAGCATATGGCTCCAGTCTGAGTCCTAGCAATTGTTTCCCCGCCTATCCCGAATGGAATATAGGTGGACAAATATCTCTCATTTGCAGCTTGTATTTTTTCGATATTTGTTTTGGGATTTGCCCAAGCTTTGAATTCAATACCATCTTCTGTATCGATCCAATGTTTGAGGCTCTCTCTATTGACCTCTTTGTTCAAATTTTCTTCGACAAACTTTCGTAAGACCGCGTACGTGTCACCCTCGACATTAAGCAGTAACCTACTTAGAGCCATAATGTTCGTGTCGATTTCACTTTCGGCGATTACTTTGACGTATATAGCCTTCAATATTTGCCAAGCACGATTGCTATCACAGTCCCAAGCATTTTTAAGTTTTTCGAAGTCTGAGACCCGACCATCAGCTAAAGCAGACACGAACTCTTCAGATGAATTTGCTAGGCGAGCATCATTCGCGAATTCTCTAAGGACTTTTGCATTGTCTTGGGAAACAAAATGGCATTGAGCATTTTGGTCCGCGTCTAACCGATCCTTAAATACCTCTAGCAAATTTTCTCTTTCGAGCGCTCCAATAGTCCAATTCCCTTTTGGAGCATTGATCTTGGTTTGGTGCCACTCGGTCTTTTGTGAGCCACTTAATCGAAATTCAAAGCCTTTGAAATCTTCGCTGATGCCTTCATATGTGAGGTGTTCATAGTCGCCAGCGAGTACCAAGAGAAGCCTGCTGATAGCCCATTTGGCCTCATAACGATTTCCAAGTTTATCCGCAAAGCCTCCCTTCAACATAAAAACAGCCTATCTAAATTTTCGTATTTGAACAGCTCTCCCGAGCGGTGTTGATAAGACCAAACTATTCAAGGCCTTTGCCAAAAATGTAACCTGCAAGAGCCCCAAAAATAACCCCTGCACTTGGTGTCATTTTTTCTACATAAGAAAGGATAGAAACTGCGGCGACTAGTAAGATTACACCTAAACCCTGTAATACTCGTTCACCGGTAGCGTTCTTTCTGCTTCGATCCATTATTGAGCAGATGAGCTTGTCAAGAGCGTTCATTGCATCAGCGTCTTTAAGCAAGTCCAATATTGGAATTGAAGCTTCGAGTTGCGGTTCAATTTCAGTGCCGTTTGATTTTGTTATTTCGTTTTTATCTGACATATACTTTCCTGATTCTAACTATATTTGAGTTTGCAGAATATTGAATTGCAAGTAAAATCATTAAGCTCTTATCAAAAATATGAGGCGCTCCAGTCTTGGAGAAATCATTAGCTCAAAACCAAGAAAGCCCTTTATCTAAGCGGTAAAATCTCATTTCAGAGAATACTTCATAGCTGCTAAGGGTGTGTACGAGCAATCGTACCGAGGGTTCGAATCCCTCTCTCTCCGCCACGATTCTATGACTCAGTCAGCGCTTTTTGCGTATACAAAATTTGTTCACTGCAGGACACCTTCCCTAGGTGAGATTAAGAGATGCAGGGGATGAGGCTCTCATTTTTCATAGAATTGTGATATAATTTGCCAGAATTAATAACCTTAATAATGCTGCAATATTTTTCTCGTGAGAAAACATCAAAAATTTTAATGCTCACTCTAATTACGATACTAATTTCTGCCTGTGGTCAGGAAACACCTCCGTCAGTTGCGGTTGAAACGGAATCATTGCCACGGATAGAGGTCACGAATAATCCTCCAAGCGTTACAGTGCCAAACAAACAATTTGTGAATGCCAATGATGTTGTAGAACTTACAGGGCAAGCTACGGATGATGTAGGCGTTGAGCGGGTAGAATGGACACAGATAAATGGACCAACTGTTGTTTTAAGTGGGGCAAACACAAATACCGTCACTTTCACTGCACCAGCATTAGAAAATGGAGAAGAAGTCTGGTTTCGATTTAAAGCATATGATGCGCAAAACCAGACTGACAGTGCTGGTATTCGCGTTGCTGTGAACCCAGTTATTGAAAATAGTATTCCACTAAACGTCTCTATCGAAGATGTGGAAGGCATCGATCTAAATGATCCAGAAAATCCTTTGGTGATTATTGCAGGTCGGACGGTTGCTCCTGTTTCAGGTTCAGCAGCAATGTCTATGGGCGTTGACGTTAAAGAAGAAAATCGGGTGACTATTCTTGCAGAAGAAGATGGTACGCCTTTGCTCATGTCTTATGACGGTTTCACGGATGGTGAGACTGAGCTATCGATTGAAAGTTCAGCTGTTGGCTTTGTGCTCCGTAACCCCGAATTCTATGGTGTGCAAATCACAGATTTTGAAGAGTTGCAAAAGCGGATTAAGGCGCATCCTAAATTCTCTAAAGTGACTGAAAAAATCCAATCTAAATTATCAATTGGCAGTCCGTGCCCTCTAAAGTCTAGCTGCAACGGCGTTGCAACCCGTTATGCCTCAATTATTGCTGAAGAGATTGATTTAGAAGGGTTGGTTACCGCAGGTAAATAATAAAAGTGATTTAGATTCGTTATAAGAAAAATTATTTGTATAATTTTTTCGCTCTTATCAAAAATATGAGGTTCTCAGCGCTTGAAGGTTTTAGCACCCTTCAGGTCTCACCAAGCCAATTCTGAAGCGGCATAAGAGGTGTTCTAATAGACACCTCATAGCTGCTAAGGGTGTGTACGAGCAATCGTACCGAGGGTTCGAATCCCTCTCTCTCCGCCACGATTCTATGACTCATTCAGCGCTTTTTGTGTATACAAAATTTGTTCGCTGCAGGTGTACATCCCTGTTTGAAATTAGGAACAGCAGGGGATGAGGCTCTCTAAGAGGGTGTTTAACCTAGTTCAATATTTGACTTTTGTTTTTATTCTGTTTTAATTTTTTTAATAAGAAAAAACGCAATAATTGGTAATGGTTTTGATGTTTTACCAGCAAAAAATATTTTGCTAGATATTTTTCAGAATAGCCTAGAAGAAAAGCATGGTGAGTATTTAATTAAACGTAGTGTTTCAGTTGGTTATCCATCTAATATTTGGCTTTATGAAGTTTTTCATGAAGGAAAAGAAATTGCTTTTTTAGATTTTTCAGGACCTTTTAATGAAAATATTAGAGTGCAGAGCGTTATTGTAGAAGAAAAATATCAAGGTTTGTATATAGCAACAAAGTTATATGACTTATTAGAAGCAGACCTTTTCAATGCTGGTCTAAATTTGATGCCTAGTGATATTAGAACGCCAGATGCGATTGAATTTTGGGAGGATAGAATAAGAAAGAAGACTAAATCTTCACTGATTAAAAAGTCAAAGGAGATTGAAAATGATTCGACTGATTGAGAGTTATGGATAGAATAATTTAGCTCTTATCAAAAATATGAGGCTCTCAGCACTTGAAGGTTTTAGCACCCTTCATGTCTTGCCAAGTCAATCCTGAAGCGTTCTAAGGGGTGTTCTGATGAACACCTCATAGCTGCTAAGGGTGTATACCAGCAATGGTATCGAGGGTTCGAATCCCTCTCTCTCCGCCACAATTGACATAACGACCAATTGAAAACCGAGAAAATAGGCTTGGTGTTCTACTTCCCCAATAGGGAAGTGAAATCCTGAAAAAGCTTCATAAATATTGAGAGAGCCTCATTATTTATTTCTTTTCATATGTCTTCTCAAAATTTCAATGCCGCTTGCGACCAATTCTTACAACACGGGAAAATATTCAAAAATTTCCAACCCGCAACGATCCAGGGGTATCGCGACATTTTTTCGTTATTTGTGAAAATGACCAATATTGCGGAAGTCGATGAACTTTCAACTGAAATGATTGAAACCTTTTTGGTTGAAGGCCGCCATAGCCGTGGTTGGTCAGTTTGTACCTTTCGAACTTACCTCAAACGCCTTCGGGCTTTTTGCAATTGGTTGGTGAAGAAAAAATACATATCAGAAAACTATACTGACGATATTGATAAGCCGCCGTTGGAAAAACGGCTGCCGACATATCTCTCGCCTGAAAAATGCGAGGCGTTGCTAGAAACAGCTTATCATCTCAATTATAAGTACAAATCCGAAGGCGTCAGAAACCGTGCTTTGATTGGTATGATGATTTTAGCGGGGCTCAGGCTGTCTGAGGTTGCGAACCTCAAGCGCCTTGATGTTGATCTTGATACCCACGTAATCACTGTACGACAGGGAAAGTGTAATAAGGATCGTCAAATTCCGATCTCCTCAAGGCTTCATTTCTTCCTGTCTGAATATGCCGATCTAAGATTTAAACGTCGAAGCAAACATATTTATTTCTTCTCTAGCGTGGCTAGAGACGAACGCCTTGGCGCTAGGGGGGTTCAGAACATTTGTAAAATGTTGAGGGTTGCGGCTGGAATCGAGTTTAGTCCTCAAATTTTACGTCACACATTTGCAACACACACTTATCGCGGCTCTAGAGATATTTATGCTGTTTCAGGGTTACTTGGGCATGCCAAAATTGAAACTACCCAAATTTATGCGCATTTATCTTTGGAGGATAAGCGTCAGAGTGTTGAGCAGCATTTGATGAACCAAGCCAACTAACAGTTATAGATGTTTTTCATTAGATCGGTGCCGCTCTGTGTTAGGTAGCATTCGCGAGCTATATAGCGGTCTGTGGTGGTGAAACGCGTATGGCCGAGGTAACGGGATAGATCATCTCTCGCTACGCCTCTACGACTTAACTGACTAGCAATAAAGCGCCTAAAGCCGTAGGCGGTGATATGAAATCCCAGCTCTTTTGAAACCTTTTTGAAGAAAGCCTGAAGTCCACTATTGCTCCAACCTTCCTGTGAAGACATGGAAATAAACAGAGGTGTTTCCCAACGTTTTTTCTCTTCGCGAATACGCATATAATTCTGATAGGAATGAACGATGAAGTTTGGGATTTCATAATATCTCAAACGCCCTTTCTGCTTTCGACCATTGATGACCATGCGCCATTGACCGCTTTCTTGAAAAAGATCATCGTTTTTCATGCTGAGTAATTCGCAGGGACGAATACCCGAGAAGCGGAAAATATCGACCATAAGGATATTTCTGGCGCGTTCTAGCTCTGTGCAATGATGCCTTCTGCTAATATGTAGAACTGCCGTCTCTACTTGTTTAAGGTTAAGACCCGTTACGTCAGGTGGAGCCTCTCGTCCTTTTTCAATTCTGGCGATATTGTTTTGTTCAATCAGGTGGTTTTTATAGAGCCATATGAAGTAGGTATTCATATTTTTGATATAAGTATTGCGTGTGCTAGGCTTATGTCCACGGCGCATTTGAAGTTCAAGTAGAGCGTCTCCTAAGACGCCCGGCTTATTCGCTTGTTCTATGGTAAGGATACCTGTGTGCCGCATTATTGTGTTTAACCCGTCACGAACAGATTTTATGGTGTTGGCGCTTTTCCCAAGTACTAGAGTTTTTAAAACATAGTTTTGCCAATGCTGCCAAATAGGAGTCTCGGAGGGCTTCATATCTTCCTCAAAGATGTTGATTTCATTAGGTGTTAAAAGTCTAAAAAGGTGTGCGTGTTTTCGTTCTAGCTCTTGTCTGGCAGCCAATAAATAATCTTGCGTCATGTTTTAGGGGGAAGTTCTTTTTACGCCTCACCCTGAAATTCTCCAAATATCTTAGTTTGTGCATACACCCTAACTTATTGGATTATATTATGTTGTATTTGGGCAATGGATAAAAAATCTCATAGTCTCTCGTTCATCGTAATTTTTATATGTTTCTGAATTCGTGCAATCTCTGAAACTTCATTCACCCAATTCTCAAAATTGCGAATATATAAGGACTCGACAAAAATAAATTTTGCAACTATCCGTAAGTAAATATGAATACATAGGTGGGCGCGCAATGAGACTTTCGAAACATATAATACTTTCTGTAGCTTTTGCGATTAGCTTAACGGCTTGCGCAAGTAATCCTTTCACCCAAGGCGGCGACAAGGGAGATGCTTCAAAAATATGTGTTGGATCGCCGAAGAGCTGTACACCTACAGTTGGTAATCGCATCAAATTTAAAGAGCAATATATCCCCATTGCGGCTTATAGCCGATCAGGGGATTTAGATGATGATGCTAAACCTAACCTAGCGGCATACCTTGGAACAGTTGTCCAGAATCGTAATCATCGAGGTGAACCTGGGGCTATTTGTGGCGATGCCAAAGTTAATCCGTTCACGCCTGCAGACTTTACGGACGCAATTGTAGAGACTGCCGCTGAAACAACCGATAAGGTTGAAAAAACTAGCTCATCTTCCGCGTCAGCTTCATTTGCAGAGGTTCTTAAAAAGTTTGGAGTTGATGAAGCGCTAATTGAGAAAGCGGGAGCATCTGCAGATTATAAAAGGATTACAGACAGTCTTGATGCATCGGATGCGAGCGCAACTCTAATACATCGAGAGTACCGAGTTAAAGAGTCGGTCCTGCGTAAGCTTGAAACAGCAAGCGAGGGTGATCCTTTATTCGACTGCAAGATTGAGCTTACCAGTGGGAAATGGCGTATGTATCAAGCGATATCCGTGATTGATGTTCGTTCTAATTCTGTTGCATTTATAAAAAATAGAGAACCTATTACAACTTTTGCAGCAAAAATAAGTGGCTCTAACCCTGACATTAACGCCGTAGCATTTGAGAGTGAGTTGAAGAAGGTTGAAAAGCGTACGGCAAATGTTGTCGCGGGTCCGTATTACTTAGTGGTCGGTGCATCTTTCTGGCACAGCCCGAGATTGCATAAGAGCGGATGGTTCGGTAGAATCAGTAAAATTCAAAATTAGCGATAGTTGATCTTGCAAGAACGGCAATGTGCAATGCAAAGTCACTAAAAACTGTACTTCCGATTTCTCTCATTGGGAAACAATAGGGAGGCGTTATGATACATTTTGAGATGGGATATACGGAAGAAACTTATAGACATTTCTTTGATACAGGTACCATTCCGAAGCGGTTAGAGTTTCCGTCTATTGATTATGACGACTTCAATTTGTTCATCAGAATTTTAACGCGAATAACTGAAATTTGCGCCCAGAACCATAGCCTGTTTTTTTCTCAAGATATCCGAGATAGCCTTGCCCTATATGCTATGTGGCGAACGGGCGTATCAGGAACCACCCAAGACCCATTTGATTTGAGTAGGGATGCGCAAACAGCGCAGGCCTTGATCCTCTTAAGTTCGACATATCGAGAGTGGGATATTCTGAGCTCAGGTCAATACTTTGAAATGATGCCAACGATGGACGAGTCGGCAATGCTCATGAGCGGCGGTAGAATGCTACATCGCATGTTTGAGTATAATATGGAGCAGGCGTCTCATGGCGAGACTTACGGACATATTGATTTAGCTATTGTAGATTCATTTTGGGGACACATACCTCAAATCACTTTAGATGATGCGGGCTATCAACTTTCAGGAAATAGCCTGATAGCCAATTTTCCACTTGAGACAATCAATCAGCTTTTCGGAAATGATGAAGACCTGAAATGGTTTTATCAGCACAGAGTGATTGCAGAGATGGAAGATTTCATTCCCGCCAGACGAATAGCACATCCAGAGACATCAGATCGAGATTTAAGACGTTTCCCAGACAGCTTTATAAATGGGGAGCCGCTTACGCTTCATAAAAACCAAATTTACAATGATGGCTTTCCGCTTTGGATATTGACGATCTTGCAAGTTCAATATTCGTGGTTTCTTTCAAAATCCTTCGCGGCAATTGAATAGGAGGCGGTTGTGACAAATGTAACGGAGCTGTTCAGGCGGCTGGAAAACTTCGAACAATCGCAAAGAGACTTAGAGAAGCAGAAAGAAGAACTGGAAAGGCTGATCGCAACTTTGAAAGGAGACATAAAAGACGTGCGCGGAATAGCGTCTCAGCTCAAAGAATATTTCGATACACTCAGCAATCAAAACCAACAACTTCTATCGCCGACTACTAGCCAATCTGAAGTCTCTATGAGCGATGTTTTGAAATTGGTGCGGGAGATGAAAGATGTCTGAGGACTTCGAAGATAAGAAAAAGGTAATGGATTACCGCGCTCAAATTCAGCGTGAGCAGGAAGGTCGGCGAGAGAGTGACCGTCACCAACGCGAATTAATGCGCCAGAGTGATAGGCAGGAACTCAAGCAATTAGCGTTAGAAGGCAATATTGACGCCATCAAATTACAGCATGAATTAGCCCCTGAACGCTATGATCTTGATTTTGAAGATCACATCAAACGCGAAAATGTAAGACTCCAAAGCTATCTGCAAGAACGTAATATTGACCTTAAATTTACCGAAGTCGAAGAGCGCCTGAAAACGGATAATCAGCTCAAGCTTCTCATGGGCGATATTGCCCGTTCAATTGCGGTGAAGAACGCAGAGCGTAAAAATGAGGCCGCTCAAGCTTTGGATGCGCGGCAAATGGAGCGCCTGAAGCATCAGCATTCTATGACAGAGAAAGACGCTGATCATCAAAATGCTAAAGACCTTGAACTCTTTCGCAGTGCCTTATCTCTCGCCATGAAGCAAAAAGGTGCGGAGATGACAGAACATGATATTTTGGCGGCGCTCACACGCCTAAAAAATCAAGGAACGGTATAGCGATTTGTTTTGGCTTATTTTGTGATCAAAAAAGTCAAAGGCCGCTCTTACGGATATGAACAGGAAAGTTACCGTGAAGGCGGAACCGTCCGAACGCGAACGACAGCCTATTACGGGCCTTTAGACCCAGCCGTATTGCGCCAGATCAATCAAACACGGCAACGCATTGGCCGTCTCAAGATTGCTCAAATTCGGGAAATAGCAGGAGCACCGAAACCGAACGTGCCAAAGAATAAAGCCGCCCCTGAGAAAGTTATCACTACAGATAAAGCTAACCGTCCGTTTCGCGATAGTTTGTTACTTCCGAAAAACCTGAGTAAGTATGACCTTAGCGCAACGGCTTTTCAAAGAACGCATCTGCGTTTTGGAAATCGCTTAAAGGCACTCGGTATTAATCCGTCGCATATGCCAGATGTGAAGATAAAATACGGACATCCATCAGGCCTCTCGAAAGATCGAAATGGGCGATATGTCGTAACAGTCTCTCGTAAGCCTAAGGCCCGAATGCCGATCAATCGTAAAGAGCTTTGGACAAACTACCGCCTCGCCCTAGCCCAAAGTTTCTTAGACGGCTTGGAGAAAGGAGACGGAGTTCATTTCAATGCGATAAGAGCCAGTCTTGATGACTCCTATCAAGAGACCAAGAGGCTTACTATACTCGCGGCCAATACGATGCCGTCATCCTATGGCCGACTAATGTTATCACTACAGATATTAATCCAAAACCATATGCCTGCAATTGGGTTGCAACAGACTGGCAAAACGGATGCAGGCTTCTATCGCCAAGGCCAGCTAAAGGGCTGGAGGCCTGAAGCGAGCGTGATGATTGCAGATGTTCAGAGATTAGGCTGGAGCGCGTTGCAGGAGAAAAATACGAAGACGCGGAAGCGATTAAAACGGATCATTAAGATGCGGATTAAGGCTTGGAAGCGCGCGAGCCTTTTAGATGGATTGTCAGGAAGGAAGAGAAAATTGATCAGAGAGGTGATGGAAGCGGAAACACAATTGCGAGCTTTAAACCAGCTTGAAAGGCGTCAAAAAACGCTCGCAGAAATCCTCTAATGATGAGGCAGGGTAAAGGCGCGGGGCGACATCAAGATGAGCGCGCAACACGGCCTAGGGCCTCGGGGTTCAGGGGTGTGTCGTTCTGGCTGGTTGCTGTGACTGACAATAGGGAGGATTGAGTGTTGGGGAGATTGATTGAAGTGAAGATGAGGAATGAGCGGGTAGCGAAAGACGAAGATGAACTGAAAGAAAGTTACGCATGCTCAATACGATGTATTGGAAGGAGAGTCTAATTTGAAAGCGCCCAATTATCCTATATACTACAAGACCTTACGGGTTTTACGGTGTCATGTAGAAAACAACCTACAAAAGACGCTCAAATATATGTCGATATTGACCAAATGACGATCAATATTCCACATGAATTTGAGCAAGCACTTAAGGCTCGAGGTGTCTCTTTTTCTGACTCTGAAACTACGCCTGAAGGCCCTTCATTGCCATGCGGTCAATGCCGCCTGATCGATAACCCAAGTTTGGCGCGTGTACTCTGTGATGTGGTTGCTGAAAACACGAAAGCCTTTTGGACATTTTCTGAATATCAGCGATTGCAAAACACAACGCCTGAAAAACCCACCCCGCCACAAATGGACGATCCTGCTTTTGATCCTCCAAATGTAAAATATGAAACTCCTATTGACCGAAAGGTCGCCCGTGTCGTTCGATACGAAAAAGCCCAAGCACAATATGAAAAAAGACACCAAAGCTACCAGAAACTACTTCTACAAATACGCGCTCTCCGCGCGTCTGGTAAATTTGATGTTGGAGGCTATTTGGATTTTGTTGTGTCTACCCTTCAAGATGATTGGTCGGAGTTTGCGCAGAACTTTTTTTTTACACCGAAAGTTTTACGCATTAGTGAAAAATCGCGGCAAAGCCATACCTTCATAACAGGCGGTACAGGCGCGGGTAAGTCCGAGACAATCAAAACACTAATCCGTCACTATCTAACGCGTAATACTAAGCCCGCTTTGGTCGTGCTTGATCCACATGGTGATCTTGCGCTTGATATTGCTCGGTTTCGAGAAAATGCTGAGAATGACCGTCTTGTCTATATTCGGCCAAGTCACTTTAAGGGCAAACATATAAGCTTTAACCCGTTTGATATTGCCAAGAAGGATGAAGTGTCGCTCAATCGCGCTCAGGTGCAGTTTATAGGCGCGTTAGAGCAAGTCATTGGTGAAACCCTCACTCGGCCTCAGCGAGCCTTACTGACGCCGTGTATAGGCGTTTTGCTGCATAGGCCTAAATCAACTCTGACAGACCTTGTACGCTTTATGGATGATAAGCGGAGTCAGGACTTGGTGCGATATGGACAACGGGCCTTGCCGAATGTTTTGGATCAAGAGTTCTTTGAGTATCAATTTTATGGCCGCAATTTTGAAACCACCAAAGAGGCTCTCAAATATCGGTTTAGTGAAATTATCCGTGATCCCACAGTGCGAGAATTTTTATGCAATGAAAGTACCTTTGATCTACCTGCATGCTTAGAGGCAGGAAAAGTCATCGTGTTTCATTTTAACCCTGACCATCACACGCAAGATGCGATCCGAACGACGGGGCAGCTTATCAATGCCTTTGTCACAAATTACGCTATGAGCCGCTCTAAGACGAAACGTCGTCCCATCCACCTCTTTGCCGATGAATGCCAATATTTTGTTAGTCCAAAGATCGAAGAGATATTAGGCGAGAGCCGTAAGTTTGGTTTGTACCTAACACTTGCCACTCAGCGGACCGAACAAGTCGGCGGACCACTTCTTGATGCAATATTCGGAAATGTCGGGTGTTACCTTATCGGCAAGAATAAAAATAAGACCGCGAAGAAAATGGCAGAAGAACATCCGCTTACGGCTGATGATGTTAGAAACCTTAAAAAGCTTGAGTTCTACCAAGTTGAAACAGAGCGACTGCCAATCAAAACAAAGATAGGCATCGTCGGCAATAAGTTTGCGCTAGCCAATGATGAGTGGAAGCAGCTTAAGCTAAAGCAGGCCGAGAAATATTATCGATCCAATCAAGAACAGGGCGTTACTGGTACACCGCATTCTCAGTCAACTCAGCGTGGTCCCAAGTTCGCAATTCCTGATGTGTCGAAACCATGAGCCCTATCATCCAATCACTTTCCGCAAAATCAACAGAAGCCCTTATGGCTTTGTCCATCTATCGTTTTTTGACGGTAAAGCAGTTCGTAAAACTTGGCATCGGGGCCAGCGAGGCTTCTGTCCGTAAGAACATTTTGCCCAAGCTACATCGGTCTCGGAAGCCCCTTGCTAAGAAGCGAAAGCTAGGCCGAACTTTGCCTGATGTGCATTACCTCACTGAGCATGGCGCAAAATATCTTTCAGAACTTTATCGGCTACCTGTTGAAGAGTTTCCTTACCCAAAGGGGCAAGTGCAGTTTGGCGAGATGTTTGCGCGTCATCGCTTTGCGCAGGTGGATTTTCATATTGGCTTTCGGCAATGGGCGGATAGGCGGTTTGATACTGATATTCTATTTGCGGATATGGACTTCGATATCATCGGATCACGGCGGCAGGGAACATTCATTAGTAAAACTGAAATTCGAGTGCCGCATTCTAATATTCCAATTAAACCTGATGGTATATTTGGCATAGACAATAATGGGACACCTTTGATCTATACGCTTGAAGTACACCGAACAACGGAGACCAAACGTGTTATTGCTCAGATAAAACGGTATATGGAAGTGTTAGAAACAGGTGCCGCTGCTTCCAAGTATGATTTGAAAACGTCACCGCTTATTTTTTCGGTCCACATGAAGGATAATGTTTTGAGGGGCGTTAAATCTGCGCTCATAAAAACACCAAGTTTTGAAGCATTCAAAAGTGCTTTCTTGTTCAATACATTTGAGAATATTACGGATGATTTAACGAAAGGCTGGACCTTTGCGGATGATAGACTTGCAAAACCATTTTAATTGAACTTTCAGATGCTAGGCGTAGCATGAAATCAATTGTTCTAGAAAATTAACAAAAAGGCCTGCTCAGAAATTTAAGTGAATTGCTACTTCAATGCATCAAAAGCCGCATTTCTGAAATTATCCACTGCTTTCATCATTTTCTTGTTAAAGGCATCTAGCCAATGATTAGTGCGCTTGAGGAACGTACACCAAATAACTTGAAAGTCCAAAAAGATGGGGTAACTCGCATATTAATTGTACCTTGTTTTCGTCTCTCACGGTTGTCCGCAATTACATTATACTCTTGAAAAATGATTACAATCTAACCAAATCACATTCATCGCTAGGAAATCGCACGCCAAGTAAATATACCGAAAATCAACATTTTCAAAACGAGGCGGCGTTGGGTCAAAATAGTCAAATGACTCCACCAGAAAATGGTAGGAAGTTGGTGCGCAGGTCACCATTTTAAGAATAAATCTTCACATCAATTCTGTGGCCTAAATGTCTAATTAGCGCCTCACATAGTATCAATGAATAATTGCATTAATAGTAAAGCAACTTCTTTCTTCAGCATCATAGTTGTTAAGAAGGTGGTTTTAGTGTTGAAGTTGGATAGCTATCAAGAGAGTTTCGAGGAATTCGATTTTTCGGTCTTAACGGCATTGCTTCGGGTGGTTAACCTCGAACCTGAAAAAGCTGCTTTGGCGGTTCTTGAGCATTTTCCAAATTTTCAGTTAGCAGCTCGCGCGGACTTCTTCGAGCTGGCTGAAATTATCGGAGTTGATGGTGCAAACCTCTTGAGAACGATACCGCGAGCTGTTGTCTCCATGACTAGAGAAACGCTTCTAAATACAGCGTCGTACATCGTTACACTTGAGGCGGTTCGCACCCATATGGGCGCACTCCTGAATGGCCGACGTAACGAAGTTTTGGCTGTTATATACCTCAACAGTGGAAACCGTCTTTTAGGCGAAGACTTGCTGGAAGGGTCTATTGACAGAATTAGTATTTACCCGCGTGAAATCGTTAGGCGTTGCCTTATACTCAATGCATCCAGCGTTGTTATCGCACACAATCACCCCAGCGGCGATAACACACCCAGTAGAAGCGACATTAAGGCGACGATCATCCTAGAAAAAGCATTGAACCTTGTCGATGTAGTATTGCTTGATCATATAGTGTTTGGCGAATGCGAACCATACAGCCTGCGAGAGAATTTTGATTTCTAGCCTGCGCTTAAAGTAAAAATCCCGAAAGTAAGCAGATGAACCCAGTTCCCGCGATGATTGCAGGCACTGTTATTGAACCGCTCAACCCTCGTTCAGCAGCGCGACGACGCATGGCAGGTAACACCATAATGATGCCCAGAATGGAGGTGATGGCGGCGGGTAAAAGTATAAAGAACTTTGAGTAAGATGACACGCGCTTCAAGCTTTTCTAACATCGTCGTAATATTTTCTATAGTTCTTTATACAATGTTTATGACCGGCGCAAATAGTGCAGTTAGAAAATTTCTTCCTTAAGGTTGAATTTATTCTTGTGTTAAATATTTTTTAATTTTAAGAGGGCTCTCTAAACGGGAGCGCGCAATGTTAAAATATCTTTCCAAAACCATATTAATTTTATCAGCCCTAGCCCTAGCTTTAGCTGGATGCGGTGGGGGCAATGAGGATAGCTTCCAGACTCTTTCCTTATCAACCACATTGGCAACAGGCAGCGTGGAGTGTCCATTTAGTGGAGTAAGTGTATCTTCTGGCGAAGACAGAAATGAAAACTCAGTCTTAGATGTTGGAGAGATCACTTCTACAAATGTGAGCTGTAATCCTGAAGGTTCAGCAATCATTTTGAATGATGATATACAGTCTTTTTTTGGTGCTGATCCATCTCTTGATGACACAGATGGTGACGGCCTTTCGGATGTTTTCGAAATATTGAACGCTAACGCGATATATTCACCGAACAACGCTGACACTGACAATGATGGTGTGTCAGATGATCAGGATGATCATGACGGTGACGGGTTAAACGCCCTTCAGGAGGCCGAAAACAAAACATCCGTGTTTGTGGCGGACACTGATTTGGACGGTTTGCTTGATGGAGATGAGGTCAATAACCTTAGAACTGACCCACTGAATAATGACACTGACGGTGATGCTTTGCTTGACGGTGAAGAGGTTTTCACCACCTTTACAAATCCACTTATCGTAGATTCTGATGCCAATGGCATAGCCGATAATGATGAGAGTTACTCTACAGTTGTCGAAGCACCTACCAATATCTCTTTGAGTATTGAAGGGTTAGGAAATATTTCAAAGTCAGTTCGTGTAAATGAGTTTTCGGAGCTTTCTATATTCAACAACAATGCTGGGCAAACTGGTAAGGCTATTGATATTCTTCTTGGCCCCGATGTTGAAGATTTCGAAACTGCTGAACTGACTTTTGAATTTGATCCTAATGAAGAGGGGTCAGAGAATCTTAGAGTATTCAACTACGATGATGGTTTAGGTTTTTGGGTGCCTGCGGAAGATATTAATGATCAGACAGTTGATGTCATAAGTGGTAGGGTCACTGCTGAGCTTGAGCACTTCTCAATTTATGCGCTCATGAATTACCTTTCATGGGCTGATCAATGGTCTAGTCAAACAGATTTTTGCATTCCTGAGAATGAGTCGGAATCCGTTTCGAGTAATGTAGCTCTTGTTCTGGATACGTCAGGAAGTTTGGCGAGGACGGATCCGAATAATCTCAGATCTCAAGGCGCGATTAGCTTTTTAAGTGCTTTGAGTGATATGGATCAAGCTGCTGTTATTGATTTCGATAGCAGCGCGCGTTTGGTTCAGGGTTTAACAGATAATATTTCTGCGCTCACGACTGCTCTTAATTCGCTAGATCAGAGAGGCAACACAAACATAGGCGCAGGTGTAAGGTTGGGCTTAGATGTCTTATCAGTTAGCGATACTAGTACTAACAAAGTCATGGTATTGTTTAGTGACGGCCAAGGAAGTTACGATAATTCTCTAACAGCCAGAGCTATTAATGAGAATGTTCGCATCTTTACCATTGGCCTTGGTACTGGCGCTGATAATACGCTTTTATCGAATATTGCGGAGCAGACAAGTGGGGCATTTATTGCTGTTACTAATGCGGAGAATTTAGTTTCAGCTTTCACAGCGCTGCAAAGTACCGTCTCTGACGATGGTACGGATACTGATGGCGACGGTCTGACAGATTGCCAAGAAGTCAACGGTATGTTGGGGGCTGCTAATGCAAAGAGATATTTTTCTGACCCTATGAATGAAGACACGGATGGTGATGGTCTTCTTGACAGCGAAGAAGTAGGCCCGCGTACCCGACTTTCCTTAATTGATGAAATACTGGGGAATGCCGCAATCCACCCCGTTTATTCTGACCCCTCTGTAGCGGACACGGATGGTGATGGCCTGTCTGACCGAGAAGAATTTCAAAATGGAGGGTCTCCTTTTGTCTTGGATACGGATAATGACGGACTTTCGGACTTAGATGAAGTAGGTTTAGGTTTGAACGTTTCAGCGTTTGATACGGATGATGACTCACCTGACCCGAGCTTTTTAAACAATATTTTTTACGAAACTGATTTAAACGACCGGTTTGAGCATCTTAATAGAGATCGCGGATTTGATCCGTTATTTTTTACAGAACAAAAGTCTCTACCAGAATATTCTACAGAATATCTTTGTGGGCTTGTTGTAGGTGATTTCAAAGAAATAGACACTATTCCAGAATTGGCAGGGCAAATAAGTTCAGGGTTAGTTTTTCTTGGTGACGCACGTGACTTTCTGGCAAATTCTGTCCAAGGAGACGCAGTTGGGGCGGGAATTTCTCTAGTAGGTTTGATCCCTCTTGGTGGTGATGCTGTCAAATCTGGTGCAGCCTACGTAAAATTTGTCGCCAGAAACCCTTCCAAGGCTGGTGAGGCTTTGGGTTTTATATTGCGCTCTACGCCAGAGAGTACTGCAATAGCAACACTTCGAGCAATTGATGAGCCGCTAATTGATGGGCTTAAAGCTGCTAATATGTCCGACGCCGCAATTTTAAGGATTGCACGAAACGGCGCAGGTCCAAATACTATTGAGAACTTAGGGGCTGCACTAAGAAGACCCAATGTTTCCGCAATTTCAAACAGTAGATTTTACGCGGACACTGAAACTGTGAAGGGGTGGAGACTGGCCGAAGAAGATTTACGCTTAGCTAGACAGGGTGACAACGTTCGCCCTTCTGGCTTAGATTCAACTGTAGGCACAAACGCTAGAACTAGAAAACGCTTTCCAGATGCTATGTTTCCAGCTCTCGATGGTGCAATGGTTATTGCTGAAAGTAAAGCGGGGTTTGTTCGTTATAACAAAAGGATTATAACGCAAATTAGAAAAGATGTAGATTTACGGCGCACTGGTGAAGTTGATCGTATTCAATGGAACTTTTTTGCAAGCGATATTTCTAGCTCCATAGGGGCCGACCCTCGTATTTTAGACCTACTGCAAACCGAAGGTATTGAAGTAATTTTCCATCTGCCGTAATATAATTACATGAATGAAGGGTTTATTGAGCTAAGTAAGAAAAACAGAGATGTTTTTTTTAACCAATATATCAATGAAGCTAATGCTTCATTGGAGTGGTTAAGAGGTGTTGTTTCTGAAGAGCGAGAGGATCTCCTAGATAGCTTCTCAGATTACTCGACCGATGTTTTGTTGAATTTGGTAGGGTACCTTTTTGATAACATTGATTCGGAAGGGGATCGTGAAAAATCCAATCGTCGTGAGACTGCTTCTAATGAAGATATAAGTGCATATCCTTTATTCATGAGGCTAGCTCCCACCCGGCCTAAAGCTCCTAGTGTTCCTGATAGATTGTCTTTAAAAACGGCTAAGCTTATTAATGGAATGGGCTATTATTGGTCCTATTGTTTTACAGAGCATTACAGTCATATTAGCTGGGACATTTGGACTGACAGTTCACAATTAGAGCATTTACCTGTGCTGGTTGGCATAGACTCTCCAATGAATCCCGTGCGCTTGCTCCTAAGAATTGCAATGGGGCGTAGTATTAACCCAGCTCTTTTTGGAATGGATCGAATGGAAGGAGTGGTCAAATATTGGGAGGAAATAGCTCAAAAGCTTGACGATTCATTATCTCCATCAGACGATGAGATTTTTGATGTTGTAAAGATAAGTGATGTCAACTTTGAAGTTGTATTCGATGAATCAATTGCGTCCGATCAAACAGATACATTGGATAGGGTTGTGCTAGTTCTTCAAAGCCTTAGTAATGTCGCAAAGGCATATCGGGATGATAGAGAGGTTATCAAAGTGCAAGGAACAATATCGGCGGTCGGACTAAAACAAATTATTTCGAATTTCATAGATAAAGAAGCTCACTCTAGAGCGTCTAAATAATATATAAAATCAACGTGTGAGTATTATCCTACGGTCGGAAACTCATACGCTTTTCACACGCTACGTGTGAATTTTGATGATTTTTAAGCCATCTCTATGATTTTTACGACCTCTAAATCATTGAAAATACTTGTTAAAATTTTCAGTGATTTTCTTCCGACCATAGGATTGGCGCTCATAATCCTGAGGTCGAGAGTTCAAGTCTCTCTCTCACTACCATTTTCGTCAAAACTTCCAATAACTTAGCGTTTTTGCGGATTTTGGCGCACACATCAAAAGTGCTCTCAGTAAGCACCTAGTAAGCAGATTGAGCAAAATGGGTTCACCAAATATCGAAACAGGCTGAGTCAAAATGACTCACCACCCCCACTTCTTAACAAGTGGGGGTAACGGATCG
>CAYZLR010000048.1:0-25924 GCA_964479275.1 uncultured Caulobacterales bacterium
GTGAATCACGATTTGCCCTAAATCTGGAGACTTTTTCAGCAGCCTGTTAAAGCATCTCGGCGATTCAATTTGAAGTGGAGGTGCTTGAAGATATTGTTTAGCCAATATTTTTGCAATTTAACCGTTATGCAAATGCAGGCAAAATACTCTGTTCAGAACTGGGGTTCATAAGTGGGATTCAGAAGTGGGACGCCGCTATTTTAGTGAAAAAATAGCGGCGTCCTCAGGGTCCCTTTTACAGTTGTCACGCAATGCGCCGGGTTAGGGCAGCCCAATACGCTTTGTTCGGTGACTTTGCGGCCGTGCCATTCAGGGGTAGGGTTTGGGGCAGGTCTGAATGGGTCACGAGTTATTAACGCCGCCGGAACAATATCAAAATACCTCGTTATAGTTTGCAAAACCTTAATAAGGAAGAATAATCACCATCAAGCAAGAAAAGTAATCCTTTGGAGAGTTTTTCTTCGGCGGCAGAGTTTGGGATTACTCTGCATCGAGTGTTTTTTTAATCCAGCTTAAATAAGGTTGGGCGCAGAGTTCATGATTACTGGTGAGGGAAATAATGCACGGAACCTCATAGGGGTGATGGTCAATAATAAAATCCCTTGCTTTTACGGCGAACTTTAGGCTCGTTTTAATCAGCATAGAGCATTCTGAGGCACTCTCTAGTGTGTTTTCCCAAAGATAGATCGAAGTCATGGAAGGCAAAATGTTGACACATGCGGCCAGTCTCCCTGCAACGAGTTTCTTGCCGATTTCTTGAGCCGAGGAGTAGTCGGGAAAAGTTGCATATAAGAGTGTTATTTCACGACTGTTATTAAAGCTTTCCCCTTTGCTCATGATTTGCTTTCCAAAGCATAACCGGCAGAGCGAACGGTTCTGATAGGATCTCCTTGTTTAAATTTATTCAGTGCTTTTCGAAGGCGACCAATATGGACATCGACAGTTCGCACTTCGACAAAAATATCAGAGCCCCAA
This sequence comes from uncultured Caulobacterales bacterium, assembly GCA_964479275.1. GTDB lineage: Bacteria > Pseudomonadota > Alphaproteobacteria > Caulobacterales > Parvularculaceae > CALLPQ01. The sequence goes on from CAYZLR010000048.1 coordinate 976, forward strand.
ACCGCGTTTAGTAATTGTTCGCGCGAGAATACGCGCCCTGGATGTTGAATAAGGTGTTCAAGTAATCGATATTCTGTCGGGCCAAGATGAATTTCTCTATCCTCGCGGCGTACTTTATGGGACGTGCGGTCAAGTACGATATCGCCATAAGTCACACTATCTTCTACGAGCGCTGGGCGCACGCGCCGTAAGACAGCACGCGCTCTTGCAATCAGCTCTGCTGTCGAGAAAGGTTTTGTCAGATAATCATCAGCACCCGTCTCAAGACCACGAATACGATCTGATTCTTCAGACCGTGCGGTTAACATAATGACCGGAATGGCTCGGGTTTCCGGCTTCGTGCGCAATTGCCGACAAATCTCTATGCCTGAGACTTTAGGTAACATCCAGTCGAGAATGATTAAATCGGGTTGATTTTCGTCAATACGAAAAAGGGCTTCTTCTCCGTCCCTAGCGATTGAAACCTTGTAGCCTTCATTACTGAGATTGTAGTCGAGTAATGTCGCCAAGGCCTCTTCATCTTCAACTACAAGAATATGAGTTTTTGCCATTGGGATAATCCGGGGGTTATATGGGCTCGCTATTGTTCAATGGAACCTGATGATAATGATTCAATGTCTGTATCTGGAATATTAAGCATGGCACGCTTGTCCGCAAGACCTTTGGGGCGATCTTCGTCAAGTTGTTCGCCGGTCATGAGAAAATGCAGGGCTTCTGCAATATTCGTGGCGTGGTCGCCAACCCGCTCTAGGTTTTTAGCGATAAAAACCATTTGAGTTGCGGTTTTGACTTGTTCTGGTGTTTCTCGCATGGTCGCCAGAAGTTCACGAAAAACGGAATGATATAATTCATCAACTTCATCGTCACCGTTCCAGACGGCCTTTGCAGCAGTTAAATCTCGGGCGGCATAAGCATTAAGAGCATCAGAGAAGCGCTGCAAACTTAATCGACCAATACGAGTAACCCCAATGAGGTTCGGGCTGGTGCGCCCTTTTGCGATCACACAAATACGTCGCGCAATATTTTTGGCTAGATCACCCACACGTTCCAAGTCAGCGGCGAGCTTGACCATCATCATGGCTTCTCGGATGAGTTCGGAGGATAAAAGTTGCCTCTCTAGTAAGCTATAGACCTCCATTTCTATGGTGCTCTGATAGTCATTGACCCGTTTATCAACTGAAATAATCACCTTGGCTGAAGCAATATCACGGCGTTCGAAGGCCGTAATCGCATCTGCAAGATTTGTTTCCACGAGTGCCGCCATCTGGGCAATCGAAATTTCGAGTTTTATAAATTCGAGAGGGCGTTCGGATGTTTTTAACATGGTCTGGCCGGTAATTTTATCCATCTTCTATCTGCATTACCCGGTTCGTGAAATTTAGGCTGTTCTCAATTGCCGATACTGCAAGAGAGTCACCCCTTCAATTCAGGTAAAAGTCTAAAAATATGTCCACTATACGGCTTTTGTGACATTTTCTTTGCCGCTAGGGTGGAGTCAATAATTTAATTAATTATGGCGCAATTTGTGCGCTTGATAAAGGGAAAAATAGAGTAAAATCAATGCTGATGTGTCAAGCCAGATAAATTCGCGTCCTTGCGGACGGTCAATGCAGAATTCCTGGACAGATACCACAGCATTTCCAGATCAGGTGATTAGCGGTTGGTCGCCCGGAAATGTGGCCAAACAATACCTTGATGCCCTTCCTTGATTCCATTTGATACTCAGGGTTTTAAGGCGGCGATAGCGAGGAGTGATGATCATGGTGTGGTTACATTCGGTTGTTCGGTTCATGTTTTTAGATGAATGCCGGCAAAATAACAGGTGAACGCGGTGCCGGTTGCCAGTTTGGTTTCGATTTGAAGGCCGCCTTGATGACGATTTAAGATGTGTTTGACAATTGCGAGACCGAGACCTGTTCCACCGGTCTTGCGGTTGCGCTCGACATTGACGCGATAAAAACGTTCCGTCAGTCGGGGTAAATCACCGCGTTCAATACCGGGGCCGAAATCGCGCACTTGTAAAAAAATAAGATCGTCGACATTACATCCTCGGCGGGCTGCTATGTGGCTGGCCGACTCACCCGCCCGCTGGAACGGCTCGTTCTTGCCAGCCAGAGCTGGGGCATCACCGCGACCTATCGTGATTTGAATACGGGCGGGGTCCCCGCCATATTTTATAGCGTTGTGAACAAGATTTTGTGCGGCTTGAAGGATTTCATCGCGATCACCAATCATTTCCAGTTGATCTGTGTTGGGCGATTGATCATTCAATTCAATCATTGCCTCTGTTTTCTCGATAATTGGGCCAAGGCCATCCATGACATCGGCGATCACCTCGCCAAGGGCCAATTGATCAACAGGAATGACATGTTCGTTTAATTCAATTGAGGAAAGGGACATCAGGTCAACAACCAGTCGCTGCATGCGCTCAGCTTGTTTTTGCATGATCTTGAGAAACTTGTCGCGAGCGGCTTCATCCTCTCTTGCAGGGCCGCGAAGGGTCTCAATAAACCCCAAAAGCGAAGCGAGAGGTGTACGTAATTCATGGCTCGCGCTGGCAATAAAATCGACGCGCATTTTTTCTACTCGCCGTTCGCTGGTCAAATCACGGATAAAGAGAAGAATTTTATCATTATCCTTATGCTCACTGAGTGGTGCAATATAAGCGCGGCAGTAACGCGGGACTGAACCCGTGGTTGAAAACTCTATATTGCGGGCCAATCTATCGTTGGCGACGGCCTCCACCGCTTCAAAAACCGCAGCGGCTCTAATTATTGAGGCGACGTGACGACCATCAGAATCTTTAATATTTGTAAATTCAGTAGCCGCAGGGTTGGTGGTTTCAATAATTCCATCTTTACTCAATATAATGAGAGGTTCAGGCAGGGTTTGGGCGACTTGGCGAGCAAGCCGTAAAGCATTCATTTCGCTTTCTTGGCTGCCCATTTTCTCTTGCACCAAAGATTGGATGGGTTCGGACCATTGTCGCCCAGCAGAAAAGCGATAGCGAAGGGCAAGGGCCGCTAAGAAAACCAACCAGATCAAAAATGCCCGCCCAGGATTGGCGAATTGATTGGCAATGATCACCAACAATACGCCAATGCTGATAGCCGTCATCCACAAAAAATCATGGTTACGGGTGCGATCTGCACTTTCTTGAATATTATTAATCAAATCCTGCATGAAAACATAAGGCCTATTTGATGCGCTCGAGTTCAAAGGCAATAAATTGATCAATTTTTTCTTCTAAAACCGATAGCGGAATGGCTCCATTTTCCAAGACGGCATCATGAAAACTACGCAAGTCAAAATGTTCACCCAGTGTGGCTTGTGCTCTTTGACGTAGCTCTTTGATTTTTAATTGTCCGATTTTATAAGCTAACGCTTGGCCTGGCCAGGTGATGTAACGATCAATTTCAGCTTTGATATTATGTTCAGAGAGCGCTGTATTTTCGGTCATGAAGTCGATGGCTTGCTGCCGGGTCCACCCTTTGGCGTGCATTCCTGTATCAACCACTAGGCGACAAGCACGCCACATCTCGTATGATAGACGGCCAAAATTTGCGTATGGGTCTTGATAAAACCCGACATCTAATCCGAGGCTTTCGGCATATAGGCCCCAGCCTTCCGTGAACGCGGTAAAGCCGCCATAGGCACGAAACGGCGGAAGGTCGAGTTCTTGCGACAGGGCTATTTGAAAATGATGACCAGGTACTGCTTCATGCAGAGATAAAGCTTCCAATTCAAATAAGGGGCGCTGATCGAGAAGGGATGTGTTGATCCTATAAACCCCTGCGCGACTACCATCGCCTGCGGGACGCTCATAATACGCGGTTGTTGTGCCTTCTGCAATATCAGCAGGCACTGGTTTGACCGTATACGGCATCCTTGGTAATTTTTTGAACAATCGAGGAAGTTCACCGTCAATGCGTTTTGAAATTGTTGAGGTGACTGCAATCAGCTCATCTTCCGACTCTGCATAAAACTGAGGGTCAGTTCGCAGGAAGTGTTGAAAATCTTTAAAGTTGCCTTCAAAACCGAGATTGTTGATGATTGTATCCATCTCCGCTCTAATGCGTTTGACCTCAGATAAACCGATTTTGTGTATTTGATCTGGGGTGCGCGTTGTCGTGGTAAAAGAATTTGCGCGAAACTGGTAGTAATCATCACCATTAGGCAGTGTTGAGGCACCTATGGTTTTGCGACATGCCGGGGCATAGGTTTGGTCATAAAAATCAGCATAGGCCTTATAAGCGGGAATAGCGCTATTCTTAATTTCGGTTTCAGCTTTTTCCTTTAAACTATCCCAGCTCTCATCACTGATGGAGTCGGGTTTGCTCGCAAATGGCTTCATGAATATACTGTCTTTGACTTTGTCTACGGCATGATACCGGATCGATTGGCTAACGCCTTTCATTGGGGCGCATGGTTGCGTCCAACCGGCCTTTGCTCCAGCGTCTAACGTATCTATAGATTCTTGAAAGAAGCGCGGCACGAGGCTGAGTCGTGTTACATAACTTTCATAATCGGCCAATGTGAAAAATGGTAATCGGTCAGGTAGGCCTGCCATGTTTGTATGCGGGCCATTGCGATTGGTCATGAGTAGAAATTTACCACCAAAATCTGCCGCACGCAGATCGTTTTCCAAGCCTAGCTTAAATAATTTATAGTTCACTTGATGATCGGCGCTGAGTTTATCCGTTTTTATTTTTTCAAGGCGCACTAAAAATTCGCGGGTTTTCTCTACCGAGGCCTCATATGTGGCTAATGAATTTGACCCCAGGCGATCATCAAAATCTCGCACGCCCAGAGATGTCGCGAAAGTTGGGTTTTGCTCTAAGGCATACGCCCAATGGTCTTCGAGTAATTTTTCAAATATAGAATTTTGTTTTTTATTTCCGCTAAAATTTTTGTCGGCAGCATATGCTGTTGTGTTGATAAGAGGAAAATCACTGGCGGGCTGCGATAATATGAGTGAGGATAGGGCTAGAGTGCTGAAGATAACTTTTTTAGAAAGTGTATTTTTTCTCATGAGTGTTTCCTTCTTAAATTTGATTTAGGGGGCCGTTTATTATTGGTTTTAAGAACGGCATTAAGTCGTATCTATTTTCAATTTTGATAAACGGGTAAAAGCCATTCCTCCAATGCAGCCCGCTAACATTTGCAAGAAAAATCCAATTTCATCTCTGGCGCCAGCGATAGGTGTGTTGCCAAAATTCAGATGCATGAGCCAAAGCATAGCCCCCATACTGGTGAATCCGGCCAATGGATAAGCAATATGCGCTAAGGGTTTGAGGGCGCGTTTCAAGAGCGCGGCAGTGGAAAATCCGAGCAAAAGCGTTATCGAGATGACTAAAAGATAAAGGGTTGAAAGTCCGGCCATGTCCCGAAGCGTTGAAGAAATACGTGTCGGGAAATCGATACGAACACCAATATTGATTAGTTCTTGCAGGACTGTTTGTGTATGAAATATGCTTGCCAGCATAAATGTGATCACTACGCTGAGTATATAAGCGAAAAGAATTTTCAATTTTGACATTTTATGTCTTCGCCTTTCGCTAGCATTGCGATCATATGGGGTCACACTGTGGGTGATAAGAGGATATTGAATGATTGAGAACCAAGTTAAATTTCCTTATAAAGCCAGAACGCATTGATTTCAATGAGTGTCGAATAGAGCGGTCAAGATGAATTTGTGCATTGTGCCGTGAATTTTGTAGTGTCATTCAATTATTCGTATTATCATCTTAGCGCCTAAAGAGAGAAAATTGGAGAGCGTTTATGCTGGGTTTTTTGCAATCAATCAGAAAACATTTCACCGTGATATTCGCTATGTTCGGCAGTTTTCTCACTCGCCAGCGCTGCATCTGTGCTTTAGTTTGTGTTTGCGTGATCGCGACGGTGCCACTTGCCTACTCTGAAGAGCGCTTTCAGGTTGAGACCCTTGCAAGCGGACTGGATCATCCCTGGAGTATCGCTTTTTTGCCCAATGGTAATATGTTGGTGACAGAGCGGTCAGGACGGGTTCGCTTGATAGAAAATGGTAGTTTGGCCTCTGATCCAATAGCCGACACCCCTCCTGCTTATGTTAAAAGCCAGGGCGGATATTTCGATATTTTGGTGGATCCAGATTTTACAGAAAATCAATTTGTTTATCTCTCTTATGCCCATGGCTCTGCTAAAGCCAATACGACTCGAATTGTGCGGGCGCGTCTTGAGGGGGGGGCATTTTCACAAACCAAAGTCATTTTTGATACAGCACCGACTAAGGATACGCCTGTTCATTACGGGGGGCGCATGGCCTTTCTCGCGGATGGAACCTTATTGATGACAACGGGAGATGGATTTGATTATCGCGAAAAAGCGCAAATAAAATCTAATTTATTGGGAAAAACCATCCGTATAAATACTGATGGAACTATTCCCAGTGACAATCCTTTTGCCCAGAGTGATGATAGCCATGATGCCATTTGGACTTATGGCCATCGATCTCCGCAAGGGTTGGCTGTGGACCCAAAAACTGGGATGGTTTTTCAAAATGAGCATGGTCCACGGGGCGGTGACGAGGTTAATCTTTTACAGCCAGGGCTGAATTATGGTTGGCCTATAGCAACCTATGGGCTTGATTATTCAGGGGCCACGATTTCACCGTTTAAAAAATATCCTGGTACACAACAACCTTTATACTATTGGGTGCCTTCTATTGCCACATCAGGACTTGCGATTTATCGCGGCGATCAGTTTCCGGATTGGGATGGCGATGTGTTTGTCGGTGGGTTGGTTACAAAAGCACTCCATCGCCTAACGATGGAGAATGGAAAAGTGGTGAACGAAGAATTATTGTTAAAACAGCTGCGATGGCGAATTCGTGACGTTCGAATTGGGCCAGAAGGCGCGATTTACGTTGTTACGGATGAAGCTGATGGCCGGGTTCTAAGGCTAACGCCGCAATAATATTCATGGATGTATGTATACTGAATTGATGACTTGACGCTATTGGGCAGGCTTTTTTCTCGAGAGGCGCTGGGATGAAAATCTTAAACTATAACTTTCTTAGCGGCAGAAAATAAAGCGCGGGCTTTATTGATGCATTCTTGATGCTCTCCCTGGGGATCGCTGTCGGTGACTACGCCCGCGCCAGCCTGTACATACATTTTGTCATTTTTGATCACAGCAGTTCGCAAGGTTATGGCCGTATCAACATCTCCGCTTGCTGAGAAATATCCGATAGCGCCTGCATAAGTTTTCCGGCTTTCGGGCTCCAATTCGTCAATGATTTCCATGGCTCGTACTTTAGGAGCGCCTGAGACTGTGCCAGCAGGAAAGCCTGCCATCATAGCGTCAATAGGTGTTTTGTCTTCGCGTAATTGCCCGGTCACGTTGGAGACGATATGCATCACGTGCGAATAACGCTCTATGATAAAACTATCCGTTATGTTGACAGAGTTTATTTTTGTAGAACGCCCAACGTCATTTCGCCCTAGATCGAGCAACATTAAATGCTCTGCCCGCTCTTTTGGATCATTCAAGAGATCAATTTCTAGGGCCTTATCTTCTTCTAGAGTTCTGCCGCGTGGTCTGGTGCCGGCAATGGGCCGGATCGTAACTTCACGGTTACGCACCCGCACGAGAATTTCCGGGCTTGAGCCTACGATTGCGTGACTTTCAAAATTGAGAAAATACATGAAGGGAGAGGGGTTTTCTCGTCGTAATGATCGATAGAGTGCGAATGGAGAGGCTGAAAAGGGGATTTCAAAACGCTGGCTCAAAACGACCTGAAAAATGTCCCCGGCACTAATATAGTCTTTGGCACGCTCAATCATCGAGAGAAATGTCTCATGAGAGATATTTGATTGCGGTACAATCTTTGAGGTGGATTCTATGTCCGTTTGGCCCTGCCGATGAGCCAAGTTATGAGGAATTGTATTGCCGAGCTTGTCTTTTATGCGTTGGACCCGCTTTATGGCGATTTTATACGCTTGTTCCGCATCGTGATCATTGCTGGGGCGTACCGGTGTTGCGATACTCATTTCCTGGCGAATATTATCGAGAATTATCACCAGAGTAGGACGGACGAAAATGGCATCCGCAATATCAATGCCGCCTTTTGGGATATTGGGTAAATGTTCGCGTTCGCGTACGAGATCATATCCAAAATAGCCAAACACCCCGGCGGCCATGGGGGCAAGTTCAAGCGGTAGGTTGATTTCTGACTCATCGAGTAGCGCCTGAAAGCTCTCAAGGGGGGGGCGCTCATCGGGTGCAAAAGTCGATTTTTCCTCAAGGGCATTGCGATTAAGCGCAGCTTTACCGGCCTGTGCCTGCCAAATCAGGTCGGGCTCCAAACCGATAATGGAATGGCGCCCCAAAACTTCCCCACCTTCAACAGATTCGAGTAAAAAACTGCCAGGCTTTTCTTGTGCGGTCTTTAAATAGACGGAAACAGGAGTTTCAAGATCATTCTCAATCGTTTGATAAATAACCTGGGGTATGTCTTGGTTGTATTTTTTTTGAAATGCCTCAAAGTTAGGAACGATTTGTGCACTGATTTCCATTTAGAATTCTTCAATTGAGAACAGACGGTCGATGAGTGGTTGGTTGACTTCCACTTTGTAATCTTGCTGCAGTGTGGCGACATAAGCCTCAATTAATTCTTGATCGAGTTGTCGGCTTACAAATTGCCCAAAGTTTTGAAACTGAACCGGATTTATTGACCCTCGGATAAAATCAATATCATTGATAATTGCTACAATTTTTACATTTCCGCCGCGCGCGCCTCCAACTAGAACCGCCCCTTTTTCTGCGCTGAATAATTCCTGATGAAATGGCGCCGAAATTGTATCGTGGTTTGTGTTCACCAGATCAATAGATTCTGTGATAGGCGCTCGTTCAAATTCGGCGGCAATGTCTGTTAAGCTCGCGCCGGCTTTCACTTGCTCGGCAATAGCATCGGCTTTTTTGCTGATGCGATCTCGGCTTTCATTATTACGCCACGCGGTTTCGACATCTTGGCTCACATCTTCAAAAGGCTTAAGAGCGGGCTCGATTATCTCATTAACCAGGATGAAGACATAGCCAGCATTATCGGCTAATTCGAGCGCTTCCGGGTCATCGCCTTCTTCAAGGCTAAACCCCTCTGACAAGGCGACACCGGGAATATCATCAATGATCTCACCGCCCGGCCCAAAGCTAAATCGATCGACGGGGCCAACTTCAATAGAGGAAATGCCCGCATTCGTAGCCGCTTGAGCTAGCGGCAATTCATCATCAAGCCCTTGTTGAACCAGCTCCAATACATCATAGACCTTCCGTTGATTTTTTTGGTCCAGAAACGCAGTTTCGATTTCATCGCGCACCTCTTCAAAACTCTGGCTCGTGGCGGGCTCGATCTCAACAATTTGTATTATTGTTGTGCCGAATAAACCTTCAATTGGGTCAAGAATTGCGCCAGCAACAGCAGTATCGGCAAAAGCCGCCCCTGCAACAGCCTCGTCCACAATGTCTGATTTGAGAGCCTGTGAAAGGGTGGCTGCGGCAAGAGTGGTGCCATTTTCAATCACAAGCGTTTCAAATGGTGTTCCGTTGCGCAGTCGATCCAGGGCAACTTGCGCTTCTGCACGTGTTGGAAGTGTTAATTGATACAGGGTACGCTTTTCCGGATTATCGTAAAGGCGGCCTTTATTCGCGTCATAGCTTGCCCGTAAATCTTCCTCCGGAATGGTGATCCCATCGCGAAAATCAGCGTTACGCACATACACAAAAGTGAATTTGCGCAATTCCGGTGTTGTGTAACGCGCGGGATTGTCATCATACCACTTTTGTAAATCTTGCTCAGTTGGTTCAATCGCAGTGCCCGCAATCGGTTCTGTTACAGAAAACCAACTAATATTACGGCGCTCTTTTTGGCGTGCGAGATGAACATCAACAAGGGCACGAGCCGGCGTTGAAGATCCTTGAAGCGCGCTGACAAGATTGTTTTGAATATTATCCCGGCGCATTAGCTCCTCAAATTGGCTAGGATTCAGCTGAAGGCCGCGTAATAATTGATCAAGCACCGTTTGATCAAATTGCCCTGTGGTTGGGTTTTGAAAATTTGGGTTACGGTTCAATATTTCACGGATCAAGGAACGTGGCATCGCTAAATTTAATTTTTGCGCCTCTAATTGCAGGGCTGCGCTAGATCTAAGGCCACTCACGATTTGATTAGGCAAACCATTACTTAAGGCTTCTTCTCTTGTGAAGGCCCGATTGGCGCCGGCTTGTTGTTGGCGAACAGCAAGGTTAAACGCTTCCAACACTTCATTTTGATCAATTACAATATTGCCTGCTTTAATCGCAGGTTTTTGGGTAAAGCTTTGCAATTCGGGCACGCCGACGACGGAGAAGGCGGCGATACCGACAATAGCGAACATCCAGGCAACGACCCCTTTTAGAGCACCGCGAATATTATTGAGCATAAAAGGCATGGGATTGGTCCCCTTGATAAATAAGAGCCTACCGATAATCTCAACGACAAAGGGTCATCTGAAACCAGCGCTTGCTGTCAGTGCTTTTTGGTTACATCTTGAGCCGTATTCACGGAACAATTGCAAGATACGACCGAAGAGCGTTGATAGAAAACATCGATTGGGCGTTATAATTTTTAGTGATAACGCTTTACCGATAAAATTGAAATGACGCAACTCATGCTCACCCAATACAATGAAGCGGTTTCTATTATTTAAATCGCTAAAACCTTTTTGAAGATGGTTTTTTCAGGGCTGCTGGGCCTCATAGAGCAACAATGTGCTGTGTTCGTGTGTTGAAAAAAACGTTGTCGCTAGTGCAGAGCGAATTTTAGGTTTGGTACTAAATTAAGTCTAGTGATTGACATGAAGCACTCGGATCAAAAGTCATGGATTTCGCGCTATTGTCATTTGAGGATTTTAAATCACCAATGCGGCAATTGAGGCTGTGGCGCCAGTGGCGAGGTTTCCGGCAAACCAGGCGCGCCAGGCCATGGCCGTGATCTCGCTGCGTCGTTGCGGAACCAGAGTGGAGAAGGTCGCCAGTTGCAGGCCAATTGAGCCGAGATTGGCAAAACCACACAGTGCATAGGTCATGATGATTGTTGAGCGTGCTGAGAGCGTTCCCTCAGGTAGGCTTGATAATTGTTGATAGGCTAGAAATTCGTTGAGGATGGACTTTGTTCCCATCAATTGTCCAGCGGTTAGTGCTTCTTCGAAGGGAATTCCAAACATCATCACAATTGGGGCAAAAAACCAGCCGAAGATGCGGGCAACACTTAAGGGGTTGCCGCCAACGTTGGGTAACAGGCCCAGCGCTTCATTGGTTAAATGCACGAGTGCAATCACCACGATCAACATGGCCATAACAGAGAGGAATACTTTTAAACCGTCTTCAACACCCCGTACCAAGGCATCAAGCGTGCTGTCATATTGGATGCTCGCCTCAAACCGTGTGTCACGATTACTCTGGGTCATGTTCTCGTCTGGCACCATAATCCGCCCAAATAACAGGGCAGCTGGCAAGGAGATCAAGGACGCTGTGAGAATGTGTCCAGTGGCATCATGAATGACCCCTTCGAGAATGCTCGCATAGAGTACCAAAACAGCACCAGAAACTGTGGCTAAACCTGCGACCATTACGATGAAAATTTCTGAACGAGTCATCGCGTTTAAATAGGCGCGGATGATGAGCGGACTTTCGACGACCCCGAGGAAAAAATTTGCAGCTGTACCAAGAGAGGCAGCGCCGCCAATGTTTAAGGTTTTTTCCAGCGTAAAGCTAAGCCCTTTGATTAAAATCGGGAGAATGCGCCAATGCCACAAAAGCGCCGCCAACGCTGCGGTCACCATAATGATGGGGAGTATCTGAAACGCAATTATCAGGCTGTTGGCTCCGTCTACGGTTTCATAAGGCAAAGGCGCGCCGCCAAGGTGGCCAAACATGAATGAAGATCCTGCTCTTGCGGCCCGCTCTAGCGCAGCAACGCCCGCGCCCGCGCTGGCCAGTAGTTTTTGCAAAAACGGCACGCGCAAAAACAAGACAGCGAGAATCAGTTGTATGGCGCACGCTGCAAATGCCCAGCGCAAAGGAAACCGCGAGCGATCTTCGCTAAAAGCCCAAGCTAAGGCCATCAAGCCAGCAAGACCCACAAGAGGCTGAATAAAGGTCACAAGATTAGTCATTGTTAATTATGTCTTTGAAATTCTGATTCGTAAAAACCAACCATCTGTCGTAATGAGTTATTGAGCTTTTACAAGCCTCATGAAGGCAAAAGGCTAGTCGATTTAAGGAAGTAGGTTTTGTCTTTCATTTCCCAAAGCAAGAAGAAGAGAAAAATTTATGAGTGATACGATCAATTACAATGGCATCGAGCTAGATAAGCCCGGACGTGGGCGCATTTATGGATCGATTGTCGAGACCATTGGCAATACACCTCTGGTCAGAGTGCCGAGACTGAGCCGCGAGGAAAATCTTGGCGCTGATCTGGTCCTAAAACTGGAATTTTTTAATCCGATTGCTTCAGTCAAGGATCGCATTGCAACGGGTATGATCACTGCGCTCGAGCAAGAGGGGAAAATCAAGGAAGGAACGACCTTGATTGAACCCACTTCGGGGAACACCGGGGTAGGTTTAGCTTTTGTTGCGGCTAATCGTGGATATCGTCTTATTTTAACTATGCCGGAATCCATGTCAGTTGAGCGGCGTAAAATGCTCGCCTTGATGGGGGCTGAGCTGGTTTTAACGCCGAAGGAAATGGGTATGGGCGGGGCAATCGCGAAGGCTAAAGAATTACTTGCACAGATTGATAACTCTGTGATGCCGAGCCAATTTGATAATCCTGCTAATCCTGCCATCCATCAATCTACTACGGCTGAGGAAATTTGGTCTGATACACAGGGTATGGTGGATGCAATCGTATCCGGCATCGGTACTGGCGGTACTTTTAGCGGATGTTCAAGAGCGTTAAAGCCCCGTAAAGCTGATTTGAAAATGATTGCCGTTGAACCTGAAGCCAGTCCAGTTCTCTCTGGCGGAGAGGGTGGACCGCATGTGATCCAAGGGATAGGTGCGGGCTTTATTCCCGATAATATGGATGTCGCGCATATGGATGAAGCGATTACTGTTGGTAATGAAGAAGCGCTTGAAAATGCCCGCCGTCTCGCGAGGTTGGAGGGAATACCGGGTGGTATTTCTTCGGGCGCCGCCATCACTGCTGCATTGCAAGTTGCCAAACGAGCTGAAATGAAGGGTAAAATGGTTGTTGCTATTATTCCTTCGTTTGCTGAGCGTTATCTATCGACGATGTTGTTTGATGGTATCGGTTAAATAACAGCGTTAATGGACTCAATTATGGATGTTACCGAGGCTTTGAAAACCCGCATCAGCACGCGCGCCTTCATGGATAAACCTGTTAGTGAAGAAAAGGTGCGCGAAATTTTAGAAATCGCGCGGTGGGCCCCTTCCGGAGGGAACTTACAGCCTTGGCGCGTGCATGTGGTGATGGAAAGTGCGCGCAATCGTTTGATTGCCCAAGTCAAGCAAGAGCTTGCCAATAACCCGATGGAAGATGACAGTGAACTCGCAATTTATCCCCCAAAGCTTGCAGAACCTTGGCGTTCTCGGCGTTACAAGATGGGGGAAGATATGTATGCGTTACTCAACATTCCGAAGACAGATAAAATGTCCAGGTTTGCTTGGCTGGCGCGCAACTTTGAGTTTTTTGGCGCTCCCGTGGGATTATTTTTTTCTCTTGATCGGCGGTTTGATAAAAACCAGTGGGCGCATTTAGGAATGTTGATGCAGTCAATCGCGTTGGTGGCAACCCAAAAAGGCCTGGCGACTTGCATGCAAGAAGCTTGGCAGCGACAAGCAAAACTTGTTTCAACTTTTTTAAATCTGGATGAGCGTGAGCAATTTTATTGTGGCATGGCGCTGGGATATTGTGCGCAGGACGCCCCGGTCAATAAACTGCGCTCGGATCGGGAACCTATCGACGCATTTACGGTTTTCTTGAAATAATGGCGTCGATATCGAGACTTTCTAAAAACTGGACGCATGCGATAATGCCTATTATGGTACGCCCCTCACGGGCTTAATCGGACAATCTCGATTAGTCAGCGTCGATACACAAAGGAACCGATGTGAAAGATTATTTTGATTTAGCGAACGGTCTTGTTTGGGGGTCGGATACGATTCCCTATCCGCCGGTTCTTCTCTTGCTATTAGGCACAGGTCTTTATTTAATGCTGCGCCTTGGGTTTATGCCAATCCGACGTTTGCCATATGCATTTGGGGAGTTGTTTAAAAAGCGTGATCCCGAAACAGGTTCAGGGGATGTTTCTCCCTTTGGCGCTTTAATGACGGCGTTATCTTCAACCATTGGCACAGGTAATATTGCCGGGGTTGCTGCGGCCATTGCTATTGGCGGACCAGGCGCTGTATTTTGGATGTGGGTCACGGCGCTTGTCGGAATGGCCTCAAAATTTGCGGAAGGCGTTCTGGCGATTAAATTCCGCGAGAAAGATGCATTAGGCAATTATGTTGGCGGCCCCATGTATTACATCAAGAATGGTATGGGGAATAAATGGGTCTGGCTTGGGGCGGTCTTCGCATTTTTTGGTGTGTTTGCGTCGTGGGGCACAGGGGCTTCTATTCAAGCCAACACAATTGCTGACGCTTTGAACAGCAATTACAATATATCTCCTTTGATTAGTGGTTTTGCCTTGGCGGCAGGGGCCGCAGCTGTAATTTTGGGCGGGATCAAGCGCATCGCTACGGTTGCGAGTAAATTGGTACCGGCGATGGCATTTACGTATTTGGCGGCGGGTTTGACCGTTGTTTTCATGAACATTGATGCGGTACCAACCGCTTTTGCCTCCATTTTTACAAATGCTTTTGGGTATGATGCGGCCAAGGGTGGATTCATCGGCGGACTTCTCTTGCTTTCTATGCAAAAAGGAGTTGCTCGCGGAATTTTCTCCAATGAGGCTGGTCAAGGTTCTGCACCAATTGCCCATGCGGCGGCTAAAAATGATGATCCTGTTAATCAGGGTATCGTGGCTATGCTTGGGACGTTTATTGATACGATTGTTGTCTGCTCTATTACTGCGTTGGTGATATTAACGGCTGGGATTATTGGTCCCGAATGTGCGCCGTTCGTACGCCCTGAATTATTGTCATTGCCCGAGGGTTGTGAAAATGCGGCGCCATTAACGGTGCAGGCATTTGGTAATAGCCTGTCCTGGGAGATTTTAGGCAAGCCTATTGGATCCCATTTTGTTGCCATAGCGTTGGTTGTTTTCGGTTTTACCACTATACTTGGGTGGTCATATTATGGAGAGAGATGCTGCGCTTACTTGCTGGGCGAAAAATCCATTATTCCATTCCGCATTAGCTGGATTGTCTTGGTGATGTTTGGTGCGAGTGTTTTGATGCTCGAAGAGACTGGTGGTGTTAAAGATGTTGTGACCATATTCTGGTCGGTTGCTGACACTTTAACGGGGTTGATGGCGGCGCCAAACCTTATTGCGTTGCTCGTTCTCTCGCCAATGGTCGCAAAAATGACCAAAGAGTATTTTGTAAACTTGAAAGCAAAATAATGAGTTTGCAATTTTTGCGAAATATGGCGCTGAAGCTGGCGTTGGGTACGTGTATTCTGCTTTTGCATGCATGCGTGACGCCGGCAAATACTCCCGATGCGCCAATCCTGGATGGGATTGAAGCTACGCAGCAGACCCGCAATGTCTCGGCACAGAGCGATTTGCAAGGTATTGCTGATGTTGATAGCGCTCATTTTGAACCGAGCGGTAATCATCCAGCCATGTGGCGGCTGCGTGATGAAGATACAAATATTTATCTTTTTGGGACTTTTCATCTTTTACCAGATAATATCGGCTGGCAAACACCGTTGATGCAACAAGCCATGTTGGAGACTGCGGTTACCTATTTTGAAGCAGATACCACTAGTGAAAAAGCGATTAATGCATTGCAGCAAGCGGTATCGGCCCATGGGTTCAACCCGCCAGGGACAAGCTTGTCATCTGTATTAGGGTCAGCTCGCGCGGCACGCTTTGCCACGATTGCTGAGAGTTATGGTTTGGCCATGCACAATCTTGAGAGCATGCGGCCATGGCTGGCTTCATTGCAAATTACACTCGCAGCTTATGGTCAATTGGGATTTAATCCCTCAAAAGGGGCGGAAACACTAATTCTCGATATTGCCAATGCAGAAAAAGATCGATTGGCTTATCTGGAAACCGGCAGCGATCAGATCTTGGCCTTTGCTGAAATTGAAAAACAAGAGCCTTTTGCTTCATTTGATCAGGGGCTGGAGCAATTGATTGATCCTGATGAACAAATATCACGCTTATTAGCGGCATGGTCGAAAGGCGATATCCATAATTTAGAGGCTGAGATCGTTACGACTGTCAAAGAGGTTTCCCCGATCTCTTATGCAAAGCTTTTTGTCGATCGAAATCAGCTTTGGGCACGCCAAATTGAAGCCTTGATGGACGGTGAAGGGGATTATTTCATCGCAGTTGGGGCTGGGCATCTTGTCGGTGAGGATAGTGTTGTCGAATTGTTACGTGATGCAGGCTATTTGGTGGTCAGAGTTCAATAACGAAAACCTGATCTGTTGCTCGATTCACGATCCACAGCATGGAATATAAGGGAAAATAACAAAGTTCTCTCGAGTTTTTGTGATTGTGTCCCTTTCACCGTTTCCATTTGTAGGTTAAATCAGAGCAACTTTCATTAGGCGTATAATGCCTTATATTTTGGAGACTTTTTTCATGGCCCGTAAAAAAATTGCGCTTATCGGCGCTGGTATGATTGGTGGAACATTGGCCCATATTGCCGCTCAAAAAGAACTTGGAGATGTTGTATTATTTGATATTGCGGAAGGTATCCCGGAAGGCAAAGCGCTTGATATTGCTGAAAGCGCCCCCGTTGATGGTTATGATAGTCGATTAAAGGGAACCCAGGATTATGCGGATATTGCAGGTGCAGATGTCTGTATCGTAACCGCCGGGGTGGCACGCAAGCCGGGTATGAGCCGGGATGATCTTGTCGGTATCAATCTGAAAGTGATGAAAGCGGTGGGAGAGGGCATTGCCAAACATGCGCCGAACGCTTTGGTGATCTGTATTACCAATCCACTTGATGCGATGGTCTGGGCTTTACAAAAATTCTCAGGATTGCCTCATAATAAAGTTATCGGCATGGCCGGTATCCTCGATAGTGCTCGCTTTCGCCATTTCCTTGCCGATGAATTCGATGTGTCTGTTGAAAGTGTGACGGCATTTGTTCTTGGCGGGCATGGGGATACAATGGTGCCATTAACGCGTTATTCTACAGTAGCGGGAATACCATTACCGGATATGATCGCAATGGGGTGGACGACTCAGGAGAAAATCGATGCGATTGTTGACCGCACACGTAAAGGTGGCGGTGAAATTGTTGCATTGTTAAAAACTGGTTCTGCTTATTACGCGCCGGCAGCATCAGCTATTCAAATGGCGGAGTGTTATTTAAAGGATAAAAAATTAGTTATTCCATGTGCTGCTTTCCTCAAAGGTGAATATGGCGTGCAAGACCGCTATGTGGGGGTGCCTATGGTCCTGGGAGCTGGCGGTTGCGAGCGTATTGTGGAAGTTTCCCTTAACGATGAAGAGCAAAAAATGTTTGATCATTCTGTTGCCGCAGTAGAAGAATTGGTAGAGGCTTGCGTCAAACTAGAACCATCTCTCGGTTAATGCGCGACTAATAAAAGAGCATCAAGTGATGTAATCGAGAGATCAGCGAACTTCATTTGCGGTTTTCTCTTCCCTTTTGATGTGAGAAAAATATGAAAGCCTGCGTTCTGATATACTCAGAGCGCAGGCTTTAAAGTTTTAACAAGCTAAACACCTACACTTCAAATTGAATCGCTGAGGGGCTTTGTGTCTTTCTTTTGTCGCATTTCAACCAGTTCCCACAGACATGCAAAAAGCTTTGGATTATATTTTAAAAAATAAAGTCAGAGGCTTGTAAATCGCCAGCGTTCACACCTTGTAAAACGATGCTATTTGCACCGTCGGTAATCGTGGTTACACCATTGACGAAGGTGAGGCGCGCAAAGACATCAGCGAAACTATTGATGTTTGAGTTTCCAGAAAAATCGATTCGCTCAAAACCACTCGCGACATCAAAATCTTGGATAATATCATTGCCGAAATTATTCCCGAATACGAATACATCGGCATTGAAACCGCCGGATAATAAATCGTTCCCGCTTCCCCCCTCTAGCGTATCAAAACCTGATCCACCGACCAGGCGATCATTACCGTCATCGCCATTGATGCGATCTCGGCCAGAACCGCCAAAGAGTGCATCGTTACTGGATCCGCCATTGAGGGTATCGTTACCGGCGCCGCCCGTTAACCTGTCAAAGCCACTATCACCATTTAATTGATCGTTTCCATTATCACCAAAAAGAACATCCGCATTGGCGCCGCCATTTAATATGTCATCACCACTGCCGCCATTGAGGGTGTCAAACCCTGAGTTCCCGAATAACAGATCATCATCATCATTGCCGTTAACAATATCCCTACCCAGGCCACCAAATAATACATCGTCACTAATGCCGCCACTCAGATTGTCATTACCGCTTCCTCCAAACAAACGATCATTACCAAATTCTCCAAGAAGTGTGTCTTGTCCCAAACCGCCAAATATATTGTCTGCCTGTCCGCCACCTCTTATCAAATCATTACCCTGATCGCCTTCCAGTGTATCGAAACCTGATCCACCATTTACGACGTCATTACCAACGCCTCCTAATAATAAGTCGCGCCCAGTCCCACCATTGAGAAGGTCGTTTCCATTTTCACCAAAAATGGTATCATTGCCCCCCTCGCCATTAACCGTGTCGTTGCCGCTAAGGGCTTCATAACGATCATTCCCCCCCTGAAGATTTGCGGCGTCTGCTGACGCAAACCCAAATAGGGTATCCGCACCTGCAGTCGGGCTTAAGAGAGGAATGCCTAAGTCTTGAAACAATGCCAATGATAGTGGCTGCAGCAGTAGGCGTTGTCCAAAAGGAAGAAAGGGTTCAAGAACATCGTTAATCAGCGGTGATGTTGCTGAAAAATGACTGGGATCATCATCAAGGGGAACGGGCCCGCCAAAAACGGCGACACTATTAGCCCCTGTAAATGAAAAATTACCTCCTGATTCAGTAATCAATAAATCAAGTGTCGAGCGGTTAGTTTCTCCGGGCTCTCTAAATGATATAAATCCGAGACCATGACCAATTTCATGAACAAGGACAGTAAACAAATCAATTTGGTTAAAAGGGACAGAGCCTTCTACACTGCCATCGGAAAAATCATCTAGGAAAAATTCACCGCTGTTTAGGCTGTCGAGGCTTACACTGACTTCGATATCCGCGGCGGCCCCATTGGGGTCAACTCCTGTTCTCAATTCGCGTAAAGTCGAGGCCTCGAATATCGCTGTGCCACTATCAAACCGAAGGAACTGAAAATTAGCAGGGCCGGCACTGGCGAGCGTTGAAGCGTTACTAAAGCTGGTAAAGTCGAGGTCAATTTCCAAGGTGTTATTACCAAAATCTAGATAATTTGCCCAATGATCTGCTGCAGCCTGAGCAACGTTGCGCACTTGAGTTATGAGTGTTGAATTAATCCCTGATGTGTTTCCAACAACGTTTACTGTAAACATAAAAAATGACCCTTCTTAAGTTGTGCTTTTATTTGAACCTTAGCGATGTTTCATGCGTCGAAATCTCAAATATGAAGCTTTATATTTTTATAAGCCGCATCACTTGAAAAGCGATGATACAATAAATCCGACGTTTGATATAACAAATGAAGCTTTGGTTATAATACTATAGCCCCTTGGTGATAGCCCATTTATCAAGAGAATGTGGCATGAATGCGTTTTTTGAAAAGGTTTGTATGATTCTACTGATATTTCGGGTGAAATTTCATCAGTAAAGTGGGAACTATAATGCCATGTGAATAAAATTGGCTAAATTTGCTCTTATCTGATCACTGCAGTGAACATTAAATTTTAAACAAATTTTTTGGCGTTTTCTTGAGGTTAGCTTGTCCGAGTAGGACCCGTGATCAATGCGCGTGTTGCGGCTTCAATATTGGTGTTGCGCATTAAACTTTCCCCAACTAAAAATGCTTTTGCTCCTAAATTGCGAGCGTGTACCAAATCAGCATGGGAGGCGATACCGCTTTCAGAGACAAGAAAACGGTTATGAGGACAAATTTGGCTGATTTTAGCGGTGGTTTGCAAATTTGTTTCAAAAGTCTTTAAATTACGATTGTTTACACCAATTAATGGGGAAGAAAGGGTGAGGGCGCGGGTCAGTTCTTGTTCATTGTGTACTTCAACTAAAACATCCATGTTCAATCCGATCGCAGCATCTTCCAACTCCTGGGCTTGAAGATCGCTAAGACAAGCCATTATAAGCAGTACACAATCCGCTCCCCAAGCCCGTGCTTCGACGCATTGATAGGGATCGATCATAAAATCTTTTCGCAATATAGGGAGCGTGCAAGCAGCGCGGGCAACTCGCAAAAACTTGCCCTCACCTTGAAAACTTGGCCCATCGGTCAATACAGACAAGCAAGCGGCACCACCAGCTTCATAATCACGAGCATGCTCTTCTGGCATGAAGTGCGATCTGATGACCCCCTTTGACGGGCTGGCTTTTTTTATCTCTGCAATAACAGCAAAGCCATCAATCGCTTTTTTTTGGAGTGTTTTATAAAACCCGCGCGTAGGTGTCGCCTCTTTCGCAAGGGTTTCTAATGCATGGAGGGGGGTATTGGCCTTGCTATGTTGAATTTCTTCTTTTTTGTAGTCGATAATATCGTCAAGAATTGTCATTTATTTGTCTCCGGACGATTAGAGGTTTTTATTAAGTTACTTAGTGCGCACATGGCATTGCCATTGTCTATGTTTCTAGAGCCAATGCTGACCCCCTCTTCAAGCGTTTTTGTATGGCCCGCGACGATTAATGCGGCGGCAGTATTAAGCAAAGCGATGTCACGATAAGGACCTTTTTCTCCCTGCAATAATGCCATCAACGCTTTTGCGTTTTCTTCGGGCGAGCCACCTTGTAACTGATGTGTTGAGGCAGTGTTGAGCCCGGCATCTTGAGGGGAAATAACAAATTCTTGAATTTCATCATTTTTTAGTGCGCAAACATGACTTGAGGTTGTTGTGGTGAGTTCATCCAGTCCATCGTGGCCGTGTACGACCCAAGCATTCGTAGCGCCAAGTGCTTTGAGCGCCGTCGCAATCGGACGACAAAGTGCCATGTCATAAACGCCTATGATCTGCTTTTTTGCACCAGCAGGATTGGTTAATGGGCCTAACAGATTAAAAATAGTCCGTACCCCAAGAGATTTTCTTATGGCGGCTACATTGGCCGTTGCTTTGTGATGATATGCGGCAAACATAAAACCTATATTCGCATTTTCAATGCATTCAGCGATGATTTTGGGCGTGGCTTGTAAATTTACGCCGAGTGTCGACAAAATATCGGAAGAGCCAGAAAGCGATGTTGCGGCCCGATTGCCGTGTTTAGCCACTTTCACCCCACAACCCGCAGCAATGATAGCGGCCGCCGTTGAAATATTATAAGTGCCTGCGCCGTCACCACCAGTTCCTGCTGTATCTATAATGGCATTAGCAATGTTTTTGGCGAGGGCGACAGGCTCTGCACGAGTGCGCATGGCTCGGGCTGCGGCCGTAATTTCATCGACTGTTTCGCCGCGCGCTTTGAGCGCCATTAAAAAGCCTGCAACTTGAATATCGTCGATTGTTCCCTCAAGGATTAAGTCCATCGCATTGGACATATCAGCCGCAGAGAGGGCCCTACCCATAGAGGCCAATTGCAAAAATTTTTGAAAAGGAAAGCTTTCAGTCGTCATGGAGCACCATTAAAATTATCCGCCCAAGTCATAAATGCCTCGAACAACTGATCACCATGTTGTGATGCAATGCTCTCAGGATGAAATTGAACGCCCGCGATGGGTTTATTTTTATGCTCAATGGACATGATTTCTCCGTCATCGGCTGAGCGGGACGTGACGGCAAAACAATCCGGCAGGGTCTTTTCATCTGCAACGAGGGAGTGATAGCGTGTAGCTGTAAAATTGTCTGGTAATGGGTTCATGAAACCGTCGTCTATGCGATTAATTTCAGAAACTTTGCCATGCATGAGTTTTTGGGCGCGAACGACGCGGCCACCAAAGGCTTGCGCGATGGATTGCAGACCTAGACAGACGCCAAACAGGGGTATGTTTTTTTTGTTGCACATGCGGACCATATCAAGACTAATACCGGCTTGGTCGGGTGTGCATGGCCCCGGTGATAAAACAATAGCTTGAGCCTTCATCTGAATGGCCTCATCAACGCTCAAACTGTCATTACGTTCGACCTCCACTTCATATCCAAGAGATCCAATAAGGTGAACCAAATTCCAGGTGAAGCTGTCATAATTATCAATCAGAAGAATCATCACACCGAACTTACTATTCATGTTGAAAGGCCTGATTGGCCGCGTATGTCTTTGCCTAGAGCAACAAGCTCCGAAAAGAAAGTCTAACAACGCTTAAAGTGGGCGACAAAGACGATGGAATCATGGCATGGCTGATTCGTTAAATTATGTCTGAAGGCAAGCTTCATGCGCCGAAAAAACTATTTAAAAAGATCGCAGCGGAGTCCACAGCAGATTGTGACCGTACCGCAAGACTTAGCCTTGTCCTCAAGTGAAATTATCACGGTGCATGCGGAAATCGTAAACGAAAAATCGGGACGTGCGAGCGTTTTTGCTGCGATAGCGATGGCTTTTCTTGGGATTTTACTGGGGGCAGGGGCCTCTTATATGACTGGGCAGAGCAACCAGGTCGAGGCGCGTTATTCTGGGTTTCAGAAAATTGCATCTTTCGAGTATGAAGGGGTGCGAGGATCGAGTACTCGCCAAGATAGGCAAGCGGGACCGATTTTGCGCGACGATCAATTAAGCCCAGAAAAACAATCACAATTTCAGCAGCAGCATTCTTTTAAGCGGGTTCCCCTTCGCGAAGGCAAGCGTCGCCAAAAGATTGTCAATGATGTCTTGCGCGGAACTATCGGGCGGGGAAAAATCGGGGCACAATCTTTCGCCCAGGGTGAAACCTTACGCGCAACTGTTAAGGTTAGGCCTCGGATCGCGATTATTTTTGATGATATGGGTCTGGATAAAGGTGCTTTTTCACAAGTTATGTCACTACCTGGTCCCTTGACGCTTTCATTTTTACCCTATGCCAGAGATGTTCAGCCGCTGGTGGACCAAACGCTTGAGCGCGGGGACAGCGTCTTGCTGCATTTGCCGATGGAACCCATCGGTCCGCAAGATCCGGGTCCTTATGCTATCCAGGCCAGCGGATCATCACAAAAAATGCTTGAAGATCTTGAATGGAATTTGAAGCAGTTTTCCGGTTATAGCGGCGTAAACAATCATATGGGATCAAAGGTAACCGCAAACCAATCTCGTATGACGAAGATATTGAAAAACCTAAAGCGACGTGATCTTTATTTTATTGATAGTGTCACAAGTGCGAATACCAAAGTGTTGCAGGCGTCTCGCCTGGCGGGAATGGATATTTTGCGCCGCGATGTTTTTGTTGATCCTCGGGCTGGGGTTGAAACGGTGAAAACCCAATTGGGTCAGGTTGAAGAAATTGCCCGCAGAACTGGCTACGCTGTTGCGATTGCACATCCGCACAAAGATACGATCAATGTCATCGGGCCTTGGCTCGCCTCAGCGCGCTTGCGTGGTTTTGAGCTTGTGACAGCGGATCGTTTGATGATTGACGTACACCGCGAGAAGGAAAGTCCTACTCGGCTCAATGATGGGATTAGAGGATGATCCAAGCTAGAGAGTTTCCAGATCAACCGGTCGCTACTTGATCTGGAGTGGCTTTAATAAACGCGCATTAAACCAACAAGTTTGCCCTGAACATTGACCCGATCAGGGCCGTAGATTCGGGTCTCAAATGCCGGGTTCGCCGCTTCTAATGCGATAGACGCCCCTTTTTTGCGCAATCTTTTGAGGGTTGCTTCCTGGTCGTCTACGAGAGCGACTACAATTTCACCTGTGGATGCGGTATCACATTTTTTAATGACCGCCATATCGCCATCATGGATTCCCGCCTCAATCATCGATTCGCCCTGAACCTCGAGAATATAATGTTCTCCGCTGCCGAGCATGGTCGCAGGCGTTGGGTAGCGGTTTACTTCATGTTGTATCGCCTCAATGGGTGTTCCAGCCGCAATGCGCCCTAGAATCGGTAAATCTTCGGTTGTATGCGCATGAGCAGAAGTTTCACTATTACGCTGAAACGATGCTTTTACAACGGAACCTTGATCTGACGGAACAACAGAAGGGGAAAAATTCTTACGGTCAGGTTTTATTGTTTTATGACTTTGATCGAGGCTAGCATCGTCGGGTAAGCGCAAGACTTCCAGCGCGCGGGCGCGGTGCGCCAATCGGCGAATAAACCCTCGCTCTTCAAGAGCGGTAATTAACCGATGAATACCGGATTTTGAGCGCAGATCCAGTGCTTCTTTCATTTCATCAAAAGAGGGGGAAATTCCTGTTTCGGTAATGCGATTATTGATAAAAATGAGTAAGTCATGTTGCTTGCGGGTAAGCATGAAATCGGTCTCCTATCTGGAACAAAACAGATACGTTCTACAGATGTTCTTTTTGCCCGTCAAGCGATCACTTGAGACGATAGTGTCTTAGGCTAAAAGTGTAAGGCAATGATTGGCCCATTTGCGCCATTATTCAGATAAATTTGAATGTCTGAAAAAAGACAATTCTGTTGAAAAACTCTTTGGTTTGAATGGTGTTATCATGCCTTTTAGAGTT
>CAYZLR010000049.1:0-25471 GCA_964479275.1 uncultured Caulobacterales bacterium
ATCAGTGAATCACGATTTGCCCTAAATCTGGAGACTTTTTCAGCAGCCTGTTAATCCATTTTGCGTGTCTGTGGGAACCAGTTGAACGACAATAAGCACGTAACAAGAAAGACTTAAAGCACCTCGGCACTGCAATTTGAATTGGAGGTGCTTTAGTCAAGATTTGGGATAAAACCAACAAAACTTTCAACCGCTAGAATTGCACATTCATCGCGTAATGCTCGACTTTCTTCATCAATAATGGTGTGCGCACAATTGTAAGTCTTCACCGCGTTAATTGCCTCCTCGAAAAACTCCATGCGTGTTTTTCTATCAGGGTAATATCGTCCACCATCATCAACGAATGATTCAGATGGACCAAGAATAATATAATAATCAGCTAATCGCTGGTCTTCGACTAATCTCAGCATCGCCTCACTGTGCGAGCCAATAAGATGTCGCTCCCAAATCAACGTTTGAATGATATCCGTATCCTCAAATAACAAACGGTTGGCTGACTTCATTAACACATCCCGCATCGCTATATGGGTTTTCGCCAACCGCAATAATTCCGAAGATCGCCACTTACGATCAATGCCATCGCTCAAACAGGTTTTTGCTTGCTTGTAATGTTCATCATAAGTACGCCCATATTCAGGCATAAAGCATGTTTTAAAACGTTTTGCCAATTTCTCAACAAGCGTCGATTTCCCGCTGCTTTCAGGACCAAGAACACATATACGCTTTGCATAGTAAGGCTTCACAATTGAGGGGACATGTTCCCAATAATCATAAACATTACTGCGTATTGCTGTCGCTGAAACATTAAAAATATGCCGTTCAGGATCAATCAGTATTGGCTCCGCCTCAAGATGACACGCGAGATCAAAAACGTAAGGTTCAGAACCAAATACAAAATCAATCTTGTTTGGATGGAACTCTTTGATGGTCCGGGTCCATATCGACCAAAACTCGGGATGCTCTTCCGGGGTTTGAGGAATATCACGATCAAGATGCAATATATGAGCCCGAGGCAATAATTCTCGCATCCACTGAGCTCTCAAATCACCCGATATAGGGTCCTGACTAAGCGAACAAACCAATACACTGAGTTCGTCGACCATATTTTGAGCGCTCTCGCACAAAAAAGTGTGCCCAAGATGGGGGGGCATAAATTTTCCCAAAACAAAGCCACGCCGAGTCATTTTATAGTATCCGCTTTATAATATCCAAACCATGTGCGCAAACCTATCGTGGCCATAATTAGGAATATAATATAAAGAACGGCTGTGGGCTGAAGCTCCTTAGACCAATAAATCCCGATCGCCAACAAATCGACTCCAATCCAAACGATCCAGTTTTCCAATAATCGGCGTGCCATCATAAATTGCGCAATAACGCTTAATACCGCAACTGTCGCATCAAGAAATGGAAAAGCAGCATCTGTATATCGTCCCATCAAAGTACCAACAACAAATACACTGATAACAGCAACCATGAAAAAATATGGGAGTTGATGTGGCGGCAATCGCTCAACCTTAATTTTCTCATCAGGCTTCTTACCCTTTGCCCAATAATACCATCCGTAAAGTTGCAACACGAAAAAGTAGATCTGCAAAATCGATTCGCTATATAGCTTTGCATGAAGGAAGATATAGCTATAGAGGCATACCATCACGATACCAAATGGGTAGTTCCAGATTGATCTGCGTATAAGCAGAGTGATATTTATAACGCCTAAGATTACGGCAATTATTTCTATCGGCCTCTCCCCGGTCATCGCTAATAAAAACTCAATCATCTTTAGATAATTTTCCCACTCTCAAACATCAGTCATCAAAAAGATTGGCTTGATCGGTCTTTTTCCCTTTTCGCGGTAATGATTTTGACGCTGCCTCAGGCTTAGGCCGCAGGACCTGGTTTTTTTTCTCGTCATTACCAATCTCAAACGTTACCACACGGCGCCCATCAACAAATTCCAAAGACCCATTTCCACCCTTTTCACAAGCTTTCGCAGTACGAATAAGCGTATCATTTTCATCGCGCACCAAGGCAAATCCTCGCGCGAGAACATTATGATGAGAAAGGCTTGATAATAATTTTCCAACACCTTCCAAGCGCGTATCAAAACCCGTCAGTGTTCGCTTCAACGAAACATCTAGACGCATTTGCAAGTCATGTGTTTTTTCCAGATTTAAACCAAGGGTACGTTGTATTGAAGCAGCGCCCAATGTCACACTATTGAGTTTATCGCAACGGCGTTCCAAGCCTCTATTCATACCCGTCTTTATGCGTTCTTCCATTTGCGACAGACGCCCGCTACTTCGTTCGAAGCCAGCCGCCATCAGGGTTGGGGAAAACCGCCCTGCCACACGTGCAAAAACAGTATTTCCATGATCAAGTCGCGCTCTTAGCGCTCCAGATAATTGTGCAACGGCACGGTCATAACGTTGTTCATGCTCACCGATAACATCTTGGGGTTGTCCTAAACCGCGTGATGCTGCGCGCAAATTAGAACGTGCGCTTTCCATCATTCTCGCCTGCACATCAATAAGGCGGCGCTCTTTGTTTAAAAGTTCAGAAATAAGCTCGGCGCGCACGGGGGTGGCAAACTCTGCCGCCGCGGTCGGCGTTGGTGCGCGCCGATCAGAGACATAATCAATCAAGGTTGTATCTGTCTCATGCCCCACCGCAGAGATTAATGGTATGCCACTGGCAGCTGCAGCACGGGCGACGCTTTCTTCATTAAAGCACCATAGATCCTCTAAAGACCCACCGCCGCGCGCTACGATTAAAACATCAGGACGCGGAATTTCTCCGCTCTCTGCCAGAGCATTAAAGCCTTTAATGGCCGTTACGATCTGCTTTTCGGCTTCTTTTCCTTGCACCAATGTTGGCCAAACTATCACATGAGCGGGAAAACGCTCTCGCAATCGATGTAATATATCCCGAATGACGGCACCCGATGGAGAAGTTACCACGCCAATCGTTTTGGGGAGATATGGAATTTGTTTTTTCCGCTCTTCATCAAACAGCCCTTCAGCGGCAAGTTGTTTCTTTCTTTTTTCAAACAATGCCATCAATGCGCCAACACCTGCTGGCTCAAGGCTATCCATGATTAACTGGTAACGTGATTGCCCCGGATATGTGGTCATTTTACCCGTCGCAACAACCTCCATACCCTGCTCGGGCTCAATTTTTAACCGAGCCGCATTTCCCTTCCACATTACACCATTAATGACGGCCCGCTCGTCTTTTAAATCCATATACATATGACCGGAAGCGGCACGCACCACTCGGCCAAGTTCCCCGCGCACACGAACGAGTGAAAGATTATCTTCAATAATATTTTTTACTTTACCCGATAATTCCGATACGGAGTATTCATGTACATTTGTCGTGTTCATCGTCGATTATTATCATTCTTCGAATTTTTCTGCGCCCGCTCCAGTGCCTTACGTTCTTCATCTAATTCGCGCTGGATACGCTCAAATCGTCTTGCATCCTTGACATTGCGACTAGGCGGCGCAACCGGTTGACGACCCAGGGGACCGGGCCCGATATTGAGGTCGGACTCGCCTTGAGTGATTGATCCTCCTGTTGGATCACCAAAATCAGCCAAGGAGCCACCACTGGTTTCAGCCCTATTGCGGCGAAGGCGATCTAATGTATTTTGATCAACGCGCCCAAATACTGGATCGCTAACAACGACCACGCGATCTGCGCCATATTCGCTGGCATTCCCACTGCCTTTAGCTTGCGCTTCACGGATAAGCGCAATCGCTTTTGAAAAATCTTCTCCGCTATCTCCAGGCCGCCATCCTGATAAAATCTGTACTCGTCCCGCGCACTCCGCGATTTTATCCTGATTAGAAAATTGCTCTTCGCAAAAAATGGCAATCACGCCGGATGCCCCCGCAAAGGTACCGCTCGCCCCGTCCTGTCCCGCTACGCTGGGCAATTCAACAATAGGTAGGCGCGATCTTGGCGCCCGCGCAAGTCGCCCGGCCCTTGCCCCTAAAACTGGCTCAACATCAAAAGCATCATCACCCGATATAATGGACGCTGATGAATTTTGCGGGAGATCGAACGCTGATGCATTTCCGGCAGACGGATTGGCATTTCGGTTTTGCAATGCTTGCAAAATTTCTTCTGCAGTCAGGGGCTGATCAATCGTCTCTTCATTTTCCTGACCAGCCTCATCTTCATCTTCGCCCTCATCCTCCAACTCAGAGAGCAATTCTTCTATGGGCAAATCTCGCACAGATGCATCTGCTCCAGCGTTATCTTCTTCAGCACGCTCACCAACCTCCAACAATGGCGGTGATTCCTCTGCTGGTGATTGTGGGTCTTGCTCAGTGGTATCTGTTGTAAGCGTATCCAGTGGCTCTTCTTCCACGACCACAGCTTCATCAGCCGGCTCAGGTTGCGATATCTCAGGATCGGGAATCAGAGGTTGCTCATCGGGTACATTGGGAATCGCAAATGCATCTTGTGCCAACAAATCAAATTCAATCGCCGGCTCTGGTTCCGGTTCTGGCTCAGGTTCTGGCTCAGGTTCTGGAATAACAGGCTCTGGTTCTGGCTCCGGCTCAGGCTCTGGAATAACGGGCTCTGGTTCTGGCTCCGGCTCAGGCTCAGGCTCCGGAATGACGGGCTCTGGTTCTGGTTCCGGCTCAGGCTCCGGAATAACGGGCTCGGGCTCTATAATAGGATCAGGTTCAGGAATTTCCAACACAGGTTCCGGCTCCAGCTCCACAATGGGGTCACGCAACTCAGCATAAATTGGGTCTGCTGCTTGGCTCACTAATGATATACTAATGGCACTCGGCGCAGCATTGGGGATGAAAATTCGAAATTTGCCAAATAACGCCATGGAACTGACTAAAGCAACATTCAATATCAACGCCATAACTAACGCAGAAAAACGACGCTTCTTTTCATTAGCCGCAATCCAATTGACAGTGTTTGCAAAAAAACTGTCCCAGCGTCCAGAAAACTTCTTGAGCGCACGCCGCACACGTCGGGGCAAAAATGAAAACAATAACGCCGCAACCGTGAAAGCTTGCGCTGAGACATAATGATCTTGCGCACTGTTCGCCCGAAGACGCACAGCATTTTCCGTTTTGTATTTCGAACCGGAGGGGGTAACCACTCTATTTACAATCCTTAGCGGTTATTGTGAAACCCAACAATTCGAACTTACTAATCGTCTGACTATTGCTCAAATCACAGTCAATAGGTAAACGGCACAACAAACAGAAAGGGAGGGGCACTTGAAAGTCCTATTAATTGGCGGCGGCGGGCGTGAACATGCTTTAGGGTGGAAAATTGCACAAAGTCCACAACTCTCCAGACTCTACCTTATACCGGGTAACCCTGGACTGGAACAGATTTCCGCAAAATATGTTGAAACATTAGCGGTCAATGAAGGTGATATTCAGGCAATTGTCGACCTCACCCAAAAAAAGTGCATTGATCTGGTAATCGTTGGCCCAGAAGTCCCATTAGCCGCTGGGTTGGCCGATGCTCTAAGTCAAGTCAACATTCCATGTTTTGGCCCCAGTCAAGCTGCAGCCAGGTTGGAGAGCTCGAAAGGCTTCATGAAGGATTTATGCAAAGTTCACGACATACCCACCGCCCGATATGATCGATTTCATAAAAGCCAAGACGCCATAAAGGCTCTTGATGACTACAAAGCGCCTTACGTTATCAAGGCAGATGGCTTGGCCGCCGGTAAGGGGGTAATCATTGCCCAAAACAAGATAGACGCCGTAACGGCTATCGAAGACATGATGCAAGGCGAATTTGGTGAGGCGGGTCATGAAATCGTGTTGGAGGAATTTTTGGAGGGGGAAGAAGCGAGTTTCTTTGTCATTACTGATGGCGAAACCATCTTACCAATGATGGCTATTCAAGATCACAAACGTGTCGGTGAAGGCGATATCGGGCCCAATACAGGCGGTATGGGGGCTTATGGGCCGGCGCCAGTTTTCACACCAGAAATTCGCGACCAGACGATGGAATTGATTATCAATCCGACGGTCAAAGCCATGGCAAATGCACAAACCCCATTTTGCGGCGTTCTTTTTGCAGGGCTTATGATCACCAATGAGGGGCCCAAACTGATTGAATATAATGTTCGCTTTGGTGACCCCGAATGTCAGGTAATGATACGTTTGATGGAAAGTGACCTCCTCCCCGTTCTTATGGCTGCCGCCACAGGCAATTTACAAGGGCATGACATCAAATGGTCTGACAAAGCAGGTTCCCTTGTGGTCATGGCCGCCCATGGCTATCCGGGCGCGTACAATAAGGGGAGTGAAATTAAAAACCTGAGTGCTGTTGAAACTATGGAGGATATTGTGCCCTTTCATGCTGGCACAAAAATCGAAAATGGCCGTCTCATCGCTAATGGCGGGCGCGTGCTCAATATGACAGCGACAGGAAACACCATCAAAGAAGCGTTATCAAAAACATATGCCGCTGTTGAAATCGTCGATTGGCCAGATGGGTTTTATCGACGTGACATTGGTTGGCGTGCCATTGACAAGAAGCATAAAACCCACACCAATAAACAATCATAAAATAATGGAGTCGTTATGTATGAATTTACCAACCCTCAAGGTTGGGAAGAACAGGCACAATTTATCAAAATCGGTGACTACTCATTAGCGAGTTGGATAAGCCATAATCCTTCCCCTGATAAGCCTTATCTGCTCTTAATACATGGATTTCCAACATCGTCATGGGATTGGTCTGCGTTATGGCAATCATTAGAACAACATTTCAATCTTGCTGCATTAGATATGTTAGGATTTGGTCTGTCCGACAAACCTCAGAACCATAAATATTCACTCATAGAGCAAGCGGATCTGATTGAAAATTTTCTTGGGCAAAACAACATTAAATCGGCTCATATCTTATCTCATGATTATGGTGTTTCCGTTGCCCAGGAATTATTAGCAAGATTTAATGAAAATACGTTATCATTCAACCTTCAGTCTATCTGCTTTTTAAATGGAGGCTTATTCCCTGATCATCATCGCCCGCGCGCCATTCAAAAACTGTCGCTGACCCCGCTTGGCCCTTTTATTAGTGCGGCTCTATCAAAACAAAGGTTAGAAAAATCTTTCAACGCGATCTTCGGCGTTAATACCAAACCATCAAACTTTGAAATCGATAGTCATTGGCATTTTATGACGCATAATGCAGGCACGAAAATATTTCACAAAGTGATGCGGTACATGATTGACCGGAGAATCCATGCTATGCGCTGGAGAAATGCCATGGTAAACACCGATGTCCCTCTCCGATTGATTAATGGCGGGCAAGACCCGATATCAGGCAAACATCTGTATGAGCATTATTGCGAAATTATACCCAATGCAGATGCTATTTTACTGCCGGAAATTGGTCATTATCCGCACACGGAAAACCCGGATGCCATTTACAAGGCGTTTATCGAGTTTCATGCTCTTACATAAATTACCACTGCGAAAGCGCAGCCAGATCAGCGCGCAATTCAGGTAACCCCAACCCTGTTTCAGAAGATGTCGAACGAATTACTGGATGCGCCGCAGGTCGCCTGGCAATGGCTTTTGCGATACCCTGCTCAACCTTTATCAAGGCGGTGGGCTTGATTTTATCGGTTTTGGTTAAAACAATTTGATAATTCACCGCTGATGTATCCAGCATATCAGCAATTTCAAGATCAGAAGGTTTTAATCCATGGCGGCTATCGATTAGCAAACAGATTCGACGCAGCTCTGCCCGCCCGCGTAGATAGTCTCGCGTTAACTTTGTCCACGCTTCGCTGGCCGAGCGAGAAGCTTTTGCATACCCATATCCTGGCAAATCAACCAGTTTTAAATGTCCCCCGAGATTAAAGAAATTTAGTTCTCGCGTACGTCCCGGCGTATTAGACGCACGTGCCAAACCTTTGCGACCCGTCAAAGCATTAAGCAACGAAGATTTACCAACATTGGAGCGGCCAGCAAATGCAATTTCTGCACTATCCCCGTGGGGTAAACCTTCCATATTCACAACCCCAAGCATGAAATCACAGGGGCCAGCAAACATTTTTCGTGCCGACTCCAGCGCTTCAGGATCAATTATATCATCAGGCGTCATAAACTAGCTGGCTCATTTTGTGTGAAAAGCAGATGGAGTAAGCAGTCATCACATTTATTGTTTATCATCAGGCTTGATCACACTATCCGTACTCCCATCAGTTGCGCCGCCGGCACGCCCCGCTTTGGGCTTTGGAAATAGGAAACTAAAGCGCTCACGCCACTCTACCTCAACACCATTTTTCTTCATAATCACCAACTGCTGAGCCACAGAAAGAACGGTATTCCAAATCCAGTAGACAACTAATCCAGCCGCAAATCCGGCAAACAGGAATGTAAATATGAGCGGTAGAAATGCAAAAATCTGACGCTGGACCGGATCAGGCGGAGGCGGATTCAGTGACATTTGAAACCACATAGCCGCCCCCATCAAAATAGGCAAAATACCGACACCTAAAAAAGCTCCAATCAATGGCAAGGACGTTGGATCAAACGGAAGTAACCCAAACAAATTAAACAGGTTAGTCGGATCAGGTGCCGACAGATCCTTAATCCAACCAAAGAAGGGTTCATGACGAAGCTCAAGCGTTACAAAAAGGGTTTTATAAAGAGCAAAGAAAATCGGCATTTGAATCAGAATTGGCAAACACCCCGCCATCGGATTCACGCCTTCTTTTTTATAAAGCGACATCATCTCTTGTTGCAGCTTCATTTTGTCGTCATCATAGCGCTCACGCAATTTCTCCAATTGCGGCTGCATTTTTTTCATCTTGGTCATCGACTCATAGCCCTTATTAGCCAGAGGAAAGAGCAAGGCTTTAATACATAGGGTCAGTAATAAAATAGCAATCCCATAATTGCCCACTAGGCTACCAAAGTAATGCAGCACAAAGAATATCGGGCGCGTTAAAAAATTCAAAAATCCCCAATCAACCGCGCGATCAAACTCAACAATTCCTAACCCACCTTTTGCAACGGGAACTTGATAATTTTGAAGCGTCTTGACTTCTTTCGCACCTCCATAGACATAAGACGTTAAAGAAATTTCTTCCCCTGCAGGAATTGAGACTGCCGGCAAGACATAACTTGTTCGAAAAATTTCTTTATCTTCACTCGGATCATCATCAATATAGGTAGCCTCAAAAGATTGATCTTGAGGCGGGATCGCCGCTGATAACCAATATTTGTTCGTAATACCAACCCAGCCACCAGTCCCGCTTGCCTTAACAGATTTACCCTCTGCCAATTTGGCGTATTTGCGATCATATAGTTTTTCGCCAATAACACCGACTGCGCCTTCATGCAAAATAGCACCGCCCTTGCTATCGTCAGATTTGCCTTGCTGAATAACGACCGCGTAAGGGACTAAATTTGCAACCTCAGAAGATCCATTGCGAACAATCTGATCAACAGTGAACATAAAGTTTTCATCGACCGAAATAGTCTTTTCAAATGTTAAACCGTCTTTTTGGCGCACAAGTGTAATTGGTGTTGTTGGCGTCAAGGTCGCTTCGTCTTCTAACGTCCAGACCTCTTTTGAGCTATTCCCGCGGCCAATTAGCCAGCCTTGTTCAATATAATGCCCATTTTGGGTACTCGATGGTCTAAGCAATTGTATATTACCGCTGTCTGCATCAAGAGTTTCTCGATAGTCTGTAAGGGTTAAATCGTCGAATCTTCCCCCTAGAAGATTAATCGACCCTGTCAGACGCGGCGTTTCGATTTTCACCCGCCCCGGACCATTTGCAAGCGCCTCACTCAATTCCATAAAATTCTGCGCCGGAGCCGCCCCAGAAAAGCCCGCGTCTTTTGAAAGATTTGCCGTAGGATCAATCTGCTCTCGTTCCGCTTGTTTAGCGATACGAGCTGCCTCGATGGCTTCACGCTGGGGGGCCCCCACCAACAATTCCCAACCAAATAAAACAGCCGCAGAAAGCACAATGGCCAAAATCAAATTACGATCCATGAAACACCTTACATTATACTTGGATAGACACATTACGTGCTCACTATCCCAGTTGAATTCTTACCGTCGTTTTTTGCCCTTGCCAGCCTTTAATGCAAGTACTGCTTTTTCCATATCCGCAATTAAGTCATGAAAAGAGCGATCAAACGCATTTTTGTATGCGATGACTACATAGTCAGCATGAGGCTCACCTTGAAGAGGGAAAACTAAATGAACCACCGATTTCAATCGACGCCGAATTCTATTGCGAGTCACCGCGTTGCCAATTTTCTTGGTGACCGTGAAACCAACCCTAATATAATTGTCATCAGCCAGCTCGTGGGTAGTATCCAAGCGACTTTGATTAACGCGGCGAGCCCGAACCAGCCTAAAAGCAGCTGTTGAAACTGCAGGAGCGCGTTGCAAAGCAAGAAAATCAGCTCTTTTCTTAAGGGGGACGACATCCATAACCGCTCTTCTATGCGTAAAAGCAGAATTAACAAGGGGAAAGGTGCACGTGAGACAAGACCACTCAGATAAAGAATAAGAACACAAACTCTTAAGTGGCTCTAATTCTCAAACGGCTTGAATAATGAGGTTAGGCGGAGAGGCGTTTGCGCCCACGAGCACGGCGACGGGCAAGAATTTTACGGCCTGCTTTAGTCGCTTTACGCGCACGAAACCCGTGGCGGCGCTTGCGAACAAGGGTACTGGGTTGGTATGTGCGTTTCATCTCGTATCCTCTATCGGCTCAAAATGAGCAGATATTTTCTGTTGTATCTTCATCAGAGTCACTTAACGTCGCTGATTTTGGGATATATAAGTCCCATGAACCTAAACCAGTTAAGATTGACGGGAGATAGCGAAGCAACAGGCAATCGTCAAGCCAAATTATGGATCACTTCGCTAAATCCTTCAGAATTTTCATAAAAAAAACCATCATTTTTGAACGAATAAACGGTCCTCTCGCTTAATCTCTCACAGACGTGACTTTGCGATGGTTATCTTTTAAGTGAAACTTCTATGCTAAGTGCTAAATAAACATCCAAATAAAGCATTATGCACCTCATGGTTCGTCTTTCTTTGTTGCTATCTCGATGCATAAACCGCACTAGCAATCTTATTGTGAAAAAGAGATTTCCGACAGAGTTTCAATTCCGGACCAAGCAAGTACAAAGTGTAAAATTTTTAATCATATGGCATATCCATAAAGCCATAAGCAGTTGTTTTTAATAAAAGAAAGAAAAAAATGTCTAATGAAGCCCCGACAAAAAAACCATCACTTCTTCGGTTTGCTCCACTTGTCCTTATTGTAGGTGTTCTTATTGCATTTTTTGCGACAGGCTCACAAAAATATTTAAGCCTAGAATCACTACGCAATAATATTGACTGGATCGATGCCCAAGTGGCCTCAAACTTTTTCCTTGTTCTAGGCATATATATCCTGATCTACGCAGCTTCTACGGCTTTTATGGTGCCAGGCGGAATTTTAACGATTGCTGGCGGAGCTCTGTTCGGTGTTACATTCGGTCTGCCGCTCATTAGTACAGGAGCAACAGTTATCGGGGCTACAATCGGCGCCTCTATACTGTTTGTGGTTGCAAAATCATCTCTTGGCGGGGCACTGCGCAAAGTTGCAGGACCATTTTTAGAAAAAATGGAAAATGAGTTTAATCAAAGTCCGGTCTCATACATGTTTGTTTTACGCCTTGTGCCTGCGGTCCCATTTGCCGTTGCCAATATTGCTCCGGCCCTGCTCGGTGCAAAATACCGTAATTATCTATTTACAACGTTTTTTGGAATTATCCCGGGAACACTTGCTTATAGCTGGGTTGGTGCTGGAGCGGCAGAATTTATTAGAGATAAATCTGTAAGCCTTGACGATACCGGCGCAATCATCTCCTCCCTTACTGCAAAAGTTGCACCGGCTTTAATCGCTTTATTTGTCGTGGCCTTGATTCCAGTGATTTATAATCGATTTTTCAAGAAAAAAACTGCTCCCTAAGGGCATGACAGGATTACAGTCAGGAAATTACGAAAATTATGGGCCTGATACATTATTGGCCAGATAGAGCGCGCTGATAGCAGAGAATTTCTTTAGCGCGCATCCAAACACAATGAACGAGAAACAAATGAGCAAAATCATAAAAGCAGACATATGCATTATTGGCGCAGGTTCTGGCGGGCTTTCAGTTGCCGCTGGTGCTGCGCAACTGGG
The DNA here is from genome assembly GCA_964479275.1 of uncultured Caulobacterales bacterium. Lineage (GTDB taxonomy): Bacteria > Pseudomonadota > Alphaproteobacteria > Caulobacterales > Parvularculaceae > CALLPQ01. Next base: position 12,215 of record CAYZLR010000049.1, read on the forward strand.
TAAAAAAGTGGTCCTTATTGAAAAGGGGGAAATGGGCGGTGACTGTCTAAACTATGGATGCGTCCCCTCAAAAGCTCTTTTGAGCGCTGGCGCTGCTGCAGCCACTACCCGAACCGCTAAAAAATATGGCTTCACTGTTGAAACCACACAAATCGACTATGGCGCGGCAATGGATCATGTGCGCAACGCCATCGACACAATTGCTCCTCATGATAGTCAAGAACGCTTTGAAGACCTCGGTTGCACCGTTATACGAGAACATGGTCGCTTCACGGGTCCACGACAAGTCACCGCCGGTGATCATGTTATCAACGCAAAATATATTATTGTCAGCACAGGTTCATCCCCCTTTGTTCCCCCCATCCCCGGCCTTGATAATGTTCCCTATCTAACCAACGAACATCTTTTTGAAAACCGCACCAAGCCAGACCATTTATTGGTTGTCGGTGGTGGGCCAATCGGGATTGAAATGGCGCAAGCGCACAGAAGATTGGGTTGCGCAGTAACCGTTATTGAAGCGGCCCCATCAATAATGGGTAAAGATGATCCGGAATTGGTTGATGTTGTTCGTCAAAATCTCCTCCTCGAGGGTGTAGACCTACTGGAGGGTGCGAAAGCAACGAACGTCACCCAAAATGCTGATGGTACACTCACAATAGATTTGGAAGGGGGAACTCAATCATCCGTAAGCGGATCTCATATTTTAATGGCTGTCGGACGGGCACCAAACATCAATGGACTGGATCTGGAAAAAGCCAATGTTGAATATGATCGCCGTGGCATTAAGGTGAATGACTATTTGCAATCTAGCAACAAGCACGTCTATGCCATCGGTGACATTGCGGGTGGGCTGCAATTTACCCATGTTGCCGGGTATCATGCAGGTTTAATAATCCGCAATTTACTCTTTAAACTTTCAAAAGCGAAAAACCTTGCCGATACGATTTCCCCTTATGTTACCTATAGTGACCCTGAACTTGCCCATATTGGCCTTACCGAAAAAGCAGCTCGCGAAAAATACGAAAATATTCAAGTGAAGACTTGGGAATTTTCGGAAAACGATCGCGCCATAGCTGAAGGAGCAACGGCGGGTAAAGTCAAAGTCATAATTGACAAAAAGAAACGTATTCTTGGAGCCTCGATAGTCGGCAAAAACGCAGGCGACCTTATTCAGGTGTGGGCTTTTGCAATTGCCAACAAACAAAAAATTAAGGCGTTTACAAACTATATTGCTCCTTACCCCACCCGCGGAGAAGCGTCCAAGCGCGTTTCCAGTTCATTTTTTACTGAAACCCTATTTTCTGACAAAACAAAACGTTTGGTAAACTGGCTTTCTATTTTTGATTAATAAAGCAGAATCAATGACAAAAGAATCAGCAATATATTCATTTCTAAAACTAATCCCTGGCGTCAGGCGTTCGCTATCTACGCAGCTTCTTGTGCTTACTGTGGTTGTGGTTTTAATCACTGAGATCATCATTATGATCCCTTCAGTTGCAAACCACCATCGCAGCTGGCTCAATATGCGCGCGCAAGCTGCCTATCTCGTTGGTATTGCACTTGAAGATATCCAGCAAGATACCATTCAAGAAAAAATGGTTGATAAAATTTTTGGCACTGCGGATATCAAGGGAATTATCATTCAGACTACAGACGGCGCAAAAACCATTCAATCGCCAAGTATTAATCAACCAATCACAGACAATCGTCAGGTTATCAACCTTAAAGAATATAGTACCTCCGCAACAATTTTTGATACATGGAAAACCGTTGCAGGCGGCGGGAGTGAGTATATAGAAATTTTGGGCAACACAGATGCCCATACGTTAGGCAATCCCCTTTCCAATCATATTATCCTGTCTAGAAGCGACTTGCGAAAAAATCTTCGCCGCTATGCCTTAAATATCCTGGGGCTCTCTCTTGTTATTTCTATCATTACAGCATGTTTTGTATTTTGGTCACTTGATAATTTGATCATCAGACCTGTCAGTATTATGAGAAAAAACATGACGGCTTTTGAGGCCGACCCAGAAAATCCAGATAATATATTGCGCCCCAGTGATCGTCTTGATGAAATCGGCGAAGCTCAACGTGGATTAAGCATGCTTGAACAACGCTCACAAGATATTCTCGGAGAACGCAAACGGCTCGCCGCTCTTGGCGCTGGTATATCAAAAATTAGTCATGATTTACGTAATATTCTAGCGAGTGCACAATTAATGTCAGATCGGCTTGTGGCCAGCGAAGACCCTAGAGTTAAAAAACTCAGTCCACGCCTCGTTGACGCCTTGGATCGCGCGATCACTTTGAGTCGTGAGACCTTGAATTATGGCCGCCTGTCACCTGAAATTCTCAACATAGAAACAATTAATCTCCACGAATTAATTGAGAATGTTTTTGATGACACGGCATCTATGTATGTCACTATGAAAAACGAAGTGCCTGAAGGCTTAAAGGTAAAAATTGACCGAACACAATTTTATCGTGGCTTAACCAATATGATTAAAAATGCGGTTGAAGCTTTAAGTCCCGATGATCTCAAGACGAAAAACACTGAAGATCCTATTGCATGCACCGAATGCGATAATGTAATCACCGTCAGTGCACGAGTGGATGAAAACCGATTACAGCCTCTAACAATCATTGAAATTGCTGATAACGGACCAGGCCTTCCCGATAGCGCAAAAGAGTTTTTGCTAGAGCCTTTTAAAGGATCACACAAAGCTGGTGGTTCAGGCCTTGGCATTGCGATTACCTCAGAGATTATGAAAGCCCATGGCGGTGATTTCACACTCGAAAAATCTGACGATACCGGAGCAACTTTTCAAATCATCATTCCGGCTCCCATACCGAAAGAAAAGCCAAGCCATAAACACGATCATATAGCATAATATAAAGATACCAAACGCGTGTTTTTTATCTCTTGATATTGCGCCAAGATAATAGAGAGAAATTGACGCAAAACCTTCGCGAGAGTCCCAATCAGGGTTTTCTCGCAATGCTGGATGCGAAATTCACGGATCGTCTTTATCTGATAACGCAATATATTGCTATGCACCCTAAAAAAACTGTAACATTTCAGGGCAAAACTAGCAGCCACGACATCCCGCGCTTTATCTCATTCGGGTTATAAGATAATTTAAAGCATCTCCAGATCAAGTGGCTACCGGTTGAGCGCACGGAAATGGACAAAACAATAACTTAAAGCACCTCCTCGATTCCATTTGATGCAAAGGTGCTTTAAGCTCTCAAGGCATGAAAAAACAATATGCGATCAATCATCCTAGCGGTGTGATGCAAATAAAAAGATACGCCCATGAAACTTTCGATTCAAATTGGTAAACAACCTGATGCTATTGAAGCGGGAGAACGGTTGCGTTCAAAGTATGGGCATGTCTCCCCTGAGGACGCTGATATCATTGTTGCTGTTGGCGGCGATGGCCTGATGCTGGATGTTTTGCGCGCTAACATATACAAATCTAAGCCTGTATACGGCCTCAATCGGGGGACGGTCGGGTTCTTAATGAACGCATATGATCAAGAAGATTTAATCAAGCGAATTGAGCGAGCAGAAAGCGCGATCATTCATCCGTTATTAATGCGCGCAGAAACCATAAATGGCAAAATTATTGAGGAAATGGCGATCAATGAAGTCTCGCTTTATCGTCAAACGCGCCAAAGTGCTCGGTTAAAAATATCAGTGAATCATAAAGTCAGGATGGAAAATCTTACATGTGATGGGATTTTAATCGCAACTCCCGCGGGATCAACTGCGTATAATTTGTCAGCGCATGGTCCCATTCTCCCCCTTGATGCGCGCATGCTCGCTTTGACGCCGATCAGTGCCTTTCGCCCACGACGCTGGAAAGGCGCACTGCTTCCTCATCATGCCCATGTGCGCATTGATGTTCTCGCTGGCACACATCGCCCTGTTTCTGCCGTCGCAGACAATTTTGAAGTTCGCGACGTGGTTAGCGTTGAAACAACCGAAAATCGCGACATTAAAATGAAACTTCTTTTTGATGAGGGGCAATCCCTGGAAGAACGCATTCTTAGGGAACAATTTGATTTTTGATCACTGCTCAGGCTTGGTTTTTGTTACTACATTACATTTATGCGAATAATTCGCCTAAAAATTCATTTCGCTCTTGTGCGATTCGCCCAAATCAGCTCACACAATGCTACTGGATTCAAGTTTTTTCATAATAGAATCCTTCATGTGTTTAGCGTGCATTAACACTTCGTCAGCAAAATAGCGGATGCAGGGCAAATCAAAGGGGCTACCCCCCTTACCGGAGGAAGATCAAAAAATGGGCGCGCAGGCTGTCAGACTCTCAAATATTGACATTGATCAAGCCTTGAGCAACCGGGACTTCGAAGTGCTGTTTCAGCCTATATTCGATCTCGGCAACGGCGCCCTTTCGCGCATGGAAACCTTTGTGCGCTGGAGACACGCCTCTCTTGGTGTACTGCCACCTGGTGCTTTTATCTCCTTTTTTGAATCCCAGGGGCGGATGAGTGAATTATCCCGCTATGTTCTTGATGAAGCGATGACCCATTATTTGAAATGGCGTGGAAATTACGGCCCTGGGTTTTCGATTAATCTGGCTTTGTCAGATTTGAGTGACGAGGTAATTGCTTCGCATTTAACGGTCTTACTTAGAAAACACGACTTCCCGGCGGATGCAGTAACGCTCGAATGTCCAATGCCACCAGTAACTATGGATAGGGATCATGCCCTAGAGCAATTTGAAACGTTGCGAAAAACTGGGGCACGTCTTGCCATTGAGGTGCGTGGACGCGCCAATGAGTTCTTAAGGAATGTTGAGCCTTTTCCGTTTGACGAAATTAAAACCGGCGGGGCCGCAATCTTACGGTTTGCAAGAACTGTAAGGGGACCGGGGCTGAGTGCGATTTCTGAGTTGCTCGACATTGCCAACGATTCGAACGCCTCCATTACTGCTGTGGGTGTTGAAGATCAGGCCTCACTTTCCGCTCTGAGGGGGTTGGGGTTTAGCGCAGCACAAGGAAATCACCTCTCAAAAGTTGGCGATCTCACTGACTTTCGCCCGGTAATGGTAAACCATGTGCGTCAACTCCTTGACCTCGATGACTTAAGTTCTGCACAGCTCAGCGATTTATTCCGCACAGGAAAACCAGCCGCACTTCGAAGCGCACAACCCGAACCAGAAGTATCAAACCAGACGCAAGAACCTAGAGATGAGAAAGTAACTCCCGAAGCCTCATCAGAAGTCACGGAGAAGAAATCAGTATCAACTGTTGAACGTGCCCGTCGCAAAGCCGCGATACTGGCAAAGAAAAAAGGCAAAGACGCTCTTCGCAATGAGTTGGCTGCAAGACGCAGCAAATTGGGTCTATCAAACACAAAAATTGATGATGAGCCGACACCATCGGCCGCAAAGGAGTTGCAAAACCTACTCAGCGATAACTTTGAAGATAGCCCCACTAAGGCAAATGAAACTGACGCCTCCACTTCTAGAGAGGATATATCTGCTAATAGCGAAGCTCCCTCCAAGAAACAGGAGCGGGCCACCGGTTCAGACAATTCAAAACTCAACAGCGATCAAGACAAAGATTTAACAAACGCTGTCAGCGATGCAGCTGAAAGTGTTGCTACTGACAATGTGCTCAAAAAGACAGACGAGCATACTCCTACAGAGACAGAAAACGCCAATGTTTCGACAGCAAAGCCTTCTGCAAACCTAGCCTCAATAGGCGGGGACCCTCTTGATGGCCGGGTTGCTCACATTATTAGTGAAGACGCACAATCAGCTACGATCAACAATGATAATCTGGCTTCTTCCCTTACGCCATCTCCTCGCGAAGAAAATCTTGAAACGCCCCGCAAAAGTGATGGAAAACCAGTTTTCCAAGTCAAGAGCTCTCCTACGAAAGTTGCAGCCTACTTTTGCAATACGTACAGTGCCCCCACTGATTATATGGTAGCGGAGCCATTTCATGAATCAAATCAGTTTGTCACTGTCGATAGCAATGAAATCTATGATCCAGAATTAGAGCGTAAACGAAAAATCGAAGAGAGTTTGGTATTATTTTCTTTAGACGACCCTCAACCGAGCAAACCGCGCCCTGCCCCTCAGCAACGCCCTGACTCTATTGCGACAAATTCAACGACACCTGTTAACGCCCCCACCGCTTCAGTGTCACCTCAAGAAATGCCTATACGCGCGGCGACGCCTTTACCCCAATCTTTTCCAAAGCGTTCTGAAGGTGAGAGTGATTTAATCCATCCTGCTCACGATATTGGCGATTTAGAGATTGTAGACACAGAAGCGTCAATGATTGCGCACAGCGCAAGCATTGACCCAACCTCCAGAAAACACAATAATCGCCGCGTGAAATCCGAAAATTTCTTAACACGCCGATATCGTTTGTGGCCGGATCATTTTTGGCCAAGAAGCTGGGTTCGTGCCTGGAATCGCACGCAAGCAAATAAAGAGTTTGTAAGAAAAGCAAAACTCGCAGCAGACAAATTGAATAATCCAGACAGCGAACCACGCGATAGCCTGTTCTAAGAAAATACGAACGCTCGCTATCACGAGTTTCAACTTGGCTGTTGGACAGATATCAACCCCTTTAAAAAAGTGCTATTAAGGTGAAAAGCCTCAAGCACCTCCGCATCAAATTGAATTGCCGAGGTGCCTTGGGTCACCTAATTATGGTGGCTCTGAAGTCAAATGGATTTGAGGGATATCATTATCAATTATTGTCTTTGCCCGACATGGCATTGAATACACAATATCACTTTTCGTCAGTTTAACTCTATGCGCTGAAATCTTCTATTGGGATTTGGTTCAGAGATCGGTATGATCTGCGCTGTAAAACAGCCGCACAGGCCTGGAAACCAAGTCTATGGATTGCTATGAATAAAATCGAAGAAATCCGCGAGTCCTTTAAACGCGCGCTCCTCAATACAACCAAAGCGCTGTCCGCCACTGAAGACGTTGAAGTCAGTTTTGGTGGTGATAAACCCCATGTACTTGGGAATCTTGCCCGCATCCCTCTTCCTGATCGGGTCATTAACCGAGAAACAGTTGCGATCACGAGAGGTGAAGCTGACAGCGCAGCACTGAGGCTCGCTCACCACAACGCCAGTGAGCATTTGCGTTTGTCGCCCAAAAACCCCGCTGGAAAAATTGTTTTTTCAGCGCTCGAAAATGCTCGCATTGATGCTATTGGAGCAAAAGCGATGCAAGGCGTGGGTGATAATTTAGCCGCCGCACTCGAACAGACATTTGCGCAAAAATCTTATGATAATAATGCGGATCATGACGCCACACCGCTTGCAGATGTCGCAGCCCTAATCTTACGTGAACGGCTCACTGGCCGCGCGATTCCTGATTCTGCAAAACCACATATTGAACATTGGCTTGGAGAACTTACCGAAAAAGCCTCAACAAGTTTTAACGCGCTCAGCGAAATAGAGAATTTAGAAGATCAAAGCGCGTTTGCTCGTCTTGCGCGCGATGTCATACGTGATCTCAATCTGGATGATGAAGCAGAAGGGGATCAAGAAGAGAGCGAACAAGAAAGTGAAGAGGAGAATGATCAAACCGAGGATGATAACAAACCGGATGATCAAGACAACGACCCTGCAAGCGAGCAACCTGAAGAGGGATTGCCAGAGGGGGGTGACACACCCGACGGAGACGCAGATTTAGCCGATCAGGACTTCGATCAAGCCAGTGAAGAGGATGACTTATCATCGCAAGAAGCTAGCGCTGTATCTGGTCATGACCCTCAATCTGGTGATACGGGAGAGGTTTATCAGCCCTATACGACAGAATTTGATGAAACAGCAGATGCTACCGAACTTTGTGATGCTGAGGAATTAGAGCGGTTGCGCCGAACTCTCGATCGGCAACTTGAAAATTTTCACACGGTCGTCTCGCGCCTTGCCAATCAGCTGCAACGCAAACTCATGGCTCAGCAAAATCGCAGCTGGATGTTTGATCTTGATGAAGGCGTGTTAGATGCCGCTCGGCTGGCAAGAATTGTTATTGATCCGATGCAACCACTTTCGTTTAAACAGGAAAAAGATCAGGAATTTAGAGATACAGTGGTCACTTTGTTAATCGATAATTCTGGTTCAATGCGCGGGCGTCCTATCACCATTGCCGCCATATGTGCCGATATACTCGCGCGCACGCTGGAGCGTTGTTCGGTGAAAGTTGAAATTCTTGGCTTTACAACTAAAGCCTGGAAAGGCGGGCAAGCACGCGAAAAGTGGGTCCATGAAAATCGTCCCGCCAAGCCAGGACGGTTAAATGATTTACGCCATATCATTTATAAAAATGCTGACGCTCCATGGCGGCGCACACGGACATCTCTTGGCTTGATGATGAAGGAAGGAATATTAAAAGAAAATATTGATGGTGAAGCATTGATCTGGGCACATGATCGTATGATTGGGCGCCCTGAATCACGACGCATTTTAATGGTCATTTCTGATGGTGCCCCGGTCGATGACACCACCTCTTCGACCAATGGCGGTGCCTATCTTGAAAGACATTTGCGTGATGTGATTGACGAAATAGAAAACCGCTCACCGGTTGAATTATTAGCCATTGGCATTGGCCATGATGTGACCCGTTATTATAAACGTGCACTGACAATTGTTGATCCAGACCAATTGGCGGGCGCCATGATCGATAAACTTGCTGAACTTTTTGAAGATACCTCTTCTACCGGAAAGCCATGATCGAAACAACTGAGACTAAAAAATGACTCAACCTCAAACAAAAATTACACTCTGGGTTTTCCTAATTTTCACGCTCATCACACCAGCGGCAATTGGGGAGCAAATTGCAAATGACTGGCAAAACATAAATCTCACCTCCAAAGCTCACAGATTCAGGTTAGACAAAAATCCTGAGCTGCCATTTAGGACTGGCGCATTGATTTATCGCGGCGGCGTATCTTTATCCTCAACTCATGAAAATTTCGGTGGTTTTTCTGGATTACATATTAGTGCAGATGGCCAATCGCTTTTAGCAATTTCCGATCGAGCACATTGGTTGAAAGCTGACATAGATTATTCTGAAGATGGGCATTTACAAGCAGTCTCAAATGCGAAAATGGCTGCCATGAAAAACAAACAAGGCGCTCCTTTTAAGAGATCCCATGCAGACTCTGAAGGGTTATCTGTATTCAAAAATCAGGTTCTAGTTTCATTTGAAAGAACCCCGCGCATTGAAGCTTATCATTTTAATGAGAGTGGCGACTTATCCCCGCCCCAGAAGATTTACGATTTTAAAGCCTACCCCTATTTGAGATCCAATAAATCTCTTGAAAGCGTAGCTCATATTGATGAAAACAATATTATAACAATCGCAGAACGCAGCCTTAAAAAAAATGGCCTTGAAAATATTCCTGGATTCTCTCTCAATCTATTGGAAAATGATAAAAAAGAACTCACCTTATTTTCAATTCAAAAAACAGATAAATTCGATATTACAGAAATTGATGTCCTGAATGGAACTGTATTTTTTCTGGAGCGATACTTTTCACGAAAAGAAGGGTTACATATACGCCTGTCATCAGCTGAGCTGGATACAAAAAAGACAATAAAGACAAATGAACTGGCTAAGTTTGGGCTTTTTCATCAAATCGATAATTTCGAAGGTTTATCAGTAAGACAAACACCAGAGGAAAAAACTTACCTCTACATTATATCAGATAATAATTTTAATCAGACTCGTCAAAAGACATTGCTCTTAATGTTTGAATGGCAACGCAGTTAGGGTTAGAGTGTCAAGCCTTCTAATTCAGTCACTATTTTTTCAGTCCCCTGATGAATTCAAACGCCGAGCTCTAGCCGCCCTCAATGTATTCGACATCAACATAGCTATTGTCATTGGCCCAACGCCGCCCGGGACCGGCGTGATAGACCCGGCGACTTTCGCAACCGATTCATAATCAACATCCCCGACCAATTTTGACTTGCCTTGACCTCTTTCAGGCGCACCCACCCGGTTGATGCCAACATCGATAACGCAGGCCCCCGGTTTGACCCAGTGTTCCTTAACCATTTCAGGACGCCCCACCGCTACGAGCAAAATATCAGCTTGCTTAGCCACCGCCTCAATCCCTCTTGTTCGACTGTGAGCAATTGTAACAGTACAATTTTCAGCCAAAAATAGTTGCGCAGCAGGCTTACCAACAATATTTGATCGCCCAATAATCACCACATGCAAGCCTGACAAATCTTCACCCAAGGCCGATTTAGCCAAGACAATGCAGCCCGCCGGTGTACAAGGCGCCAGTACATCTTGGTTAGCACCAGCACTCAGACGTCCCGAATTCATGGGATGAAATCCATCAACATCTTTTTGAGGCGTTATCAATTCTATAATTTCAGCTTCATTGATATGCTCTGGTAGCGGCAATTGAACCAAAATACCGTCAACAGAGTCATCTTTGTTTAATTCTTCAATCACACTAACTAATTTTTCCTGCGAGGTTGTCGCATTAAGCGCTAGCTTGGTTGATCTAAACCCTAGATCCGTGGCTGTTTTTGCTTTGTTGCGAACATAGGCAGCACTAGCGGGATCGTCCCCTACCACAACCACTGTCAGTCCAGGCTTTTCATTGAAGTCTTGAAAAAAAGTTTCTACGCCTTCAGCGATTTGCTGCTTAATGGCGGCTGCCACAGCTTTGCCATCAATGATTTGAGTGCGTCCATCTAGTGTCGAAGTCATAAGATTACCAATCCCGCAATTACTACAAATGCCATAACAAATGTTTCAATAAGCACCAATAGAAATGGACGGGGTCCGACTTTAAAAATATCCTTAAGTTGAGATTTTACACCAATCGCAAAAATAGACATCACCAGCATGGCCCGTGATGCGGATATTCCAATCTCACTCAAAACCGTGGGGATCAAATTGAACGAATTCAAACCTGCAAGTGCGATAAAAACGACCAAAAATAACGGCACAAGTGGCGGACGTTTTTCCTCGCCAGCTTCTTGGCGGTTCATTGCGCCAATCAGCAGGACAATGGGTAACAATAATGCGACTCGCATCAATTTTATATAGGTTGCAATATCACCTGATTCGTCAGAAATCGAATAGCCAGCCCCGACAACCTGCGCGACATCATGTATGGTTCCGCCAATAAATATACCCGCTTGCTGATCATCAAATGACAGCGCCGAGGCTACTAACGGATAAATTATCATTGCTATCGTGCTCAATGCCGTCACACTGATAATAACCACCGCAAGTTCTTCATCGCCCTGTTTTCGTTTTGGCAAGACTGAACAAATCGCAATAGCCGCAGAGACACCACAAACGGCAACTGCGCCGGCACTGAGCCAAGCAAAAATCTGGCTCGATCCAAAAAATCGGGAACAAAAGGCACCTGCCACAAAAGTTGCCAGCATGGCAATGATTACAATGATTGGCCCGGACCAGCCTCCTTGTACAACATCCCCAAAAACAATTCTCAGCCCTAATAAGCCTACGCCAATGCGCAAGATATTTTTCGCAACATAGTCTATGCCGAGCGCTATGGTTTCATCTTCATAAAGAAAATGCACCGCCAATCCAAGGAGTAGCGCCAAAAGCATGGCCGGGGTATTATAATGCCCAGAAAGCCAATGGGCAGCCATTCCCCCAATCGCACAAACACAAATACCGCGGTAGTGTAGCCGCATAAATTCAACCATAATTGGTGATGCCCTCCCGTTTGCTACCGTTCAAATAAAGACCCCATACTTAAGCATAATACAAAGGCACATCCGCGCCCCCCCGCCACTCAGACTGATTACTGCGGTTTCGCGCAAAACAACTCAAAGCTAAGGAGCGCTCAAAAAAACCATGCACAGGTATTTTTTCATGTTTTTTAGGGCCAAAATGGAGAAAAAAATACCCAGCCTCCTTAAAAACTGTTCAAACATCATGAAATACCGATACAAACAGCCGTGAATCAGGGGCAGGTGTCGTATCTGAGCTCAAACATTGCTCACTTTTTAGAGAATTTGAACCATTTCAAGGCTCTCCGATATTTGATTTGCAGAGATGCGTAATATGTGGAATCTATTATTAGAGCTAAAATAAAACATGAATGCCGCTAGCATATGTTGGATTCGGCGCATCTCGAATAACGAACTTGAACTTTGTTTTAACGTAACTTCAACCCGTGTGCAGGCTATGGCATTTTTACAAAAAAACTTCCCGACTTTTTATAGAACGCTCGGTTATTTTGATAATATTGACATCAGCCCGAAGGAAATACGTGTTGGGGACCCGTCAAGGGTTATTCCCGTCAATCGCTCCTTTTTAAGAAGCGTTTTTGCCGTTACGCGGCTATATGCCTATCTCGTAGGTTTGCGCCTCTCGCGCATTGCGAAAGGTTCTAACTCAACGGGAACAATTGCTTTCCACCCGCAAAATGCTGCACCTTGGTATAATATATGGATCGTTGTTCAACTCGCAGGCTTAAAGACAATCTCCGATGCCAGTGAAGCCGATGTTGTTTTTGTTTTTGAAGACGATACCTATTCCTCAGAACCTGATATTCCAGCTTCCGCGAAGTCAACAAGAAAAATCGTGAACAACCAAATTAATGATATTAGCAAATCGAATGTTGCCAAGATTTTTAAAAATGTCTTTGGTTATGATCTTGAAATCGACCCCACCGTTTATACGGGCAGAGCTATTCGAAAATCAGAAAAAAACGGGACCCATGACGGCATAGAAATCGATTGTCCCATACCGGCCAGTGAGGTTTCTTCTGAATATGTTTATCAACGCCTTGTTGACAGCACCTTTACTGAGGGACAATCGGAAGATATTCGCGTGGCTTACGCTTTGGGCCGCGTACCGGTGGTGTATCACAAATATAAAGATGTTCAGGATCGCTTCGGTACAACCTATTTGCATGTTGACATTCTAGATGCGAATGATGCTTTCAGCGCCGAAGAAAATGCAAAAATCCTTCAATTTTGCAAAGAAATTAAACTGGACTTTGGGGCAATAGATGTCATGCGGGACAAACGTGATGGCAGAATTTATATTGTGGATGTCAACAAGACATGTATGCCGGTCTTATCTTTGTCTTTCAAAGATCAAATCCGGGTACAGACTGCTATTGCTCAGGCCTTATCTTCAGGATTACAATAAAGCTTGGGCGATAGGATTTACTTAACAGGCTGCTGAGAGCCCAATTCAAAATTACAATTGAGTGATTTCAGCGACTTATGATTCTGTT
>CAYZLR010000050.1:0-25401 GCA_964479275.1 uncultured Caulobacterales bacterium
AAACCCGGTGACATACAATATGTTGATCTAACCGGAAGCAAAGGGATAAGCATTTAAGTTTATTCTATACACATGCATGCGCCTTTTTCTTCATGTCCGGTACCAATGCATCCTTATGTACACGGCGCGCCGGACATCCAAACTGTTATCGCCGTCTGTGTAGGGATATTTTTCGATCAGCCTCTCATAATCTAATAAAAATGCGACAAATATACAGCCTATTGAAATACCATAACCAGAACAACTTTATGTTTCTTGTCAATTCAAGATTTGCTCTAGATTTTTTTCAATTGAGCAGCCGGGCGGCTTTCCAAGGCCCAGGCTAATCCGATCATCAGGGCTATCAAAAACAGCCAAACCCACGGCGATGTGAGGGCGCGTGCGTGCGTGCCCTCTATCTGCACGCTATGATTGCGGGTAATGCCTGCCCAACCGGGCCCAGCGCGGGTTTTTTGTTCATCATTGCTTGATTGCCCGTTAAAGGTGAGCGGGCGAATAGCGGGAAGTTTGATTGTTTCACTGGTTTGTCTGGGCGCAAAAATGCCGCCTCCTGATTGTTGGACCAATGGCAAAACTTTACGTTGATCGGATACGATATTTTTTAACTCCGGTGCACCCGCAAGCCCAATGGCCCCGACCGCGAAGAGTTCGTCTGCACTCGCGCGGTAAAGCCCAGGGGGTAAATCAGATATGACCGCACGAAACGCGCCCGTATCGGCCTTTTGCATTTCGACCAATCTTTGTGTGCCGTCGGGCAAGGTGAGCGTGGTCGCCGATGGCGAATCGCTAAGTGTGCGCCGCTCGATGATCAAATTATTTTTATCGGCAGTTAGGGATAATCGCTCCTCTTCCAGTTGCGGTTCTTTCATGAGCCAATGAGCGGTCCGGCGTAACAACTCAGCATGAGGTCCACCGCCATCAAACCCTCTTGACCATAACCAGATATGATCAGACTGGATCATGCCAATGCGGCCTTCTCCAATGCGGTCAAGAATTAAAATCGGATGATCATCTGCGCCAGAAAGCAAGGATATGCCAGTTTTCAGTGTCGTCGGAATGGTGCGCAACCAACGTCCCCAAAAGCCTTGCTCTGGTAAATTGGCCGTAACTGGATGGCGTCTTCCTGCTTGTGTCAATGCCGGGCGGAACGCTTTATCTATCGTTCCGGTTTTGGGTAAGGCGGGTAACAACCAAGAGATAGTTCGTCTGCGGGCAAGACTTAAACGGCCATTATACTCCGGACCAGAGGCAACCAGCATGGCCCCACCTTCTTCAACAAACCGGGCTATATTATCAAAGTGATAAGATTTTAGAACATTTCGCCACGTATACCGATCAAAAATGATCAAGTCGAATTCTTTTAATTTCTCAATAAAGAGTTCATTGGTGGGGAAGGGGATGAGAGCAAGCTCGTTGGAGGATGCTGAGTCGAATTTATCCGCAGTTCTTAAAATCGTAAAATGCACAAGGTCGATAGAAGGATCTGACTTCAACAGGTTTCGCCATACGCGTTCTCCGGGATTGGGTTCGCCGGAAATTAATAAGACGCGCAAGCGATCACGTACTGCAGTTATCGGAAGTACAGCGGTGTTGTTTAAAGGGCTTAACTCGCCTTGTTTCGTCGCCGCTGATAACTCGATAATGAGTTGCCCCGGGCGATCCAGAGGAACGTCGAAACCAACATTTTGACCAACAGGCACGGCTTGATTGAGAATTTCTACACCGTCCACTTTCAAGCTGACTGGGACATTTTGTTGTATATCTAGCGGTTTTTCATTAGGGCCAATATCTTCAACGCGAAAAGAGACGCGTACGCTCTCTCGCACAATGCCATAACGCGGTGCGTTTAGTAGTTTGATGCGCCGATCCGTCTCATTTTCTCGCCCTGTCAAAAGCACATGTAGAGGCATATGGGCGGGTATTAATCCGCCCATATTGCCCAGTTGGGCTTCATTATTTTCATTTAAAGGGATATCGCTGGCTTGACCGTCAGTTACAAGAAATAAAGCTGCCAGTTGTGCGCGTGGGGCATCGGCTAGAGCGCTGCGAAGTGCATCCAAAATCAATGTTTCTTGCGTGCCTTCAATTGGAATTTCGCGAACTTCAATGTTTTCAAGTTGATTAAGACGTTGATTGAGAGCGTTCGAAATTTGCCGACTCACAGCGATACGATTGTCAAGCGTTTGGCTCATCGACTGATCAATCAAAACCAGAACAATGTCATCAAGAGGGGATTCATCATTGGTTTGTAATTGCGGATTAAAAAGAACCGCTAACATAGAAGCGAGTGCCAAAGTTCTGAAGATTCCACTTTGGGGACTGCGCCAGATAAAAACCAATGCCACAATGATCGCGCTGGTTATCACGAAACCGAGTGCCCAAAGAGGAAGAAGAGGATCAAAAATAATTTGTGATTTCATGGGCTTGTCTCACCCAATCGTTCAAGTAAGATTTTCGCGTGTACCTGGTCGGTTTTATAATTGCCTGTAAATGCTACCATTGCGATATTGATGCCTGTACGATAAGCCATTTCTCTTGCGCGTTCGCCGTTGTTATACTGATTGTTGACGATCGGCTTTAAAGGAATGCCTTCGCTAGAGCGCGCCCATGCACCGGCCCAGTCACGCCCACCAATAATCAGGGAGGTTACACCATCATTGACCGAAGAGGTTCTGGCCACCCAAACGGGATGAAACCCAGTACGCCCGCGCAGCTCTGGTAATAGATAGTATGAGCGATAAAAAACATGTGTTGAAATGGCTTGTACCAGCGGGGGTACATTGATGCGGCTTAAAAGGCGCCGTAAATTTGCCGCTTCCGGTGTTTCTCTGCCTGATAAAACGCGCTCTTCGTCTTTGGTATCAAAAATGATTAGGCCGCCAAGGCGCATATAATTTTCAACTTGGGAAAGAACAATATCTGGTAGGGTTTCTGCATTGGCTTCTATCGGCCAATAGAGAAGGGGATAGACGGAAAAATCATCATTGTATAAATCAATTCCAACAGGTGCTGCGGGCGATACCGTTGTTCTACGCGAGAGTTCCTGACTAAGCGCGGTTAATCCAATTTCGGAGGTTGAGTCAGTTTTTTTGTTGCCCGTGATAACGTAAGCAAAACGAGTTTTTAAGGTAGCATCAATGATGCGTTCATCAATTGGTGGATCGAGTGGCTTTGAGGTTTTTTCATTTGCTGTGGTTTGCGCAGAAGTTTTTACAGGATGAATCACAATGCTTGCTGTAAAAGCCAGGATTATAAAGCCAATCGTGGCGGCAAGTTTTGAATTGGTTAGTTTGTTTCGTACGGTATTTTTGCGCTGTGTAAGCTTACCTGCGAGATAGAGAGAGGCAATCATGTCGACCAAAAAAGCAAAAAGCGCTATAATGAAGAAATAAACCCAGAGGTAATTGGGTGATTTTTCAGTATAGGGCGCGGCTGTGATTGCATTTAGGGAGAGATTCTTAAATGAGGTTTGCGCTGAAACGGTGTTGATTGTTAGCGGGGTCTCATTTGCCCCATATAGGCCAGGTGGAGAGAGCGGGGTTGCAGCCGCACTGGCTTCAACAATAGTAATGCCCGATAGGGTCGTTGCCGGAGTTTGCAATTGTCCATATCCATCTAATATTCGCAATGGCGCATAGCGAGTTTGGTTTTGATCGTTAAGAGTATCATCCAGACTTTCCGGTGCTAATGCGGAGAGGAAAGTAAGCTTGCGAAGCATGTCGATAAAAACTTCTGATAAAGGTAAATCTGACCAGATCGGTGTTGCTGTAATGTGAAACAATACGATTAATCCATTCCCGTTAGTGTTGCCCGTCACTAAAGGTGTGCCATCTTGAAGGCTGGCCCATGTTCTTTCAGATGTAATACCGCCGGGCTGTGCTAGAACTTGTTGGCGGACAAAAATATCATCCGGTACAATTAAGTCCGAGAAAGGACCATCAGAGCTGAACTCACCAAGAGGTTGAGGGGTATCCCATGTTAATGCACCGCCAAATGCGCGCTCCCCTTTGCGCAGTTCTATCGGTAATAATGGCGGTTGACTCTCTAGCGCAGCATCAGCAAGATTAGGGCCGGAAAAACGAACGAGTACGCCCCCTTTTTTTACCCAATTGGTCAACTCTGATACATCTTTTTCGCGCATACGACCGACATCATTTAAAATGATAACAGAAACATCGGCCTCAACAAGCGCGGAAATATCGCCATACTGAAACTGCGCAAAGGGTGAGAGGGCTTGATGAATATAATGATTTCCGGATAGTAATGTCGAAGTTTGATCTTCTTCAAGGTGTTGCAATCCGATCAGGGCGCGCCGATCTCTCGCATCTGCGAGCCAAACCGCCGCGCTTGAGCGAACTGTCTCAATGCGGACAGAAGCCAATAGGTTTTGTAAAGCGATGGGAAGATTGATTTGTGAAACTGTTTTTGTTTCACCATTCCCAAACTGGACGGGGGCACGATCGAGTTCTCGTCCATCCCGGGCGAGGGCAACGATTTCACCATCCCATGTGCCTCGGCCTTCAAGACGGCGAACCGTAAAATAGAGTGTGTTTAAATTTGCATTCAGGTTATTCGATGAAGAGATGGGGGCAGGGAGATCAGCTCTATTGTCATTGCCTCCCTCTAAAGTCGGAGATCTTGTGGTTTCATTATCCGGGTCCAGAGCATAAGAAGTGATGTCTTCTGCACTGGCTTTGTGAACGGCAAATACTGGGCGCGTTTGATCTGTGAGAAGGGTGACTGGTCCCCGTTGTTTGAGAGCATCCAGAAAAATTTGATCATTGGTTTTATCAAAAGCGCTGTGGTTATCACCTAACCAGATGAAGTTCGGTTGATTATTGGTGGTTTTCGCCGCCCCTTCGGGGAGCGCTAACCGCTCATCAAGTTGCAATAACATCTGTGTACTAAGGCGCCGGTCCGCGGCAAAGGGTACGGGGCGCAGTTGATCGCTTAAGGATCGTAAATCTTCTGGCTCCAGCGGGCCAAATAGTGAAGGAGTGCCTACGGGATAGGGCGGGGTTGTTGTTATAGCAAAGAGAGGTCGATTGCTTTGGCGGGCTTGTTCTGCGGCACGATTAATGGCGGTTTCGCGTAATCTCCATCCCGGTGCGGCCGCATAACTATTATCGACAATCAAAACAATGGGGCCGTCATTTTCCGCGACTTCAGGAGAATTTAAAATCGGTCCCGCAAGGCCAATGATGATACAGGCAGCGAGAAACAGCCGTAACAATAAAAGCCACCAGGGCGTGCGATCAGGTGTTTCCTCTTGATTGTTGATTTTATTAAGTAAGATGAAAGCTGGAAAGCGAACTCTGGTTGGAGCAGGCGGCGTCGCGCGTAACAACCACCAAATTAAAGGCAGGCCGAGAAGAGCTACCAATATGAGTGGTGATAAAAAACCAAGCGAGCCAAAGGACATATGCGCTTATCCCCTCATGTCTTCGCTGAGTATGTTGACCAAGAACAATAGAGCGTCCCGCGCAGGCTTATCAGTGTAATGAGTGAAAAGTGGCCATCCTGCATGCTCACTGATAGTCTTGATTGCTCGTTGATGCTGGGAAAAAGCTTCGTTATAGTCTTTGCGAATGGACCTGGCACTGCCAAATAACAGACTGGCATCAGACTCTACATCCAAAAACTCCGTGCGTCCTTTGAATGGGAAGGTTTTTTCTGCTGGGTCCAGGATTTGACAAAGAATACCTTTAGCACCTTTTGCAACGGCAAAATCAATCGCTTGGCTTATGGCATCGGGTTCCATGAAAAAGTCACTGATCAAAACTACTTGATGACCCGGACGTAAATTTTCCCCATTAGGAATTATGCTGATTTGCCTCCCAAAATTATGATTGAGGTTTTCGAGGACTTTTTTGGGGGCGCCGCGACCGTGAAAAAGGCGAGAGCTTGCACCTATATGCTTGTCAGATCCAAGAACGCCAATTCGTTCTCCACCCTTTGATAAAAGTGTTGATAGCGCCAGAGCTAATACTGTTGCACGATAGCTTTTTTCGTCAAAAGCCACATCGGATTGATAGCTCATGGAGGCAGAGGGATCACGCCATAACCAGACGGCATTGGCTGCTTCCCATTCATTTTGCCGAATATAAAGCTTATCTGCCGCCCTGGCCGACTGTCTCCAGTCAATATCGGATACGGCATCGCCAAAAGTATAAGGACGATGTTGCCAAAAAGCTTCTCCCTGTCCCGCCTCGCGGCGCCCATGAGCCCCGCTAGTAATTGTTTGCGCAAGCTTTTGCGCTTCAACAAGTAATGCAGGAAAGAGCGCCGCAAGCGATTCTGAATCCCGCTGTACAGCGAGCTGTTTATCCGATTTCTTTTGGTTTGTTTCACGCGTGAGGGGCATAATGGGCAGGCAATACTGGCTTTTATCCGTTTTCTTGACTTAGCTCTTTGATGAAACCATCAATGTTGATGCCTTCTGATCGAGCAGAAAAATTGAGTGACATACGGTGTTTTAAGACGGGTCCCGCAAGACGATGAACATCATCAAGAGAAGGGGCCATGCGCCCTTCGATTAAGGCGAGAGCTCTTACCGTGAGCGAAAGGGCTTGCGAGGCTCTCGGACCTGGCCCCCAGGCAACAAGATTGTTAACGCGGTCATTGGCATCTTCTCCGGGTCTGGCCGAGCGCACTAATTTCAAGATAGCGTCAACGATCTGATCGCCGATCGGCATTTTTTGAACCATTTCCTGAACTTTCAGCAGTTCGTTGCCGTTTAGTACTTTTTCGATGATGGGCTGTGCGCCAGAGGTTGTCGCAGCCAGCATGCGCCTTTCTGAGGCTTCATCGGGAAAGGGGACATCGATCTGCATTAAAAATCGATCGAGCTGAGCTTCGGGAAGGGGGTAGGTTCCCTCCTGTTCGATTGGGTTCTGGGTCGCCAAAACATGAAAGGGGACAGGTAGGTCATGGCGCTCACCGGCAATGGTGACAAAACGCTCTTGCATCGCTTGCAAGAGAGCTGATTGAGTACGCGGACTGGCACGATTGATCTCATCTGCCATGAGCATTTGGCAAAATATCGGCCCTGGAACAAATCGGAAGCTTCTTTTGCCATCTTCTCCTTCTTCGAGAACTTCAGAGCCGAGGATATCGCCAGGCATTAAGTCTGGTGTGAATTGGACCCGTTTGGCGCTAAGCCCTAAAATTTCCCCAATAGAATTAACTAGAAGGGTTTTCGCAAGACCAGGTGCCCCGACAAGAAGAGCATGGCCACCAGCAGCAAGTGCCGTGAGTGATAGTGTTAAAACATCCTCTTGCCCAAAAATAATTTCGCCGAGCGCCGTTCTAGCTTTCCCCATTTTTTCTGATAGAGCATCAAAATCTTTGAGAATGTCAGTTTCGTTCATTGTCTACCTATACTTCATATTGTTGGCTGCTGCTAAATATTGCTGCCGTTCCATGACTAATTAAAGCGCTAACAGTGTATCTTTAAATATCGAACCCACTCTTAGAGGATTCGTCTATCAGGCTCGAATTAATTTTCTGCTCTATTCGATACCATATCTTCATGGTAAAAAGGGAACAGTTTACCTTTAAAATAAGGCCTTTGGACGAATTTTACTCAATTTGACCTCGACGGTCCCAAATCTATTGATATCCTCATGTTTTCGTAGGCAACATATGCGTTATCATTATGTATAATATTTACTGTTAGTTTCGAAGAAAAATCACTTGGATTGACAGACGTATCATTTAAGGGATTACTCGAATATCATTGCAGTTATTATTAAGGTTTTCATCTCGTTATATTTGGCGAGTTTTAGGTAAATTTAAAATTGCTAACCAAAAGGGGTAGTTTGTGTCAGACAGTGGAATTAATGGGCAATCATCTGATTTTAATCACAACAGATCGAGCGTTACACGTCAAAATAGCATTAATAATATGAGTATCTGGGGATTTATTAAGGGATTTGGAAAGCTGATTATTGGTTTTCTCCTTTTGTTACAGGGCTTGATAGGTCTGTTTTTGCTTTTGATGATTATTGGTCTTTTCTCCGGTTTCTCGGGGAGTATGAATGCGAGTAATGATTCTGCTAGTGTCACGATTGAACAAGGATCAGCATTCTTATTTAATCCAAAGGGTATAATAACAGAGACTGCGCCAGAGCAGGATAATTTTGGTGTTGTGCTTCAGCAGACTTTAGGCGGCACGGACCCCTCACAAATCGCATTATCCGATGCAATTAAGACCATTCGGGCAGCGAAAAAAGATGATAAGATCAAGGCGATGGTGATTGATCTTGATCAAGTTGTTATTTCCGGCACCAGTAAAGCCTATGCCTTAATTGATGAAATCGAAGCGTTTAAAGAAGCTGACAAAAAAGTCTATTCTGTGGGTAATTTCTATGGACAGACTCAATATCTTATTGCCTCGCATGCCGATGAAATTCTCTTAAACAAAAGTGGCGGTCTCTCCATTTATGGTTACGGCGTCTACCGAAATTATTACAAGTCGCTGCTAGAAAAACTTAAGGTGACTAGTCATGTTTTTCGAGTTGGGACTTACAAAGCAGCTGTAGAACCACAATTGCGTGATGATATGTCGCCAGAAGCCAAGACGGCTAATCTCGAATTTGTAAGTTCGTTATGGGATCGCTATATAAATGATGTCGCCGAGAGCCGTGGCATTGATGTCGCCACTGTGCATCAGTTTGCGGATCAATATAATGTTATTATGCAGCGTTATAAAGGCGATAATACTGGTGCTGCAAAAGATTTGGGTTTTGTTGATCAGGTGATGATGCCTTCCAAGATCAGAAAATACCTGATCGATATCTTTGGTGAGGGTGATAAGAAGCGCGACTTTAAATATGTCAGTTTCTCAAAATATCTTCGCTCGTTAAATACCCCAACCAAGGCCGACGGTGGCGAAAACAAGATCGCTGTTGTGACTGTTGCTGGTACAATTATGCCCGGAGAAACACAGGTTGGTTCTGTGGCGGGCAGCAATTCTATTGTTAAGTACCTAAAGAAGGCGCGCAAAGATGATAGTGTCAAAGCATTGGTTTTGCGTGTGGATAGTCCTGGTGGATCTGCGTATGCTTCTGAGGTTATTCATGATGCAATTCTAGAAGTAAAAGATGCAGGAAAACCGGTTATTGTTTCCATGGGGTCACTTGCTGCATCTGGTGGATATCTGGTCTCTGCACCGGCGGATGAGATTTGGGCCGCCCCAACAACAATTACCGGTTCGATCGGTATTTTTGCGGCTTTTACGACATTTGAAAACTTGGCGTCTGAAATTGGAGTGACAACCGATGGTGTTGGCACAACCTCTCAGGCGGCGATTTTGGGAACAGGCATTGGGGCGCTTCCTGATACGACTGCGCAGGCGCTGCAATTATCCACAGAACATGGATATGAGAGTTTCTTAAAAATTGTTGCTGACGGGCGCGGTCTTGAACGCGATTATGTGGATAGTGTTGGCCAGGGTCGTATCTGGACAGGCGAAAAAGCTTTAGAACTCAAATTGGTGGATAAATTGGGTAATCTCGAGGATGCGATTGCATCAGCCGCCACAAAAGCCAATTTGAATGACTATCAAGTGACACGGTTTGAAGATCGCCGAACTGCTCTTGAGAAATTTTTTAGCGGTGCAGCGGCATCTACTGTCAAGGCCACGGGTCTGGATCAATCATTAGCGCGCCACCACAATTCAGGTGTTGGCCAAGTTGTGAAAGCGTTTGATGAACAAGCCAAATTTTTATCAAGCTTTGATGATCCAAATCATCTTTATATGCGTTGCCTCGCATGTGAGGGAGCCAACCAATAAGCTTGTTTATGATTTCGATTAGATTTGAAACCGGCAGATTGTGTAATCTGTCGGTTTTTTCTATCTACCAGGCACGTGCTTGCATTTGTGCTGATATATAGAGGGTTTGCACTCTTCATATTGACGCTTCGCATCTGATAAAAATGCGCCTATATAGCACCCATGACAGATTTAATGCGATATGCCAGTCAATTAACAGATCATTCCACGCCAGGTGAAGGTGAGGAGAAGCAGTCTTCATCCTTGCCACCCGTCCATTTATGGGATCCTCCTTTTTGTGGAGACATAAATATGCTGATTGGGGCCGACGGGACATGGTATTATGAAGGGACGCCGATTGGGCGAGCCAGACTGGTCAAGCTTTTTTCTGGCGTTTTAAAAAAAGAGAATGATAATTTTTTTCTGGTAACGCCCGTCGAAAAATTAGGTATTAAAATTGAAGATGCTCCTTTTGTTGCTGTTCTGTGTACTGTTGAACATGAGTTAGAACAACAAAAGCTTATTTTTACAACCAATGTCGGCGACCAGATTATTGCTGGTACGCATCACCCGATTGTTTATAGAAAATCTGCTAAAGGCAATGATCAGGCCCCATATATTATGGTGAGAGGTGGCCTTGAGGCTAAAATTGCGCGGCCAGTTTTCTATGAGCTTGTGGAGTTAGGAAAGGTTCGTGAGATAGAAGGCCAAGAATGGTTCGGTGTTGTTTCACAAGGGCATTACTTCCCGTTTGCTTTAGCGGCAGATATTTTTGAGGAAGGGCAATAAAATGATAAAATCGGATGATCGCCTCTCCCTCGCACAAGTTGAGTGGCCCGGCCTTTTAAGAACAGCGTTGGATACTCCTTCTCTTCGCAATACGCGAGAGTTGTTTTTGGAAATTAATCCTCATCTAAAAGGTCAAGACCAATTTCTAGATCGTTATAAAGCACGCAAGATAGCGGCGGTGATGATCCCTGTTGTTTTGCGTGCCGAGCCTACAGTTTTACTGACCGTTCGTTCTCCTGATATGCCTTCTCATGCAGGGCAAGTCAGCTTCCCTGGGGGGAAGGTTCATGATGATGACCCAAGTCTTGAATTTACCGCGCGCCGGGAAACACAAGAAGAGGTTGGTATTAGCGCCGAATATATTGATGTGATAGGGGATGTTGGAATTCACGTAGGGGGCATGGGCTTTAGCGTCACACCTTTTTTGGGATTGGTCGATCCGAAAGCGAATTTCGTTGCCTGTCCGCGAGAGGTGGACGAAATTTTTGAAGTGCCCCTTAGTTTTATTATTGATATGAATAATCATACAACTATTCAAAAATCTCATAATGGCGTTGAGTATAACATGTTTTCGCTGCCCTACGGAAACTATCACATATGGGGATTAACAGCGGGGATTTTGAACTCTCTTGCCGAGCGCGTAAACGCCGTATTGTAACGAAGCAATTTATATTGCGACTATCTCTAGGTTTTAGAACAACAAAATCATAATGGATTTTTCGGTTAGGCACTCATGTGATAATTTATAGGTAAATATAGATGATACGTCAGCTGACGAAAAAAGAAATTTCTTCATTTGAGTGGATGCAAAACCAGGATTTATTGTCTTTATGTCATCACTTGAGTAAAGCCGAATCTCCGCAACCTTGTATGCGTTTTGTCGGCGGGTGCGTGCGTGACAGTTTATTGGGAATAGCTCCCCACGACATTGATGTTGCGACGAGCTTAAAACCCGAGACAGTAATGGAAAGCTTAGCAAGCGCCGGCTTCAATGCGATACCAACTGGAATAGAGCACGGCACCGTAACAGCAATATTGAAAAATAATCAGTCGGTAGAAATTACCACACTTAGACGGGATGTAACGACAGATGGTCGGCGCGCAACCATCTCGTATACCGATGATTGGGCCGAAGATGCGAGACGTCGGGATTTCACTATCAATGCGCTTTATGTTTCTGTCGATGGTGAGATTTTGGATCCGGTAGGCGGTTATGAGGATTTGCAAAGCGGGTATGTTCGATTTATCGGAGATCCAGTTCAGCGGATAAGGGAAGATTATCTCCGAATATTGCGATTTTTTAGATTTTCTGCTCGCTTTGCACATGGATTTGATGAAAAAGGTCTTGTTGCTATTTTCGATAATCGCGGTGGGATTAATCAGCTATCGAAAGAGCGTATTGGTAGTGAATTTTTAAAAATTTTATCCTTGTCGCGTGCCGATGCGGCTATCCGGATGATATTTGAAACACAAGTTCTTGCTTTACTATGGCCTAAAGCCAAGGATATTGCGCACGTTGATATTGAACGGTTGAAAACATTTAAAGCCGTGCAATCAGGTAATGATCCCATGGCAGCCTTGAGTGTTTTGACAAACAAATTATCCCCAGCCGAAAGGGGCGATCTTGCTGTGAATTTGCGTCTCTCCAAGCGTGACCAGCAACAATTGCAAGCCTATGATTTAGCAGATCACCTACTAAATGGTGTTGAAACACAACAACAGGCGCGCGTCGCTTTATACAAAATTGGAACACAGCGATGGTCCAATGCGATTGCACAAGCCATCGCACGCGATCATGGGGCAAGTTTTGACAAAACAGACTTTTTTGAGGCCCAAAAAGACTTGCCAACTCAATGGCCAATTCCCGTATTTAGCATCTCTGGCAAGGATATATTGGCAAAGGGCGTAGCGCCTGGACCTGAAGTTTCCAAGATTTTAAAGGCCATAGAAGAAGAATGGATTGACGCCGATTTTCCCCCCATCACGAATACTGACATGATGGTGGAGGCGAAAATTAAAGGTTTCAAGGGTTAAAACTTATGAGTGACCTTCAGCAAGGTTTACGCTAAAGCGTGCGACATGACTTACTTGAATGATTCCGCTAAGCCTAATTCATCCGCTTCAAGCCATGAAAAGGCATTGATTATTGATTTTGGCTCACAGGTTACGCAACTGATTGCGCGGCGCTTGCGAGAGAGTGGGGTTTATTGTGAAATTCACCCCTACAATAAAGTCGATAGCAGCTTTTTGAATACCTACAAACCGCAAGCGATTATTCTCTCAGGTGGCCCGGCAAGCGTAACCCAAGGCGACAGCCCCAGAGCCGATGATACTGTCTTCGAAATGGGGGTTCCGATTTTGGGCATCTGTTATGGTCAACAAACCATGATGGCGCAATTGGGCGGACAGGTTGAAAGTGGCACTAGCCGCGAATTTGGCCGTGCGGTGATTGAAGCTATCGGCGAGACTGAAATTTTTGAAGGACTGTTTGAAACCGAAGGTGGCGGCGAGCAAGTTTGGATGAGCCACGGTGATCATGTTACAAAAATGGCGCCAGGTTTTGAAGTACTGGCTCAGTCGGCGGGAGCCCCTTATGCGGTGATTGGCGATGTTGCTCGTCGGTTTTATGGGACCCAGTTTCACCCGGAAGTGGTTCATACCCCTAATGGACGCACACTCTTAAAGAATTTCACCCATGGCATTGCCGGACTTTCCGGTGACTGGACGATGGCGGCTTATCGAGCCGAAGCAATAGAAAAAATTCGCGCCCAGGTCGGTGATGCTCTTGTGATTTGTGGCTTATCGGGCGGCGTTGACTCATCCGTTGCGGCGGTGTTGATTCATGAGGCAGTTGGTGATCAGTTGACATGTGTTTACGTGGATCACGGATTAATGCGCGCGAATGAAAGCGAAGAGGTTGTCAGCCTTTTTCGCGAGAATTATAATATTCCTTTGGTTCATGTTGATGCTTCGAGTTTGTTTTTGGATAAATTATCTGGAGTTAGTGACCCAGAGAAAAAACGTAAAATTATTGGCGGTTTATTTATCGATGTCTTTGAAGAAGAAGCGAGTAAAATTGGTGGCGCTGATTTTCTTGCCCAAGGGACCTTGTATCCGGATGTGATTGAGAGTGTTTCTGCCATTGGCGGTCCATCGGTGACGATTAAATCGCACCATAATGTTGGTGGTCTTCCAGAGCGCATGAACATGAAGCTGGTTGAGCCGTTGCGTGACCTGTTTAAAGATGAAGTTCGCGCGCTTGGTTATGAACTTGGTTTACCGAAAGCTTTTGTCGGGCGTCATCCTTTTCCAGGACCCGGCTTGGCGATCCGTATACCTGGCGAAATCACAAAAACAAAAGCAGATATTTTGCGCAAAGCGGATGCAATTTATATCGAAGAAATCAAAACGGCTGGCCTTTATGATGAAATCTGGCAAGCTTTTTCAGTTTTACTACCGGTCAATACCGTTGGGGTCATGGGCGATGAACGAACCTACGAAGCAGTGCTGGCTTTGCGCGCTGTTACGTCTACGGACGGGATGACGGCAGATTATTATCCATTTTCTCATGAGTTTTTAGGACGCTGCGCCACACGGATCATCAATGAGGTGCGAGGTGTGAACCGTGTTGTTTATGATGTCACTTCCAAGCCTCCAGGTACAATCGAGTGGGAATAATGTCTAAATTCTCGAAGGTCATCATAGTCTTATTTTTAAAAAAATTAAAACAGACATACAAGCAGATTCCATAGGACAGGTTAAAGCTTGAAGTACAAGACTTCTACAAAAGAGCTACACTTTAAGCACGACCCCATTACAAGGAAGCTTTTTAAGATATTGTTTTGTCGTACTTCCGGATGATCAACCGATAGCCATTTGCTTTGGGAGCCAATGCTTACATCTTACTTTCGTCTTCTAGACGTGTGATCAAGGCTTCAACACCGTTATTGGAAATGAACGATGAAAATTCTTCACGTTTTACCGTCATAATTGAGACGCCTGAAACGATAATATCAATCATTCTATGTGTGCCATTGCGAAGTTTACGAGCCCGCCAATCGACGTTCACAGCTTCGCCATTATCGCGAAAAAATTGTGTCCGCACGAACACGTCTCCACGGCGGAATGGTGCAGCGTTTATGATTTCTAGGTTTTTGCCAGCAATATCTTTAAATTGTTCCGCGTAAAGACGGGTAATATAATCAGGAAAGATTGTATTATATCGTGTTTCTTGTTCAGGCGTGAGCGTATTACGGTGTGAGCCCAGCATGAAGCGGCCGAGAATATCCAGTGCTAATCCCTCAGATAAAACATTTTGAAAGTTAATTAATTGCTGACTTTCATTCGTCGTTGATATGAAGGCATTATTGGCACGGTCGGTTAAATCTTTTGTGAACTCAATGGCTTCATTGATCGCTGTGTTGGGTTGATCGTGATCAACGTCGCTTGACGATTGCGCCACATCTTGTTGATGAGAGCTGACCGTCGTGGCAATTCTTAATAAGTTAGACGCATCATCTTGAGCCGTTGCTTGAATAGGTAGAAAAGCCAGAGCCGAGATAAGGCTATATTTCACAGCGGAATCCATGGTCACATCCTTGATTAAAAGAATAATTTATACCGTATTTAGTTTAATACCCTGCTCGATAGCGTTCCGTGCTAAACAGTGAGGCACCCATATTACAAAATACCGAAAACATTAGAGTGATTATACGATATCGATATCATTACCAATGAACTAGAA
This sequence comes from uncultured Caulobacterales bacterium, assembly GCA_964479275.1. Classification (GTDB taxonomy): domain Bacteria; phylum Pseudomonadota; class Alphaproteobacteria; order Caulobacterales; family Parvularculaceae; genus CALLPQ01. The sequence continues at coordinate 15,309 of CAYZLR010000050.1, forward strand.
ACAAGGGCAAAATGTGACATTCTCACGGCGATTTTTGTTCTGAGTGTCACCTTTTTGTGACTGATGCATTTAAGATGAAGTCAAAAGCTATGAATTTTGGGCAAAAAATCAATGCGTAAGTCTTGGCTTATCCATCAGTAAAATGTCACTTTCACCCAATGCCTGCATTGAATGCACCATGATCACTTCACCTTATGTTGATGTCTTGCTTGTGCGTAAATCGCCAATTTTGAACATTGCGGGCAAGACGATCAATGTGCAAATGAGAGTATAAGCAATAGCAATGGTCAAGAGTTTACCCATGCTTGAAGTTCCGTTGTGAGAGGATAGGATGAGACTTCCAAAGGATGCGACTGTAGTGAGCGCAGAAAAAAAGACAGCCCGCGGTGTTGCTGTTTGGTAAAGGTTTTTCGTCCTGTTCACGCCTGAATATTTGCGCGATTTTTGTTGTCGCAGCACGAGATGGATACCGCTATCGACGCCAATACCCATCAGTAATGGAAGAACGATAACATTGGCATAATTAAATGGAATATTGAGTATGACGCCGGTCGCAACGGTAAGAGTTGCAGCTAGAGCTAAAGGAAAAAGTATCATCAATACGATGAGGGGACGGCGAACAAAAACAAACAATACGATGGTAATTATGACGAATGCTAAACCTGAGGCAAATAGCATAGACCGAGCAATAATATCCCCCGCTTTTTTTGATTGAATGGCACCCCCGGCAATATCAGGGAAAACATCTTCCACACGGTCGACATAGTCAGCAAGTTTTACGGGGTCCCGAACATCCTCCTTAGGGAGCATGTCCACGCGCCAACGGCCATCAGCAGTTTTATAGCGTACTGTCAGACTTTCTGGGAGAGTCGTGTAGTCAACATAATCTGCTCTAAATTGCTGTTGCAGTGTATTCGCAAGGTCTGGCCAGAATCGAAAAATCTGTTTTTCCAATTGGAGTAATGTTTGAGGATCATCGCGGTCTTTGACAACTTTTAAAGCGTTTGCCAATCGATCTCTTGCCCCAATATCGCGCCCCTCAGGAGAGTTGGTGTCAGTCATAGAGGCTTGGAGACGTGCCAAGAGTGCATCGAGCCCGGATCCGTCTGGTGTACCCAATCTTTTTCCAGGTTGTGCCGTTAAAACAAAAGCGAGTGATCCTGATGCAAAATCGATCAACTCAAGTTTTTCATCTTGATTGGCGGGTACAAAATCCGTCAATGCACGGGTAGAGCGTATATTGGATACCAGCTTTGTTTTCTCAATAGTTTCAAGGGCTTCTTTTTCAGAATTAACAATCCTGGTTAATCGATATGGATAAGTATTCGGATCATCGAATAACATATTGAAAGCTCTAACGGATTCACTGTTTTGGTCCCTTAATGTCATGGGATCAGCGTCAAAACGGGCTTTGGGGACATAGATTAAAGCAAACAGGCCAAACAGGGTAACAATTCCAGCAATAGGGATTGAGATAACATCAAATACCGAGCGTTTGCTTGTTTGCGAAACCTGTGTTGGTTTCGGTCTGGGCGGGGGCGCAATGGCAAGAGCGGCGGGAAGGAATGTTACCGCGACAAAAAACGCGATAATCACGCCGACTCCTGCGACCGCACCTAATTGCGCTATGCCATCAAAACTCGTCGGGAGGAATGAGAAAAAAGCAAGTGATGTGGTAGGCGCAGCCAGGGCCATGGCGCCGCCGATTTCACGCATGGTGGAATTCATAGCAACGCGGCGATCTTGACCGTTGGCACGATACTCTTGAACGTGAAGCAAAAGGTGAATGAAAAAATCTAACCCAAGACCAATAAGTAGAACGGTGAAAGCGACCGAGACAAGATTGAGTTCACCAAATGCCCAAGCCGCATAGGCTGACGTGAAGGTTAAGGTAATGATCAACCCGATCAAGGTTAAAATGCTTACATAGAGCGAGCGAAACGCAAACATCAACAAAATGAAAACCATTAAGAATGAAAGCAGGAAGGATGTCCCTATGCCGCGAGAGACAGAGGCCAATTCCTCTCCTCGAAGGGCAATGTTGCCAGTTACGAGAGCTGTCGTGCGATGATCAAATTCAGTGTTTAACAGTGAGATTTCAGATTTTATACCGGCAATTGCGTCTTTGGCGGGTTGCAGGCCGCTGTCTTTTAAAACGGGAACAATATTGATAATCCGCAAATATCCCCCTTGTGGCGGGGGATTATTGTCTAATGTGCCTCGCCATGAGAAAGGAGTTTTATTGCCGCTAAATGAGTTTTCGACCGTAACGGCTAAATCGTTGTATATTTGATTAAGGGTTTCTGCCCCCAATTCTGACTTTTCTGCGAGTTCATCATTCTCGGCCAACGTTGTAAACAAAGTATCAATACCGGGATCATCATAAAGCTTTTCAATTAATCCGGCTGCTTTTGTGAGATTGGTTAAGCGTTTTTCAAGCTCTCTTTCAGAGAGAAACATTAAACCGTTTTCTCGAAAAAAGCCCTCATCTGTAGGCGAGAAAATCTTGACAACAATATCATCTCTTCCTTTGAGCTTTTTGTATAGAGCCGAGGCATAAGCGTCGACTTCATCTAAGGTTGGGGCCCTAACGATAACGGAGAGTTCGTCCTTGATTTGAGGAAAAGCATCTCGAAGCTCGCGGGCTGTTTTTTGAAATTCCAGTCCGGAATCGAGCATTTTTGTGGTATCAGCATTGACTGTCAGGGTTTGAGAGGCGTACCAACCGCAATAGCCAGCAAACAGCAAGAATAAAAGCGCAAGAACAGCGCCCCCGTGTCTAGCCCATTGGGCCCAAAAGCATAAGTAAAGCTCGATGAATCGTAGCATAAATAACCCTATATTGCCCCGGTTAGCGATCTGATTGTGAAGTTTACCCCTTTGTATATGCCCTTTTCGGAGTTGGCCAATCAAAGATCATTCATTAACGCTTTTAAGTCAGGATTTGAATATCAACAAGCTTGATATCGCCTTTATTCACCAGGGTTTATTTATAAATCGTCTTATGGCGTAAAATTCATGGTCACGCGACGGAACTTGCCCTTGGCGTAGGGGCTGGATAGGGGCATTAGAGTGTGTGAGGCTTTTGTTTTGCGCCGGTCCATTTGTGCGGTATGTGCATTTGTTTTCGGTCTTACTATTTTATCAATATTTTCGATATCCATTTGAGGAGAATACCGTTGGATTGCATTGCACAGCTTAAATATTTAGACGGTAAACGTGAGGACATGCAAAACCAATTGCTCGATTGGTGCGAGGTTAATTCGGGTAGTTATCATCTTGAGGGCCTGGCCCTGATGCGTGATAAGATTGCTGATGCATTTGCGCAGATACCGGGCGAGGTGCAAACTCTAAAATCCAGACCCCAAGAACATATTACCGCGCAAGGACATCGTGTTGAAAAAACTGTCGGTGATATATTGCGTATCACCCATAATCCGCAGGCATCAGTGCGAATATTGCTCACTGGACACATGGATACAGTCTTTGCAAAAGATCATGAGTTCCAAGATTATAAATTTCTCGATGATGATACATTGAACGCGCCCGGCGCGGCTGACATGAAGGGTGGAATATTAGTGATGCTCTATGCTCTCAAAGCGGTTATGGCGTCACCTGTTGCGGATCAAATTGGATACGAGATTATCATCAATGCTGACGAGGAAATTGGTTCGCATGGATCGGCTTGGGCTTTAACGCAAGCGGCAGCGCGAGCCCATTTTGCCTGCGTCTATGAACCAGCATTGGTGGATGGTTCTCTAGCAGGTGCTCGTAAGGGGAGCGGAAATTTCGCGGTGACTGTAAAGGGCGTGAGTGCTCATGCTGGCCGAGATCATCACCTGGGAGTTAATGCGATCGTTGCTGCATCCGAATTTATTCAGCGTATTGATGTTTTATCCGGTGGGCGGCAAGGATTAACGGTGAACGTTGCCCGGCTCGATGGTGGTGGTCCGAACAATATTGTTCCTGATCAAGCGGTGATCCGATTTAATGTCCGGATAGAGCAACACGAAGATGGTGAATGGTTCCTACAACAAATGAATGATATTCTGTCAGATATCAATCAAAGAGAAGGTATCATAGCCTCAAGTTTTGGGAGCTTTTATCGGCCGCCAAAACCATTGGACGAAAAGACAGAAAAGTTTTTCAAAGCTGTTCGTGCGGTGGGCAGTGATTTAGGACTCTCTATTAAATGGGCGCCAACGGGGGGATGTTGTGATGGCAATAATATCGCGGCAGCTGGCATCCCTGTTGTTGATACGTTAGGGGTGCGGGGGGGGAAGATTCATAGTAGTGATGAATTTGTAAAGCTTGATAGCCTCGAAGAGCGGGCAAAACTCTCGGCGCTTCTTTTTTTGAAAATTGCAAATGGCGAAATACAAAACCCAGGTACCTTGAAAACGAGGGGTGTTTAGATCATGACTGTCTCTTTTATGCGGCCAGTTCGAGGCGATGATTTCGAACAAATTCATGCGCTTGCTATGCAAACTGGTGGAGGTATGACGAATTTGCCGATGGACCGTAAGGCGCTTAAGGCAAGGGTTGAGTTCATCCTCGAATGTTTTGAAAAAAATACTACTGAGGCTAGCGGTGAAAATTATATGTTGGTTTTGGAAAGGGAAGGGCAAGTCTTGGGGACTGCCGCAATTTTTTCCGCGATTGGATTGGAATCGGGGTTTGTCAATTATCGTATCAATACAATGTTTCATTTTAGTGAGCAGCTAGGCAAGCGGGTTTCTCGCAGGCTTTTGGTGCCAACGCACGATTTTACCGGATCGTCTGAGGTGGCTTCTCTTTTTATCTCTCCCAAAGCACGGGGCGGTGGTTTCGGAAAATTACTAGCGCGTTCACGCTATCTTTTTATGGCGCAAACACCCCATATTTTTGCAGATCGTGTTTGTGCGGAACTCCGAGGCTGGCGAACCCCTGATGGAGGGCAGCCATTTTGGAAGGCTGTAGGGCAACATTTTTTTGATATGGAATTTGAAGAAGCCGATCAACATAATTCCATTGCTGGAAATCAATTTATTGCTGACTTGATGCCGATTTACCCAATCTATATGGCCGTTTTGCCAGAAGCGGCTAGAGCGTGTATCGGTCGACCTCATGAGAGTGGTGAAGCGGCCTTTAACATGCTTTTAAATGAAGGCTTTGAATATCGTGGCTATGTGGATATTTTTGATGGCGGTCCCGTTGTGGATGCGCGAATTCAAGATATACGAACTGTGCGCGAGAGTACATTAAGAGAGATAAAAATTGATAACAGCGCAGATACCTTAAAAGAGGGGCAAGATTTATTGATTGCTGCTGGTGAACGCATCGACTTTCGATGTGTCCGTTCGACGGGAGTGCTAAAGGATAATCATCTTCTTTTATCGTCTGTGGCTGCTAAGGCATTGAATGTGGATACGGGGTCAATCGTTCGTATTACGCAATCATAAATTTTTAGAATAGGAATTTTTAACGTGTTAGAAAAATTATTGATTGACGGAAAATGGAGAACAGGAAAGGGAGAGCCTTTTTCATCCAAGGATCCTGCTACCGGTGAAATTATCTGGGCAGGCAATAGTGCGTCGAATATTGATATTGATGATGCCGTTATGGCCGCAAGAGCGCGATTTAGGGATTGGGCTTTAACACCACTTGAAAGCCGCATTGAAATATTAACCCGATATCGAGATTTGGTTCGTGAAGAGTCAGAAACATTGGCAAGGTTGATATCGCAGGAAAATGGGAAGCCATTTTGGGAGGCAAAAACGGAAGCGGGCGCGGTGGCGGGAAAAGTTGATATTTCTCTGCGTGCCTACCATGAGCGTACTGGCATTGTTGAGACGGCAAGCGGGGCGACGACAGGGATGTTACGCCATAAACCCCACGGCGTGATGGCTATTTTGGCGCCATTTAATTTTCCAGTACACCTTGCCAATGGGCACATGGTTCCTGCCTTGTTGGCGGGCAATACGTTGATCATCAAGCCTAGTGAATTAACACCGGGCCCCCTTGCTTTTTTGATGGAAAAATTAATTGCTGCAGGAATTCCGGAAGGGGTTGTCAATCTGGTGCAAGGGGGAGGTGATGTCGGTCAGGCATTGACAAGTCATAAAAAAGTAGACGGAATATTATTTACTGGGGGCGCAAAAACAGGACTTGCTTTACACAATGCATTCGCGCAGCAACCAGAGAAAATTTTGGCACTTGAACTGGGCGGAAATAATCCTTTGATCTGGTGGGATACAAAAGATACTGAAGCGGCTGCCTTTGCGGTCATTCAATCCGCTTTTTTGACTGCAGGTCAGCGTTGTACTTGTGCGCGCCGCCTTATCATTCCGGCAGGGAAAGTTGGTGATATCGCATTAGAAGCTTTGCATGATATGACCGCGCGTATTCAAGTCGGTGCTGCATTTGATGAACCTCAACCCTTTATGGGCCCGTTAATTCACGCCGGAGCTGCTAATGCATTAGTGGAAGCCTTCTCTGATCGCAACAATGCTGGCGGTAAAGCAATTACGCCAGTGACTATTTTAGAAAATGGGGACGCATTTGTATCCCCCGGTGTAATTGATATGACAGAGGTAGAGGCATTTCCTGACGAGGAGCATTTTGGGCCTATGCTACAAGTTTGGCGTGAAAAAAGTTTTGAAGGTGCGATTGACCGGGCAAATGCAACGCGATTTGGTTTGGCGGCTGGTTTGTTGAGTGATGATAAAGAAAAGTATGAAACTTTTCATGCCTTGTCACGTGCTGGGATCGTAAACTGGAATCGCCAAACCACGGGCGCGAGTGGCGCTGCGCCTTTTGGCGGGATCGGGCATTCTGGCAATCATCGCCCAAGTGCGTTTTATGCGGCTGATTATTGTGCCTATCCAGTCGCGAGTATGGAAGGGGAGAACTTGCTTGCGATCCCAGAAAATCAAGTGGGGTTGGCCAAATGACGTACCGTGAAGTTAATTTTGATGGGCTGATCGGCCCAACGCATAATTATGCGGGCCTCGCTTTGGGAAATTTGGCGGCAACACAAAATCAGGGCAAAATTTCTAATCCAAGAGAAGCGGCATTACAGGGGCTTGAAAAGATGCGCAGTGTCATGGCGCTTGGATTGACCCAAGGGTTTCTGCCTCCTCAAGACCGACCAGCCTTGCATGTTTTGCATGCTTTAGGATTTACCGGTTCGGACGAACAAATCATCACAAGGGCGGCAAAAAAAGAGAGAGGCTTGCTATCCAATATTTATTCGGCCTCGTCCATGTGGACAGCGAATGCTGGTACTGTTGCGCCGTCTCCTGATACCCCTGACGGCAAGGTTCATTTTCGTGCGGCTAATCTTGCTAGTCATTTCCATCGTTCAATAGAAGCCCAGACGAGTGCAAATATTTTGCACCATGTTTTCGCTGATGAAAATCATTTTAAGCATCACCCGGTATTGCCAGGTGGTGGACATTTTGGTGATGAGGGCGCGGCCAATCATGGTCGGTTATGTAATGGTCATGGTGAGAGTGCGTTGCATTTGTTTGTATACGGTGAAGATGGAGAGCGTTTTCCCGCGCGCCAGCGCCTTGATGCAAGCACGGCGGTTGCCCGTGGATTTGGTCTCAAAGAAAATCGCGCGGTTTTTGTTAAACAATCAAAACAAGCGCTCGATGCCGGTGCTTTTCACAATGATGTTGTCGGGGTCGCAAATAATAATGTTTTATTTTTGCATGAGCAGTCTTTTGAGCATCAGCAATCGGTTTTATCAACTTTACAACAACACATGCCGGACCTTTTTATTATAGAGGCCCCCAAGGATGAAGTTTCCCTCGCTGATGCGATTGGCACCTATCTCTTTAATTCGCAATTATTGACTCTGGAAAATAATGAAATGGCATTATTGTTGCCATCGGAATCACAAGAGCATAACCGGGTTAATGATTATCTCAAGCAAGTGATTGAAGATAATAATCCGGTGAAACACTTAATTTTCAAGGATGTGCGCGAGAGTATGCGTAATGGTGGTGGCCCTGCTTGCTTGCGGTTGCGTGTTGTTTTGTCAGATAATGAATTAGCTGCCTGCAATGCTAATTTTATACTTGATGAAAACAAGCTGATGCAATTAGAAAGTTGGGTGAAAACCCATTACCGCGACCGTCTCCATCCTGACGATTTACAAGACCCCGCATTTGCACGCGAAGCCTTGTCGGCAATGGATCAGTTAACGCAACTTTTAGGCATGGGATCGTTCTATAGTTTTCAAGCGTAGCGCGAGGCAACACGTCATGAGAGAAATTATCATGAAAACGAGGATAATCACGATATTGATGGTTTCAGTATTTGGTTCGATTTCATGTGCGCACCCCGATCAAGGGGGTGACGATAGTTCCCCTGCCTTGGAGCGAGACTCAAAATCCGTAACCGATTTTATCGCCTCTGCCATTGATCGGGAGCGTCAAGGGTTAATCAAACTGAGATGTGATCTCGAAGATAGAGCGTGTCTTGGAAGAGAGATTGTTGAGCGATACAGGCTTGATCAATGGATACGTACACAAATCACCACAAAAGAAGTCTGTGGTCACTATCGTGAACAAGCCCCCAAAGGGTGCCGTTCTGCTTTAATTAAGGAAATGGTTTTCAACGGCGATATTCCGAATACAGCGCGACTAAAAGAAATTGTCGAACGTCATGGCTGGCCTGATACGCCCGGTTGGGGACAACAGGTTGAAAATGCTGCCTGGTATCTCGTGCAACATGCACAGATATGGAATGAAGAGGGAACAAGATCACAGTGGGATTTGCTTTTGCTAAGCAGGTCTTACCAAAAATAAAAATAGCGGCTGAATTGGGGCATTTATCCGCATGGCACTATGCTGCCATGTACGATCGCATTGCCCTCAATGACGGGCATCAACAGCGTTATGGCACACAATTTTCATGTGTTGATGGCGTGAATAGGATAAACAATCTTGAAAAGCCTGAAGCGTTGAGTGAGCGCCGGGCTGAAATAGGGCTTGAGCCCATCATAAATCATCGATTGTATGAAAAGCCATGTGAGCGATAATGAAGATTTAGCGGTTCCGCTTATGGACAAGCTCTGGGATTGTGCTATGTACTCAGGCTGGACGGGGCGTAGCGCAGCCTGGTAGCGCACTACACTGGGGGTGTAGGGGTCGCAGGTTCAAATCCTGCCGCTCCGACCATTTTTTCCCTTAAATATCAATGATTTAAAATTCCAGAATGATATTTATGGGTTCGTTTCACACGCAATTCACACGCAACTGGCACAAAAAATCATCAATTGCTGCTGCTGCCTTCGATAAATGCATAGGATCATTCGGGGCGTAGATTTCGGTCGTACGCATGTCTGGTTGTTTGTGTCCAAGTTGTGCAGACACCTCCCACGCAGGCACACTCTGTGACCGCATCCAGCGCGCCATTGTGTGTCGTAAGCTATAGGGTTGAACTTGATCGTCTAAACCCGCTTCCACTCGCATCAATCGCCATGCACTTCGTATCGAGTTCACCGGTTTCTGCTTGTAGGAAATTATATGAGTGCAGAGGGTTATTTGTTTTTTCTTTTCGATAAAATGTACCAAGTGTTCCGGCATGCGGACTGTAGGTCGGTATTTATTAGTTTGTTCTCTTCCAGTCGGATTAAGGTTGATGATCCTATTTTCGATATCACACTGCTCAAAAGTTAAATCCAGAACAGCATCAGGCCGTGCTGCTGTTGCCAGCATTACCCAAACGAAATCTCGTAAGTGTTGCGATTTAGATGCTGACAAAATGGTTTTAATTTCTTCGATGGATAAAGGTCTGCCTTTTGGTGGTGCTGCGGGAACTTTTACCGGCAGAATATAAGGAGTTGAGCTTAGGTGGCCTCGCTTCCATGACCAATTAAGTGCGGCTTTGCCAACGCTGACGATGCGATGGATTGTTGCATTGGAAATGTTTCGCTCTGTTTTTAACCAATGATGAAATTTTTCCTGTTGAGAGATGTCGGTGGCTTCAGAAACGGTAGCGCTTTGGAAGAATTCAAGCCAATAACGAAGCGAGAGCTGCGATTGGTAATGACGAAACCCCGATAGCGCAGCCAGTTTTTATGTAACCATATTATTCCCCT
>CAYZLR010000051.1:0-24881 GCA_964479275.1 uncultured Caulobacterales bacterium
CCATTGGACATATCCTTCAGCAAAATTTTCTCCTTTATGACATGAGGCTTATCTAATGTTCATATCGGTTTTCGCCACTCGAGATCAATGAGAGGCCGGTGATTGTCTCTAAAGCACCGCCACTTCAAACTGAATCGCCGAGGTGCTTTCAGTTTTGATTTTTTGCATTTATTGCAGTTCAACCGGTCCCCACAAATACGCAAAATGCTCTAAAGTTTTGTTTTGACGTATTTTTGCATTTCTACTGCTATCTACTTGAATGTAGAATGCTGTAATGCTTGCAATCTATCGCCGGTTGGTGTGTAAGGGGCAGCATTATCCCTATATCGTAACCGGATGACAACGCGAATCTGGTTCGTTCTAACGAGAGAAGTTCCCCCATAGATGTCCTCAAAAGTTGCCATTGTAGGTCGTCCGAATGTCGGGAAGTCGACTTTGTTTAATCGTTTGGTGGGTAAACGTCTTGCGCTCGTCGATGATCAGCCGGGCGTGACGCGTGATCGTCGTGAGGGCATTGGGCGATTAGGCGATTTAGATTTTTTAATAATCGATACGCCGGGTCTTGAAGAAGCCCCAATAGCCGCGCTTGAAGGGCGTATGCGCCAGCAAACAGATATCGCGATTCAGGAAGCTACGGTTTGCTTGTTCCTTGTGGATGCTCGCTCTGGTGTGACGCCTCTTGATCAACGATTTGCTGATATTTTGCGCGCTGGGGGACGCCCGGTAATTTTAGTGGCCAACAAGATGGAAGGCCATGGCGGTGATGCAGGGTTTTATGATGCCTATTCGCTTGGGCTTGGCGAGCCGGTTGGTATTTCTGCTGAACACGGTGAGGGGCTTGGCGATCTCTATGCGGCCATGGAGCCTCATATCACTAATGATGAAAATGATATGGGCACAGAGGAAAACGTCGAGTGGGATGACCCATTAAAACCATTACGCGTTGCGATTATTGGCCGACCGAATGCGGGTAAATCTACACTGGTGAACCATCTTATTGGTGAAGATAGAATGCTTACCGGTCCAGAAGCCGGAATTACCCGTGACTCAATCGGAATTGAATGGAATTGGTCAGATGAAGAACGGGACTGGCCTATTAAATTATTTGATACTGCTGGGATGCGGCGCAAGGCCAAGGTGAATGAAAAGCTTGAGAAGCTTTCAGTTGCAGACGGATTGCGGGCTATCGTTTTTGCTGAAGTGGTTGTGCTTTTGTTTGATGCTTTGACGCCTCTTGAAAAACAGGAACTGGCTTTGGCCGATTTGTGTTTCCGTGAGGGGCGGGCACTGGTGCTTGCAGCTAATAAATGGGATTTGGTCGTGGACCGCGATGAAGCTTTTCGTGAATTACGCGAGAAAGTCGATCGCCTTTTGCCGCAAGTGCCGGGGGTGCCAATTTTACGCCTCTCTGCGAAATCGGGTCTAGGTACAAATGGACTTATGCCGGCTGTCACGGAAGTTTATCGCGATTGGAATGCAAGAATAAAAACACCTGATTTGAATGATTGGCTTGAAGAGGCAACGGGGCGCCATCCACCGCCAGCGGTTTCAGGGCGACGGATTAAATTTCGCTATATAGCACAAACAAAAACAAGACCCCCAACATTTGTTGCTCAATGCTCAAGGGCGGATGCTGTGCCGGAGCACTATAAACGATATTTAATTAATTCAATTCGTGAAGCGTTTGACATTCCAGCAGTTCCCATACGGTTGATTTTGAAAAAACAAGACAATCCGTATGAGAACAAAAAGAAAAAAACCTGAACCTGATTTTAGCCGCTAACTTTTAAAGCAGATTTTAAACGGCTTTCGTTACCTCTTGTAGCCAATCAGCAATATCTTGCGGTAGTAATGGGCTTAATGTTTCTCGGACTCTTGCGTGATATTCATTGAGCCAGGTTTTTTCTTGTTCATCAAGCAGGGCCGTGTCAATCAGGTCGAGATTGATGGGGGCGAGTGTGACTGTTTCAAATGACATCATTTCGCGTTCACCATTTTTCACGGGAGCGGGTTTAGAGACAACAATCAAATTTTCAATTCGGATTCCAAATTCTCCGGTTTTGTAATATCCGGGTTCATTTGAAAGGATCATGCCAGGGCGCAGGGCTATCGCATTTGGCCATTTCGCAATACGTTGAGGGCCTTCATGAACCCCTAAAAAACTGCCGACACCGTGACCGGTACCATGATCGTAATCCAGCCCAACTTGGTAAAGAGGAAGACGCGCAAGTATATCAAGTTGGTGGCCGGTTGTGCCTTTTGGGAAGCGCGCGCATGCTAGTGCGATATGTCCTTTTAAGACCCGCGTGAAGCGGTCGCACATCTCAGATGTTGGCTTGCCAATGGGCACGGTGCGCGTAATGTCTGTCGTGCCATCGGGATATTGGCCCCCACTATCGATGAGAAATAGAGAGTTTAATGCCAGCTTTTTCGTGGTTTCTGTGGTCACCCGGTAATGCACGATAGCGCCGTTTGAGCCTGCACCTGAGATCGAGTCAAATGAGAGGTCGCGCAAGTTCTCATCCTCTGCGCGAAATTTTTCCAGGGTACTTGCGGCTTCTATCTCATCAACTTCGCCGCTTTGCCCGGTTGTCGCTAACCAATGCAAGAATTTTGTCACTGCAACGCCATCACGAATATGCGCATTACGTGAGCCTTGAATTTCAGTTTCGTTTTTTGTGGCTCGAGGGAGGGCACATGGATCATCACCGTATATGATTTGCGCACCAGCACTTTTCAGGGCAGCATTATACGCAATAGGTGTCTGATTTTGATCAATTAAAATTTTCGTTTTGTTTTGGCCTAAATCTCTCAGCACACCCATCACAGCAGTTTCGTCATGTGTGGAAACATCATTTCCTAAATGCATAGAGAGGCTATTGGTATTTTTGGTTTGATCGAAAAATAAATCTGCCTTCCCATCTTTGTATAAAATAGCGCGGCTAAGGGGGAGGGGAGAGCGATCAACATCACTACCGCGAATGTTGAACATCCAGGCAATTGAGGGAGGGGTTGTGATTAGCGCGGCATCAACATTGAGCGCTTGTAAAGCTATTGCAATATCGCGACGTTTGTCTTCGCTTGATTTTCCAGCATGGGCTAATTCGTGCGGGTAGATCGCTGCCGTTGGCGCCTTGGGTTGATCTATCCACGCGGCATCAACGGGATTTTCTTTGATAGCAATGAGTTCAAAGCCGATGATTTTGGCTTGTTCAAGAAAAGGGGTCAGGCCGCTTTCGGTGTGTAACATTGGATCGTAACCGATGCGTTGACCAGCTTTGACTTGTGTGCCGAGCCAAGTTGCACAATTTTGTAATGTATAATCTTCATAGGAAAAAAATTGATCATCGGTTTGATTCTGAACCTGCAGTGTATAGCGCCCGTCAACAAAAATGGCAGCTCGATTATTTAAAACGATGGCAAAACCGGCAGATCCTGAAAATCCGGAAACCCACATTAATCGTTCTGCATATTCGGGAATATACTCATTTTGATATTCATCATCGTGCGGAATTAGGAACCCGTCGAGATTTTGTTCGGCCATAGCATTGCGCAATGCCGGGAGATATTTACTGGCATAGTTGCGATCAGAAACAGGAGCGTAGGTTTGAAACATTTTATATGGTCTCTGTTGTTTGGGGTCTAAGATTGCGTATAAAATCAGTTGAGAAGGTATTACGGCTAATCATTCTTTGACGAATAGTAAAACTGGCCAAGTGGGATGATCGAGTCGGTTAATCTGGCGAAAGCCTTGTTCCACATAGGCCGCTTCTACTTTTGCCTCTTGATCTGCCATAAGACCAGCCAGCATAACCCGGCCATTTTTTGCAGTATTTGCCGCCATATCAGGGGCAAGTTCTTGCAAGGGGCCGGCAAGAATATTGGCAAAAATAAAATCAAAGGGGCCTTGTTTCGGGATTGATGGATGATCAAATCCAGCACTTTCCAATATTGTAATTTTTTCTTCCACGCTATTAAGAGCAATGTTTTCCTTGGCAATTTGCGTTGATTTTTGATCAATATCGCTGGCAAGTATGTTTCGCCCCCACATTTTAGCGGCTGCAATGGCAAGTACCGCGGAACCACAGCCAAGATCGAGAATGTTTTTGGGGGCCCAACCGGAAAAGCGATCCAATAACATCAGGCAACCAGCAGTGGTGGGGTGATGGCCGGTCCCAAATGCTTGGTTGGCTTCGATCTCGATCGCGATTATGTCCTCATCGTCAGGAATATCTTCCCGATCATGGGCGCCATGAAGAAAGAAACGACCTGCCGTGATTGGGCCGAGTGACCCGAGGGCAAATTTCACCCAGTCATCATCAGGTAATTCTTCAAGATTGGCCTCCATCCAGGAGGGGAGTGTGTCGACCTGTTCTGAGAGCTTGAATAGCGTATAGATATTTTCCATGTCTGGTGGGTCAGGAAAATAGGCTTCTGCTAGCCAGTCAGTCGGGTGAGGTTCGCCATCTTGAATCGCTTTGCGCAGGCTGACCGCTTCCGCCGGTGGATCCAGAGCGTCTCCCATCAAATCGGCAATCAATGACATTTCATTTTCTTGCCCACGCCAGGTGAGTTTATAAGTTGGTTCATTTTCAATCATGGGAATAATTCTTAAATTTAAGAGCGCAGACAGCTATGGGCGGTCAATATAGAGTTGGTTATGGTGCCGATTGGGCTGCCATTTCGATAAAGGGGCGAGCGCTAATCAGTTTAATATCTTTGCGCTCTTTCAAGCGTTCCAGATACCAGTATTTATGTGCGGCACCAAATGTAATCAATATTGTTTTAGGAGAAGATTTGTCTTTTTTGGTCGATTGATTTTGTTCAATGATATTATTGATCGCTGCATTAATCAGCTCGAAATGAGCATTATTTATTTGCTCCCAATCCCCAGTGCCAAGATCACCAGCAAATCTTGTAGCGTAAGGGGTCAGTCCTTGCTTGATGATTTCGTCATATTCATCTGTATGGATGTAGAAGGGATCGTCTTCCTTGCCTTTTAATTTTTTACTCATCACGTCTTCCGCCTGGATATGTGCGTTCCAATCGTCTCGGCGGTCTGGCGCGTTGGCGATTTGCGTTAGGGCAGTCGCGCGAAATTCTGCCATCGGCTGCGTCCAGGCTGCGGTTGGAATGATCTCAAAATTCATAGTGTTTAAAAGGGGAAAAATCACATCAACATATTCGGGAAAGCGTGCCACACGCGGTTCGGTCACTTTCCCTGTACTGAGAAAACCTGTCATCGCTTCGTCAAATCTATCCGGTGGAATTTCAGTTAATATATAATCTGGGTTTATGGTTTCGATAATTTTGCGCAAAAATGGTAGCGAATAGACTTTACTCTCAATATGGGCCGAGTGCACCATGCCCAGCACAATGACACGCGGTGCATGAGCGCCAGCCTTTCGGGTACTGTCTTCACTCGATGTGTCATTTTTGGAGCAAGCCAAAACAAACATACTTACAATAATTACACATATTCCTCTCAAAAATTTGTTTAGTATCGGCATCAAGTTCATTTTGTGCCCTCCAAATATTGGTCCATAACTTTTTTCTCGCCCGAATGTTCAAAATCGACGGTCAATTTTTGCCCTTCGGCAGCCGTGATTTTTCCATAGCCAAATTTTTGATGAAAAACCCGCGCGCCGACCTTAAATTGAGATATCCCCGGTGCCGAGGTCGATAGAGTTTTGGCTTTTCCTTCGATCAAGGGAGCGCCATAAGATTTTTGTTGATATCTGGAATTGGCCGTTCTGTTTTGCGCATTTCGAGCTCTTTGCCAACCTGGATTATTGTAATAATTATTTTCAGAAACGGGTTCGGCATCAAAGCGTGAGGGGTTTGAATAGGACGATGTTATTGCGTCTTTTAATCCGGTCTCTGATTGTACCACTACATGTTCTTCTGGGAGTTCATCGATAAACCGCGATGGCGCTGCGCTCTCCCAGCGGCCAAACTTATGCCGATTGGCTGCAAAAGATATTCGGCAGCTATCTTCAGCTCTGGTGATCCCAACATAGGCTAAGCGGCGCTCTTCTTCTAAGGCAGCGCTGCCTCCTTCATCAAGTGATCTTTGCGAAGGGAACGTTCCTTCTTCCCACCCCGGTAGAAATACGAGAGGGAATTCGAGCCCTTTTGCAGAGTGCAAGGTCATCAGCCAGACTTGTCCATCGGCAACAGCTTCATTATGTTCCGCGACAAGAGCCACATGATCGAGAAAGGATTCAAGCGTCTCATATTCTGATACCGCTTGTACGACCTCTTTTAGGTTATCCAGCTTGCTGGGGGCTTTCGGAGATTTAGAATTTTTCCAATAGTCAGTGTAGCCAGATTCCTCAAGGATTAATTCGGTTATATCGCGCGGAGATTGATTGTCAGTTTCTCGGCTCCAGCGCTCTACCATGTCAATAAACGAGCCAAGTTTATTTTTGCTTGCTCCGCGCAGCTGATCGCCTTCCAATAACATTTTCGCAGCCATCATTAACGGGATAGACCGGGCTCTAGCATATTGATGCACGGTTTGAAGGGTCTTACCGCCAATGCCGCGGGCTGGCTTGTTTGCGATACGATCAAATGCAAGATCGTCCGTATGTGATCTTACCAGCCTTAGATAGGCGATCGCATCACGGGTTTCTTCGCGTTCATAAAAGCGAGGTCCTCCTACCACTCGATAAGCTAAGCCCAGTGTATTAAATCGTTCCTCAAAGGTGCGCATTTGAAATGAGGCGCGGACCAAAATGGCCATATCATCAAGAGAGTGACCCTTAAATTGTTCCGTTTCAATTTCATCACAAATTTGCCGCGCTTCTTCTTCCCCGTCCCAGACGCCGCGTATCATTACTTTTTGATCATCTTCGCGCGTTGTCCAAAGAGTTTTGCCCAGGCGATCTTGATTGGCGCTAATCAGCCCTGATGCAGCAGCCAGGATGGAAGGAGAAGAGCGATAATTGCGCTCCAATCGGATAATCTCGGCGCCAGGAAAATCTTTTTCAAAGCGTAAAATGTTTTCGACTTCTGCGCCGCGCCAGCCGTAGATTGATTGATCGTCATCGCCAACACAGCATATATTTTTATTCTTTTGAGCAAGAAGGCGAAGCCATAAATATTGCGCAACATTCGTATCTTGATACTCATCCACCAGCATATAGGAAAATCTGGATTGATAATCGCTCAATACATCCGGATGGTTTTGGAAAATCGTTAGATTATGAACGAGGAGATCACCAAAATCGGCGGCATTTAGTGTGATCAACCGGCTTTGATAGGCCTCGTAAAGTTCTATGGCGCGGCCGTCTGCAAAAGACCAAGCTTCATCTTTTGCGACTTTTGCAGGAACCAGTCCGCGATTTTTCCAATCATCGATAACGGCAGCCAAGCCGCGTCCAGTCCAGCGTTTTTCGTCTAAACCAGTATCTTTGATGACTTGTTTGCACAAACGGATCTGGTCATCAGTATCAAGGATCGTGAAACTTGATTTCAAGCCTACCAGTTCAGCGTGCCGGCGCAATATCATTGCTGCGACAGAATGAAATGTGCCAAGCCAGCGCATGCCTTCGACAGAGTCACCAATCAAGGTGCCTATTCGCTGCTTCATTTCTCGCGCGGCCTTATTGGTAAAGGTCACGGCTAGAATTTGTGAGGGCCAAGCGAGTTTAGAATTGAGAATATGGGCAAGACGCGTTGTCAGCGCTCGGGTTTTACCAGTGCCTGCACCTGCAAGCATTAAAACGGGGCCCTGGGTGGTTAATACAGCTTTGCGTTGCTCGTCGTTTAGCCCTTTAAGATAGTGGGTATCATTGACCGTATCAGAGATTTTTTGCCCATCATGAGACGGGGTCACTGACTGCATTGCACGTTCGGAAATGGATAATGGTTTACTCATCCCGGCAGTTTAAGCGCGTGAGAACGATTCTGGAACATTTTATTGGTTGGGTTTTGGATTTAATTCGATTTTCTCAGGGAGATTATCGTTCATCAATGACGATCGTATCAATGCTGCCAAGGGGGTGAGTTCTTGTCTTATTTTATCAAACGATAAAATATCTAAGTATATATATAATGAAAAATAAGTATATATATATAATGAAAAATAAGTATATATATATAATGAAAAAATAGTAGACTCATTTAAAATAGTAGACTCATTTAAATGACTCTGAAATTTATGCATAGTTTGATAAATAGAAGAAAAGGTGTTCGTTTCTAATTTAGTCCAACCCAAAATAACTGTTTTTTTCTTGGGTTGGTGCGTTTTTTGGGAAAAATATACTGATTAAGACTGAGATGCCATATTTTGGACATAGATCGCCCCCGAAAATGCCATTGATTAAGTGTTAGTAAGCAATCGAACTAAGAGGGGAACACTTTTGAGAAGGGAAGCTCATGTCTCCGAAATTTGAGGTATACAGAGATAAATCTGGATTGTTTAGGTTTCATTTGGTTGATGCACAAGGAAGCCGTGTATTATTCAGCGAGTCTTATAAAGAAAAACGCAGTGCATTCGTTGGAATAGCATCTGTAAAGAAAAATTGTTCAGACCGTACAAAATATGTTGTGAAGAATTCAATTGATGGACGGAAGTATTTTTTGTTAAAAGCTGCTAATCATGAAGCGATTAGTCGATCAGAATTCTTTTCAAATATTGACGATTGTAATGCAGCATTGGACTCTGTTATGGGTATTGCTCTTTATGCTGAGACCCAAGATACAACAAGGCGCTATAAGAAAAGAGAAGCGGCCTAATAAGCTGTCGCAAATATTTATACGAAATGCTGTCTTATAAGTGGGTGAATAAATGTCAGGTCGTTTTGAAGTTTATCGAGATAAGAGCGACCTATTCAGGTTTCGCTTGTTGACAGATACCGGAGAAAATATTTTAGCGAGTGAAAGCTATCGCGAAAAACGCAGTGCTTTTAATGGTATTGCTTCAATAAAAAAAAATTGCCTTATTCCTGATCGTTGCGTGAAAAGAAAAAATATTGATGAAAAATTATATTTTGTCCTGCGTGCGGGTAATCATGAAGTAATCGGAAAATCAGGGAATTTTTACGAAGATTCAGACTTAGATGCGGGAATAGCAAAATTGGTTGAAATTGCACCGCAAGCTGAGGTTAAGGACATTACAGTTCGAAAAAATAGAGCGAAATAAAACAGAAGATGTAGATTTGTTGGAGGTCCAGATGGGCTGTGATTCATACAATCAGGGGACTTGATTTTGTGTGAACTCCTAATTTGATCGGGGCAAGTCTGCAAGGGCACTTCTGGTTTTAGCGCGCATCCAAATCTTGTTGGATGCGCGCTTTTTTCATCATGATTTCGATATGATTGACCATTTTACCTACTGTTCGAGGGCAGTGAAAACGAACCTTCTGAGATTTTATGATCATATCAAACTGGCGATCAAACAGGCGGAAAAATCAACAAAATTTGTGCATAAAATGCCCTTCATAGCTGATTAAAGCATTTTTGCGCTTCAAATTTGCTCTAGTGCCGGTTTTTTAGGTTTTGTCGTTATGATCGAGCTTGTGGTCACTTTAAGTTTGTGAAAAAACAAGCTTTATGGTGTCCTCAAAACAAAATCATAAAACAGTATCTCTTACCTTTGCGCATCTGTCAGATCCGCATTTGCAAATACAGCATCCTCCAACGCATCGACAATTATGGAGCAAGCGTATTCTTGGGTGGTCGAATTGGAAACGTAATCGACGTCATCACCATCGCCCGGAAATATTGAACGCAATAACAAATGATATTTCTAATCAATCGCCGGATATGATCGCCTTAACGGGAGATGTCGTC
The DNA here is from genome assembly GCA_964479275.1 of uncultured Caulobacterales bacterium. Classification (GTDB taxonomy): domain Bacteria; phylum Pseudomonadota; class Alphaproteobacteria; order Caulobacterales; family Parvularculaceae; genus CALLPQ01. The sequence continues at coordinate 9,799 of CAYZLR010000051.1, forward strand.
AATATCGGTTTAGCTAGTGAATTTATTCAAGCGGTAAACTGGATACAAAGTTTAGGAAAGCCAGAAAAGGTCATGTTTGTCCCGGGTAATCATGACACATATGTACGTGCAGACTGGGATGAAACTTTGGGCCGTTTGGCGCCATTTATGCAGGGGAGGCGCGTGCATGGGCATGGCGGCAACGTACCAAAGGAGGGTGCATTAAGCGGCGAGCGGCCGGCAAGTGGGTTTGATGATTTCCCATATTTGCGCAAAATTGGGAGCGTTAATTTTATTGGTCTCAATTCTTCACCGTCAACATTACCCGGCTTGGCAACGGGAGCAATAGGCGAACAACAAATAGAACGCCTTGAGAGCATCCTGGATATTATTGCTCAAGAGAACGAAGTATCTGCTCAAGCGGTGATCGTTATGTTGCACCATCCGGCGCAAGTCGGCGTTGTTCAACGCAGAAAAGCACTTGACGATGCAAGCGCGCTTTCAAAATGTCTAGCAAATGCTGGAGTTGATTTAGTTTTGCACGGGCATGCACATTATCCCTGCTTTTCGAAAATAATTGGTTCAAATGGCGGTATACCCCATATCGGTGTTGCTTCGGCTTCTTATGCGGGGAAAGGGGAAAACCCGGATGCGAATGGATATCGGCCTGCCGCACAATATCATCTTTATACAATTAAGATTGAGGGTGATCGCGTTTCAATATTGCTAGAAGTCAGGGGTGTTGATTTGGATACTGGTGAGGTTAAAAAAATTAAAAGTATCGCTCTACCTGAGGATTTAGATGGGTTGAATCTCATTGCTGCAGCTTAAAATTTTTTCATCCTGTCCGGAAAGATGCGAATTGTGTCACTTGGCCAGAACGCTTATGTTGAAATGCCAACAATGATTTTAAATAAAACGAGTAAGAAGAATCCTAATGCGAGATGACCTTGAAAATGAAATGATACAAACGGCCTTTGATGCCCATACGAAAGATGTTCATTCTAGTGATGCTCATTCTGGGGATGCTCAAGCCGGGGTAACAAAAAAAGAGTTGCGGTCTAATTTTTTCAATCAAGTCAATGGAGCCATCGATGGAGCAGCAGAATGGCTTGCTGCCAATCAAAACCCGGAAGGCTATTGGGTGGGTCGACTGGAATCAAACGTGTGTATGGAAGCAGAGTGGATTTTAGCATTGTGGTTTATGGGCTTAGAAGATCATCCTTTGCGCCCAAGATTAGCTAAGGCTTTGCTGCGGGAACAACGAGAAGATGGCTCATGGGAGATCTATAAGGATGCTCCTGCGGGAGATATTAATACGACTGTTGAGGCCTATGCTGCTTTGCGTTCCATGGGAATGGCTGCAAGTGATGAAGCTTTAACCCGTGCCCGGGAATGGATTGTTGCAAAGGGGGGGCTGCGTAATATTCGCGTTTTTACTCGCTACTGGCTTGCATTGATTGGGGAATGGCCTTGGGAGAAAACGCCAAATGTTCCTGTCGAAGTGATCCATTTTCCTAATTGGTTTCCTTTCTCGATTTATAATTTTGCCCAGTGGGCTCGTGCGACCTTAATGCCGATTGCAGTATTAAGTGCCAAAAGGCCTGTGCGGCGTTTGCCAATACAGAGCCGCTTGGACGAACTTTTTCCTGAGGGGCGTGATACCTTTGATTATACGCTTCCGAAGAAACACGGTGCGGACCTTTGGGATCATTTTTTTCGGATGACTGATAAGATCCTTCATGCGGGGCAATCTGCGGGTATTGCCCCAGTTCGACGGGGTGCCCTCAAGAGAGCATTAGAATGGATTATTCAGCACCAAGATGGTGATGGCGTTTGGGGTGGAATCCAACCTCCATGGATTTATTCAATGATGGCCCTCTATAATGAGGGCTATGCCCTTGACCACCCTGTTATTGCCAAAGCTCTCGGTGCGCTTGATGATCCACGATGGCGTGTTGATATTGGTGACGCAAGTTATATTCAAGCTTCGACCTCCCCTGTATGGGATAGTGTTTTGTCATTACTGGCGCTCGAAGATAGTCAAAAAGAAACCCAATACCCGGTTGAAGTGGAAAAATCCTTACAATGGTTGCTTGATCAACAGGTTTTACGCCCCGGCGATTGGCAGCAAAAAGTGAAGAACGTTGACCCGGGTGGCTGGGCATTTGAATATAAAAACTATTTCTATCCCGATACAGATGATACCGCGGTCGCTTTAATTGTTTTATCTCACTACCGTAATGATCCGCATTGGCAGAAACAGGGTATTGAAAAAGCTATTAATCGCGGTGTGAATTGGCTCATTGGAATGCAGTGCCGTGGTGGCGGCTGGGGTGCATTTGATAAGGATAATGATAAAACCATAACGACAAAAATTCCGTTTTGTGATTTTGGCGAAGCGCTTGATCCTCCCTCTGTTGATGTGACCGCACATATTGTTGAAGCTTTTGGTAAACTCGGGTTTCGGAACACGCACCCTAACATGGTGCGTGCACTTGAATATTTGCGAGCGGAGCAAGAAGAAAATGGCGCTTGGTTCGGTCGTTGGGGCGTCAATTATGTTTATGGAACTGGTGCGGTCCTCCCAGCTTTGGAGGCGATTGGAGAAGATATGAGCCAAGCGTATGTGCGCCGCGCATGCGACTGGTTAGCGAATGTACAACAAGACGATGGAGGCTGGGGAGAGAGCTGTGCCTCTTACATGGACCCTGATATGATAGCTAAGGGAAAAACAACCGCATCACAAACCGCCTGGGCCTTGATGGGCTTAGCTGCAGCGGGGCGAAAAAACCTGGCAGATCATCATATTGAGAGTATTGAGAAGGGGACAGCCTGGTTGTTGGAGCATCAAACTGATGATACCTGGAATGAGCCCGAATATACAGGAACTGGCTTTCCGGGTTACGGCGTTGGGGCAACTATTAAATTAAGCGATCCAGATATTAAGGAACGCCTTTCACAAGGCCCTGAACTCAGTCGTGCATTTATGATTAATTATAATTTGTATCGTCATTATTTTCCATTAATGGCGCTTGCGCGCGTACGAAAAGTTCTTGGTTAAAAAGTGTGTTTATCTTGATGCCAACAAAGACTGGTTTCATCGAAATCACATGAATTCCTTGCTGACTTAACTGATCGCAGCAACACGCTTCGATAATCGCTCACCCGCGCGTCACTTGGTCGTCCGGCAAATGCCGAAAAACGCTGTCTTATAGTATTTTGCGTTCAATTGTGAACTGGTTAGGCTGCAATAAATGTGAAAAATGAAAAGACTTAAAGCGCCTTATTGATTTCATATAGCACGGGGGGGCAATCGTTTAGATTGCAGGACGATTAAAAAGTTAACGTTAGCAACAATATGATTGTATCAAACTTGGAAGCGAGAAACCGATTAAAACATAAATACATTATGCTGAGTAATATGCGTTTCCGTGTTCATCTAATGACTCGCTGGCAAGATTTGAAAATTTAGTGAATTCTGACTCAAAGTGCAGTTTTACGGTGCCAATAGGACCATGTCTTTGTTTGCCAATAATGACTTCTGCAACATTTCTCAGCTCTTGATTGCGCTGCAACCATTCTTGATATTCGGCTGAGTTTTCGTCACCCGGCATTGATCGGGTATGGTAATATTCTTCTCGAAATAGAAACATGACTACGTCGGCATCTTGCTCAATTGAGCCCGACTCACGAAGGTCTGAAAGTTGGGGGCGCTTATCGTCCCTGGATTCAACCTGACGAGAGAGCTGAGAAAGAGCAACGATGGGGATGTTGAGTTCTTTGGCGAGGGTCTTAAGGCCCATGGAAATCTCGGTGATTTCCTGCACGCGATTTCCAGCAAATTTACCCGTACCAGTCAGCAATTGCAGGTAATCGATAATGAGAAGGTCAAGGCCATGTTGCCGTTTTAAGCGACGAGCACGGGCTGCAACTTGCGCTATGGACAGACCACCGGTGTCATCAATGTAAAAGGGTAACGATTCCAGTTCGCGCGCGGCATGATAAATGCGATCAAACTCTTCCTGATCAACATCGCCGCGCCGTATGCGCTCTGAAGGTACACGCGAGAATTCAGAGATAATCCGTGTGGCGATTTGTTCTGCGGCCATTTCCAGCGAGAAAAATCCGGTGATGCCACCATTCACAGTTTTAAGAGTGCCGTCTTCTTGGGGTTCAGATTTATGGGATTTTGCCGCGTTAATCGCAATATTAGCGGCAAGCGCTGTTTTGCCCATAGATGGGCGCGCAGCGAGGATAATAAGATCTGACGGGTGTAATCCACCAAGTTTCTTATCAAGGTCGATTAATTCTGTTCCAACACCGGACATCGCGCCATCACGTTTGACGGCAGCATCGGCTAATTCGATTGCTTCTGTGATAGCGCTGCGAAATGTTTTGAAACCACCGCCATATTTTCCTGTTTCCGCAAGCTTATAGAGCTCTTGTTCTGCGGCGCCTAATTGATCGGCAGGATCATCATCAATGGTCGATTGGCGGGCGCGATCGGACATATTATCACCGATGCGGATAAGCCCTCGACAAACGGACATATCAAAGACGATGCGGGCATAGTCGCCAGCGCTGGCACTGGAGGGGAGTGCCGCAGCCAATTGCTCAAGATATTTGCGCCCGCCCGTTTCAATAAATCCCTCCTCGCTTGATAAAAAGCGATCAAGCGTGAGGGGATCGGCAAGGCGAGAAGAGTTAATAAGTTGGCCGCACGCATCAAAAATTAACTGATGTACAGGATCGTAAAAATGTTCAGGTTTGAGGAAGGTTGAAATTCTGAAAAAAATTTCATTATCAAATAAAACCGCACCAAGTACCGCTTGTTCGGCTTCAAGGCTTATTGGTAGTTTTTCATCAGTAGGCGTATTGCCTCTTTTATTAGAGGGGGAATGCGTATCAATAGTGTTGTTTCCGTCAGCCATCTCTCATGGTTACTGGATAATTTTGGGGTTGAAAAGAAGTATTTATATGCTGGGGAAAAATTCGATTACATATAAAAATCAACTATCAATCTTTATACAGAAAAAGCGACCAGTGTTCACTGATCGCCTTGATGATAAAGACATTAAAGCACCTACATATCAAATGTTATCAAGGAGATGCTTTAAATTTTTGCCTTTTCGCATTTCCGGATGCTCAAAGTAGAGCTACTTGATCTGGAAATGCTTTAGGGTGAATATTATTATTCTTTTTCACCGTCTTCGTCTGAAGAATGATCCTCTGATCCATCCTCAGCATTCGGGTCAAAAAACTCGGCCTTTTCGTCTTCGTCAATCTTATCTTCTTCACGGGCAAAAATGTCTTCGCCAGCAGCTTGACGTGTGGCTTCTTCTTCTGAGCGCGCGATATTAATTTCGATAGTTGCGTCAACTTCAGGGTGAAGTCGAATTCTTACCGGGAAAATACCAAGTGATTTTATAGGCTTATCAAGACGCACTTGTGAGCGTGTGACTTGAATGCCTTCATCAGAAGCTTGTTCTGCGATGTCTTTTGTCGAGACTGATCCATAAAGCAAACCGACTTCGGAAGCTTGACGGATTACAATGAAGCTGCGGCCATTGAGTTTCTCTGAAACCTTTTCGGCCTCTGATTTACGCTCAAGGTTGCGAGCTTCCAGTTCTGCGCGTTGTTCTTCAAAACGTTTCTTGTTTTGCTCGTTGACACGCATGGCTTTCTTCTGTGGCAACAGATAATTGCGTCCATAGCCGTCTTTTACCGTAACAATGTCGCCCATTTGACCGAGATTATCGACACGTTCGAGGAGAATTAATTCCATGATATTTACTCCCCGACATAAGGTAACAAGGCGAGAATGCGGGCGCGTTTGATGGCGCGGGCTAGTTCGCGTTGTTTTTTGTTGGAAACTGCTGAAATGCGTGAGGGTACAATTTTACCACGCTCGGAAACATAACGCTGCAGTAGTTTTGGGTCTTTGTAATCAATTTTCGGTGCATTATCCCCGGAAAAGGGGCATGTTTTGCGCCGGCGGAAAAATGGTTTTGCCATTGGCTTAATCCTTTAAGAGTTTATCTTTATCTCAAATCTTGTCGTTAAGAGCGGTTGCCTCTATCGCCGCGATCGCCTCTATCACCGCGAGGGCCTCTGTCACCACCGCGATCATTACGATCTCGACGGGTCAAAATTGCAGAAGGCTCTGGATCATGCTCTTCAACGCGAATAGTCATGATGCGTAAAATATCTTCATTGATTTTTTCCTGGCGCTCTAATTCATGAACGGCAGCTGCAGGCGCATCAATATTTAAAAGGGCATAGTGACCTTTTCGGTTTTTACGAATTTTGTATTGCAATGTGCGCAAACCCCAAAATTCTGTTTTGGCGATCTTGCCGCCATTGTCTTTGATGATTTGGGAAAGGTTCTCGGTGAGAGTTTCCATTTGCGCTGGAGATATATCTTGGCGCGCAATAACGGTGTGCTCGTAAAGTGGCATTATGCCAGCTCCTCTTTTGACGATGGAGACCAAAATTAAGCGGCTGGAGCTTTATTCGGCCTTTGGTTCTCCAATGGGCAGGACCATCCTGCACTCCCCATATGTTTAGGGCATTAGTGACCATCGTTCGTTAAGCTGAGGGGAATAGACTAGGATTATGGGGATAGCAAGCCTTAAAATGCCTATGCGCGCTGATCCTTCGATGACCCCAGGCAAATATAAGATGTGATGGAATTAACATGGGAAATGGTTCCCAAAATATCTGCATGGAAGGCTTTATAGGCCTTTAAGTCGGAGACTTCTACGCGGAGCATATATTCCACGGTTCCTGTAATATTATGACATTCACGTACTTGTGGTGCGTTGGCCATGGCCCTTTCAAATGCAGCGGCATCCTTTTTAAGATGCGCGGATAACCCCACCATCACAAAAACAATGATTGCGGCGCCAAGTTCTGTGCGGTCCAACACAGCGCGATAGCCTTTAATAATGCCTGATCGCTCTAATTCTTGAACCCGTCTCAAGCAAGCGGGAGGAGATAAACCCACTTTTTGGGCGAGGTCCACATTGGAAATGCGCCCATCAACTTCAAGTATTTCTAATATTATTCTGTTAATTCTATCTAATTCAATCATATATTGCGTATACATGCTTTTGATCGAATAAAAAGCAATATAAATTCGCGTATATTCGCATAAAAATACGTTTCACAATGTAAAGGAGCTATTTGTGGAACGGATCATACTAGAAGATTATGATATGTCGGTTGAGCGTGGGTTTTTGAGTCGCTTTTATGCTTCTTCGATTTCTTTACAAGCCGAATTCGAGAGTGCCCGTCAGGTGGCGATGCAATTGCCGCAAATGTTGCCGACAGGGAATGTCAGGCATCTTCTGAAGACCTATTTACCAGGGGATGATGTCACCGCTTGTATAGAAAACAGCAGTTCTGAACAAATTCGAATGGCAATGGTGCATTATTCTTTCATGGTTCAAGCCTACGTATGGGGGGAGGCTGAGCCAGCGCATATACTACCGTCCTGTCTGGCCAAACCTATTGTGGCTATCGCTGATTATCTGGGGCAGCAGCCCCTACTGCCATATAGCAGTTATGTGCTCGATAATTGGGGTGTATTTGACAGCAAAGGACCTGTTGATCTTGATAATATATACATGATTCAACAATTTCTTGGAGGGCAGGATGAGGCTTGGTTTGTGTTGGTGCATGTCGCCATTGAGGCGAAAGCGGGCTCTGTCTTGGCAAGAATGGGGGACATCATCATTGCATGTGAAGATGAGGACGAGCATTCCGCGAAAACGCTATTGGAAGAAATAGCGCAAATTTGGGGAGAGCTAAACGCTATATTTGATCGCATGCCGGAACGATGCGACCCATACATGTATTTTGAACGGGTACGGCCTTACATTCATGGTTGGCGCGATAATCCCGCGCTGCCGAATGGCGTGATCTATGAAGGGGTTGAGCGGTATGGCACACAGGGCCAAGCTTTTCGCGGGCAAACCGGATCACAATCGTCAATTGTAACATCTATGGATGCCCTTCTCGGGATCGGCCATGCCGTTGATCCACTGAAAAGTTATCTTGACCAACTCCATATTTATCGCCCTACGGCCCATCGACGATTTATCGATGATGTGCGCTCCCGGAGTGGACTTCGGGATTTTGTCAAAATGGTTGCGCAGTCGGGATTAACAGACGCCTATAATGCGAATGTTCAGGGGGTTGCTGATTTTAGAAGTCGTCACCTCGAATATGCCGCAAGTTATATTAATAAACAGAATAAAAACCTTTCAGGCAATGATAACGAAGTTGGTACGGGCGGGACTCCGTTTATGAAATACTTAAAAAAGCACCGAGATGAAACGCGAGACAATTTAATTAAGCTATAAACAATAAATGATGCATTCAGATATTCTCTTCACTCTAACCGGAAATCACTTTTGGTAAGACTCGCGCAAAATAATCCAGGTCTTTTAGTTTGCCGGCGCTAATGCGCGAATAATTATGATAGGGCGGGTAATCCGCACCGCGAACATGTATACCTCGCTTGCGAATGTCAGCAGCAAAATCATTGGCGTTACGTCCTACATTGGCGAAAACAAAATTGGTCTGGCTTGGCACATAATCCAGGCCAGCCTTTTCAAAAGTTGCATAGAGCTTTTCGCGTCCTTCAATAATTTTCTTCCTGCTGAAGGTGTAAAATGCGTGATCATCAAGGCTGGCATCAGCCGCTGCAATAGCAGGGCCTGGCACCCAACTCATCACGTCAGCACGCAGTTTTCGAATTAAATCGGCTCGTCCTAATGCAAAGCCAACGCGTAGTCCCGCCAAACCATATATTTTTGAAAATGTCTTAATAATGATAATATTTTCTTCATCTCGGACAAGATCAATCATACTGTTCTTGCGGGGGTTATCGACAATCTCATTGTAAGCTTCATCGACGATTACTGTCGTATTTTTGCCTATGGTTTTGCAAAAATCTCTCAATCGATCCGGGTCAACCAATACGCCCGTTGGGTTATTAGGATTGCAGATATAGACCATGCTCGTATCTGGTCCGGTTTGCGCGGCAAGTCCGTCGAGATCATTGGCAAAACGATCATCTAATGGCACGCGTTTGATTTGAACGCCTTTTGAAGCTGCATATGAAAATTGTGGCGAATAGGTCGGGGCGGGGGCTAGAATTGTTCCCTCTCTGCCCCAAGCCATTGTGGCCGCCATCAGCATTTCTGTTGAGCCAGAGCTTAGTGTGACGTGCTCCGGGCCAAGGTCATAATATTTTGCAATTTTAGCCGTCAACGCAATATCATACGGATAGAGTGCGCCTTCTTTTTTCAAAGCACGCAGCGCAGCCGCTTTAGCCTTGGGACCCGGCCCGTAAGGGTTTTCATTAAACATTAAACGAATTGGGTTTTCCGGTGTCGGCGATGATTTTACTAAACCGTAAGCCGGCGTGGTTAGCGCAGTAGTGGACACACCCGATCCCACTAGAAAAGACCGTCTATTGAGGGTTATTGACATGACCCGCTCCTAATCGAGCAGAGTATACTTTGATATACCCGGAATGCAAAATCCTTAAGCTTGGTCTTCGCTTTTGAAAACGCGCCGTTTCACTTATTCAGTGTCTGGCTCAGACTTTTTGCTACTCTTCTTTGTGGCCTTTTTCTTTGTTGCTTTTTTCTTTTTAGCCGCTTTTTTCTTTGTGGTTTTCTTTTTGGCTTTCTTCTTTGCGGGGCCTTTTTTCTCTTTAGCAACGATCCATTCTAAGGCCATTTCAAGTGTTACGCCATCAATATCGATACCGCCGGGAATGGTGGCGTTGATCTTTTGATGTTTCACATAAGGACCATAGCGGCCATTCATGATGTTGATGGGTTCCTCAGTATCGGGATGTGGGCCGAGCTCCTTCAAGGGTTTTGCTGCTTGACCCCGGCCGCGGCCAGGATTGGCTTTTTTCTCGGCAATAAGGGTCACCGCACGATTAAGCCCGACTTCAAAGACTTCATCAGGATTTTCTAAGTTCGCATAAATTTTGCCATGTTTAACAAAGGGGCCATAACGTCCAAGGCCAGCGGTGATATCGGCTTGGTCTTCGGGGTGTGCTCCAATCACACGGGGCAGGGATAAAAGTTGTAAGCCTTTTGCTAAGTCAATGTCTTCAAGATTCCATCCCTTGGGAATGGAGCAGCGTTTTGGCTTTTTATCTGACTCTTTGTCTTCTTCTCCCAGTTGCACATAAGGACCAAAGCGGCCTGTACGGAGTAAAACATCAAGGTCTGTTTCAGGATCTTTACCAAGGTTTTTATCAGCAACGCTGGCTCCTTCGCCTTTTACGGCATTGGATAATTGGTTGGTAAATTTGCACTCTGGGTAATTTGAACACCCAATAAAAGCACCGAAGCGACCGGTTTTTAAGGACAGTTCACCAACTTTACAAGTCGGGCATTCTCGTGGCGGTGTGCCATCTTCACGCTCGGGGAAAATAAGCGGGCCAAGAGAAATGTTCAGGGCGTCAAGAACATGAGTGATCCGCAATTCACCAGTAGCTTCAATTGCAGCATGAAACTCGGTCCAAAAGGCCCTTAGAAACTCTTTCCAATCAGCATCACCGGCAGATATTTGATCAAGCGTTTCTTCTAGGTCCGCGGTAAAATCATATTCTACATATTTGGGAAAGAAATTTTCCAAAAATGCAACAACCATGCGTCCTTTGCTGTCGGGAATAAAGCGATTGCGATCCATTTCGACATAACCGCGATCACGCAACACGGAAAGAATAGAGGCATAGGTAGAAGGTCTGCCAATGCCGAGCTCTTCCATCTTCTTTACCAGACTTGCCTCAGTGTATCGTGGCGGAGGTTGGGTGAAATGTTGGTCCGCATTCACTTCTTTAAGATCAGCGCTTTCGCCTTCGTTCACTTTGGGCAATACGCTTGAGCCATCATCATTGTCACTATCGTCACGGCCTTCTTCATAGAGTTTTAAAAACCCATCAAAAAGAACAACGGTGCCATTTGCTCGCATGCCCGTTTTTTTATCCGCCGAGACAATATCAATGGCGGTGTTTTCCAAACGAGCACTTTCCATTTGCGAAGCCATGCATCGTTTCCAAATCAATGCGTAAAGCTTCGCCTGGTCACTATCCAGACTTTTGAGCTGTTCGGGGGTGCGGGAAAAAGATGTCGGGCGAATACATTCGTGGGCTTCCTGCGCATTTTTTGCTTTGGTTTTATAAACACGAGGACTGCCGGGAAGATAGTTCTTCCCAAATCCATTGGTAATTTGATTGCGAGCATCTGAGACCGCCTCAGGCGCCATATCGACGCCATCAGTCCGCATATAGGTGATCAATCCCGTGGTTTCGCCGCCAATATCAATCCCCTCATAAAGCCTCTGTGCTGTTCGCATCGTGCGTTGTGCGTTAAATCCAAGTTTGCGTGATGCCTCTTGTTGCAAAGTTGAGGTTGTGAAGGGCGCTGGTGGATTGCGCCGCGCAGGTTTGGCCTCAACAGAGGCAATAGAAAAGTTTGCATTTTCAACGGCTGCCTTCGCCGCTAAAGCTGAGGCTTCATTGTTGAGCGTGAATTTTGTAAGCTTCTCACCTTCATGCATGACCAGGCGTGCCTTGAACGGGTTACCCGTTCCGACTTTGGCTTGTCCGTCGACACTCCAATATTCCTGAGGTTCAAATTTTTCAATCTCGATTTCGCGCTCACAAATGATGCGCAAGGCAACAGACTGCACACGTCCCGCAGACCGCGAACCAGGGAGTTTGCGCCACAATACGGGAGAGAGGTTAAACCCGACAAGATAATCAAGCGCACGCCGTGCGAGATAGGCATTGACGAGATCTTGATCAAGGGTGCGCGGGGAGGCGATCGCCTCCTGCACAGCCTTCTTCGTAATCGCGTTAAATGCAACACGGTCGATTTTTACGTCCTTAAGGACTTTCTTTTGGTTGAGAACATCCAGGATATGCCAGGAGATGGCCTCTCCCTCGCGGTCCGGGTCGGTGGCGAGGACGAGACCATCAGATCCCTTAACCAAGTCCGCAATCTCTTTGATGCGTTTTTTAGAAGATGAATCCATTTCCCAAATCATGGAAAAATCATCATCGGGATTGACCGAACCATCTTTTGACGGGAGGTCACGGATATGTCCAAACGAGGCCAGCACTTTATAGTTAGAACCCAGATATTTATTGATGGTTTTGGCCTTTGAGGGCGATTCAACGATGACGACCTGCATAAAAACATCCTGTACTGGCGCGGTTGAGGGTTTCGAATTTCCTCTTATTGGGGCGCTTGGGTACACAGATATTGCCCCATAAATCAAGTGGCCTGAAGGCTCTCAACGGTAAGAACATTGAAAAATAAGGGTTTTTAGGTGATTTTTACGCACTTATCGCAGGGGCATAAATTCAGAGTGCTAGTACAAATAGCCTCAAATCAGTCTAAAAATGACAAATAAAATCGCAGAATAAACAGCCATAATCGTGATCGCTCTTAAGGTTGCCATATAAAGGCGCGGGCGAATCTGCTCAAAACTGGTTTCATGAGCAATGTTGGCAACGGTGGCCGCAATTTCTAATGAGAGTTCTTTTTGAGACGTGCCGGCGAGGTGCAACATAATTTTAGTTTTCGGTTTTTGTGTTGCCTTTGTCACTTCCAACAAAGCCTGATCAAAAACGCTTGCTGAGATATAGTGGGATATGGCTTGTTTCGGGTGCCAATTGTTTTCATGAAGGGATTTTATCATGATACGACCTGTCGGCCAGAACTTCACGATATCGCGAATCAAAAATAGGGTAAGGAGGATACTGGCGATGATCGCGAATTCTCGCCCGGTTAACCAGCTGAATTGATAGAGGATAAAAAGAGAAGCAATCAAAATAAATTTAATGAGGGTCTGGTTCAGCAATTGTTCCAGCCCCTTGCGAACCATCGTTGTCACTTCGCGGTCGAGCTTTTCACTTGCGAGTGCTGTTGCGGCCTCAATTGTTGAAATCTTCTGCTTTTCGATATTTTCCGCAAGTGCTTTTTTGCCCGCAGTAATACCGGCCCCGAATAGTGAGGCAGCTATGAACGTGAATTTATTAATCGAATGACCTCCCAAATCCCCAAGGTTAAACAATGAAATTTTCCGCCTGTTATTTATATGGTGGGTTTTTCGAAAATATGAAGGGGGAGGAGGGCGCTAGAACGGGGAGATATATCTTGATATGGACAAGTATTTTGATCTCATCTCCCTTGTATACCCTGAAGGAAATATCCTTAAATTGCAGCCCGCATTTCACGTTTGTGGCGCTGGGTAATGGCAGAGCGAGTGTAGCGCAATGTATCTTTTGCTAAAAACAAAGCGAGATCTAAGGGGTTCGTGTCGTTAAAGAAATGCTCTCTGTACGGCTCTTCCCCAAGTAAACCTCCTTTTCTAGTGAAAAGTTTGAGATTATATTTATTGCGCGGTAAATGGCGTGCCCCGGATGCTATCGCGCGATGTGATGCCGGTATCCATTCTGCGTTCGTGATTTTTTGCTTCATTTCATTGACGGTTTGCTCGATAGCAACAGGATCGCTCATATCAAGGGTTTCGATTTTGCTGGAGAGATCATCAAATAGAATCTCATAATCTTGAAAACCACCACCGATTAATTTGAAATCAGGTATTGGGAAATGCCAAAGAGAGTGATGCGCTTTATCTGAGTCAGTCAATCTTTGATTGGAGAGGCTTTTTTGCATAGATTGACGAAATGTTGTGAGGCGTACCAGCTCTAGATAGGCGCCCGTTAGCCACATGACAGAATATTGCCGCCATAGATCAGGCACACCAAAGCTTTTGATCGCGTTTGCAACCAATCGATCATTGTTATTCACAAAATTCATGGTTTGCTTTTCAAGGGAAAGAAAGCGTTTCCTCGAATAATCTTTGTCTTTGCGAGCCGTCAAGAAAGCCTGTCCGAAGTTGAGAACGGCGGCGAGACTGGTGTAGAGGCCTTTTGAAAATAGCGGATCAATGAACCCTGCCGCGTGGCCAAGCAGGCTAAAGCGTGTTCCAACGCATTGCGTTGAGGAATATTGAATGCGTCCTGTCCTAACCCATTTCCGAACGGATTGAGCGCCCTGTAAATGACGGGCCATGGCCGGGTATTTACGAATAAAATCAAAAAATTCTTCTTCTGGCGAAAGATCCTCTCGGGGGGGATGAACACGTGGATCAAGCAACAAGCCGACTGAACAAAGATTATTTGAGGCTTCTGCATGATTGTTAAAGGGGATGATCCACATCCATCCGCCCTCAAAAACATGATGGTGTGTGCCTTCACTTAAAGAGAACGGTACGCCGAGTTGTTTAGGGCTGGGACCGTTTTGGTGATAAGAGGAAACCCCGACCATGTGAGTGAAGATTGACCGGGTGTGGGTTTGAAGTGCGCTGTTATCTCTGAGCTTATTGGTTTGAGCCAAAATGGAGTTGATGCCGCTCGCGTCAACAACATAGTCAGCACTATATTGGGAGCCATCATGGGTCGTGACCGTGGCTAAGTCTTTACTAATATCAACATTCGTGACTTTGGTATCTTGAAGAACAGAAGCGCCATATTTTTTTGCTATTGCGAGATTATAGTAATCTGTATCCTGGCGGTAAAGGTGAAGCTCATGGCCATAGGGATGTTTGGGGATGATGGCTTGAACAAGGTTTTCCGGTTCGGGCTCTTGACCGTTTTGATGGGGCATAAAACTGAAATGGCGTTTGACGCCGTGAGTTGTCCCGGCCACGGGAAGAAAATATTCGGAAGAAAATGTCTCCAATTCAGGAACATCGAACATGAGTGCTAAGGAGCGCATGATTTCAGAAGTTTCTAAAATCATTGACTCGCCAATAGCGAATTTCGGGTGTGTCCCTCCCTCTAAAACCAGAACGCGGACATCGTTCCGGGCCATTGCTGCGGCAAGCATGCCACCAGCAATACCGCCTCCAATAATAATGAGATCATAGTTGGAATTTTTCATCAGGATCTTTTTTGTTGCGATAAAGTTTCAATGATTGCTACGACGATTTTACGATAGTTACTAAGAGCCCAATTCAAAATTACAATTGAGTGATTTCAGCGACTTATGATTCTG
>CAYZLR010000052.1:0-5779 GCA_964479275.1 uncultured Caulobacterales bacterium
AAATCCTCCTTAAGCAAAACAACAAATCTGTCTCATGGTCGCTGACGGGGAACAAGGGGGCACTTTGACAACGGTGTCAAAGTGAGAAAATCGCTTCTTCCATATTTCAGCCCTTCACGCAGCCATATGCGATAGACGCGCTTCCAATTGAGATACAAAATATCTGCTCGAAGCAGCGCAGTGATTGGGCCGTAGCCGTATTGACCGAACCTGATCGCCTGTGTCCATGTAGGAGCTATTAAAATATTGCAATTAAAGGATAATAATTCCCATTCCGAGTCAATCACTCGCGCTATTTTCACTAAAAATAAAATGATTTAACTCTTTTTAAAAAACCGATTAGTGTTAACTTGGTTCATGTGTGCACAGGTAGTATGAATTGTGCAGGCGATCTGTGCCGGCGCGAGTGTTTCCGTTTGCTAAAGAGCGCAATCAGCTTTGTGGTCAAGATATACGCAGAATTGCTGCATATCGCTTCACAGGTTTGTGTTTTGACCCACGGATTTTCGCTTCCTAGGTTGGCTTCGATAGTAGTTTTGTAAACAGATCTGCGGGGTATTTTCGATTAGTTGAAGTTACACTCCGATTTTTCTGCGAAGTTTTGCTGATACTTTGGTACATTGCGGTGAATTTTGCTTCAAAGAATTTATCGTCATGACAGTAAGTTTTCGGTTTACGATAAATTGGGTGTGATAATCGCAGAAATTTTATTGTTGGTTTCGCTATTGCAGGGAAAATTCAACAGCAGCACTGATGGGGGCAGTTATACAGTCGCGAAAAATACAAGCTTACGATGTCGACATTGATCGGTTCTCGCGCATTAGTGCGGGAGATCAGAATGCAATGAAAGAAGTTTATGATCTGTATTCAGGACCATTATACCATTTTGTAAAAACGTGGCTTTCGGATTCTCATGAAGCTTTGGATATCGTTCATGAGACAATGTTAGAGGTTTGGCGCAATGCGGATCGTTATGAGGGGCGTTCTTCAGCAAAATCATGGATTTTTTCAATTGCCCGCTATAAGTCGATTGATAAAAACCGCAAAACATCACGGATGGTTTATACAGATACTGAACCGGAGAGTGTCGATGAGAGTGCGGGTCCGTTTGATCAATTATCTTCTTTACAAGAATCCGATATTCTTAGAGACCAAATTAATGCTTTGAGTAATGACCACAAACGAGTCATATACTTGGCCTATTATGAAGGCCTTTCTTACCGGGAAATAGCCGAAATCGAAGGGTGCCCCCTTGGCACGATAAAAACCAGAGTTTTACATGCAAAGAAAATATTGCGTCGAAGCTTAGGGGCAAAAAGGATAAAAAGTTATTAGGTCCGCAAAAGATTGAACCTTTTCGAGGTTTGAAACGACATAGAAATGAACTTAGAAATTCCTTGTCACCAACTATGCGAGCGCACTGTGAAGTTGACTATATGAAGCTATAATTGCAGAACTGGTAATGTCATGCTGGTAATGCGAAATTTTCGAGGCAT
Organism: uncultured Caulobacterales bacterium; assembly: GCA_964479275.1. Taxonomy (GTDB): domain Bacteria; phylum Pseudomonadota; class Alphaproteobacteria; order Caulobacterales; family Parvularculaceae; genus CALLPQ01. The sequence continues at coordinate 1,497 of CAYZLR010000052.1, forward strand.
AGCAGTAATGACGAATAAATTCGACGAATTGTCTTTAAAAATTCCAGGCCTATTGCAAGGAAGCCTGAGTGCCGCGGAAGAAAAAGAACTCAATGACTTTGCCGCGCAAAATCCTGATTTTGCCGATGAAATTGAGTTTCAACGTGCTATATCCACAACTTTGAAGCGTGATGTGAGCGATTTTACACCAGGTGATATGGGGTGGGCTCGTCTTTCGAGGGCGATGAATAAAGAGGCGATTCAACCTGTATCTGTGTCCAATCACCAAGTATCGACCAACGGTTTTTGGAAATATGCGGCATCAATTTTTGCCATTACATTGATCGGTCAATCGATATTTTTGATCAACACACTGAGAGCGCAAGATGATGAGCGAGCCCGCTATGCTCTCGTGAGTGAAGCTGCGCAGACCACAGAAAAGGTTTCCATTATTGGCTTCTCACAACAAGCAAGCCACGGCGATGTTAGCGAACTTATTGCTAGTAACCGTGGTACCATCATTGATGGGCCAAATAGTTTAGGTTTATATAAAGTCTCTTTCAAAACTAAGCTGGACTGCGATACAGCTATTGATATCTTTATGACAGAACCAGGATTGATTGATACTGCCACGATTTGTGAATGATGTAGTTTGTATGAAGTTGTGCACACATTATATCTGGATATTATGCGCGATCAGTACGATTTTCTCTGTTCCCAGCCTCGCTCAAAAGCCATCGTCTCCAAAAAGCACCAGTACTTTTTTGGCATCGATTGAACCTCGATTTTCTGGAGGGGTGCGTCTTCGCTATCAGTATACCAATCAAGAGGAATTTGACCAAAACGCGGATGCCCTAACTTTGCGATTTAAGGGTAATGCTGAAGTTGATCTTTTCTCAGGGGCTACCTTTTTAGCTGAGATAGAAACCGTTTCTTCCATTGTTGAAAATTTTAACGATGGTGCAAATGGTAATGTTTTGCTCCCCTTCATTCCGGATCCCAGCGGTGTGCGGCTCAATCGATTACAGATTGTATCGCAAAACCTGCCCAAAACTCGTATCACGATTGGACGACAGAAAATTGAAATCGATGATTGGCGTTTTATCGGAAACTTTCCGTTCCGGCAAAATGATCAAACCTTTGACGCCGTAAGAATTGAAACTCGCGCCATAGGCCCCGGCCATTTGGATGTTGGTTATTTTAGTCGAGTCCTGCGCCCTCTAGGCGGCGATAATTTGCAAGGCGTGTTTCAGGGGGATTCGTGGTATGCGAACTATAATATCCCTACGTCAATTGGGCGCTTTAGTCTGTTTCATTATGCGTTGGATCTTCGTACTGGCGATCCTCAGTCGGGGGCATCGGGGCAACCCCTTGATCAGTCTACTCAAACTAGCGGCGTGCGCTTATCTGGCCGACGACATTGGGACAATTTGGGCATTATATGGGAGGGGGCATACGCGATACAAAGCGATCTTAAGGGGAACCCCAATGATTTTAGCGCCGAATATGCCTTGGGTGAAATATCGATTGAGCCTGGTGCGTTTCAGTTCAAATTCAGAGTTGAAATATTGGGCGATGATAATGGTATCGCACTGCAAACGCCCCTCGCGTCATTGCACAGATTTCAAGGGTTATCAGATCAGTTTTTGCAAACCCCGCCCGATGGATTGCGTGATTACTCTGTCTTAATAAGCCGCAAGCTGCGCCCGATTGGTCTTTTTAAAAAGACCAATCTGTTTGCCGGCTTTCATTATTTTGAGGCGAATACTGGCGGTGAAACATATGGCACTGAATTTAATGCAGGATTGAGAGCGCGTATAAACCAGTTCGCGCTCTCTCTGGAATTTGCCGCATATGACGCCGAGACTTTTTCATCTGATACACAAACTTTATTTTTCACAACCGAGTTTCAATTTTAAATTGAACTTTAACACACATATGGCCGACTAAATCATTAAAAGAACGGATTTTATTATGGCAAAGCTCAGACATCTTACATTTGCAACGGCTGCGTTTTTTGTGACGGCATGCGCAACAACCAACGGCCACCATTCTAATGCTTATGAACAGGAAAGCCAAAGTGGGGCATTAATCAACCGAAGTGAGGTTGTTGCGGTCGTTCATTCTGTCGATCACGCTATTGATCTGGAGCAAAAAGCCGCGCGATGGGGGTATGATTTAAAGCGTAAGGAAACCCTGGAAGGGCTTGATGTTTATCTACTGACGTTTGATTGCCCGCCGGGGATTGACCCCTACGTCGCAAGCGAGGAGTTGGAACGCCTACAGCCGCAATCTACTGTTGAAGCCAACCATAAGTACACGCTCCAAATGAGTGAATTGGGGCGGCAAAGTTTTCAGCCACGAGAATATGCAAATACACTCATTCAGTGGCCAGAAGATGGGTGTGATGGTTTATTAAAAGTTGGCAGTATTGATGGGCAGGTTGATATTGATGTTGCATCACTAAAATCTGCAAAAATTCAATTGCGAAATTTTTTGCCGCCAAAAAAAATATCCTCTAATACACGCCATGGAACAGCTGTGGCGCAGCTATTAGTTGGTGAGGGGCGGCTAAGAAATACTGAATTATTTGCTGGTGTTGTTGTGAGTGAGGATGAGGAGGGTAACGCCTATTCCGGTGTGAGGCCGATCCTTCGCGCACTTGATTGGATGATTAAGTCTGACGTTGATATCGTGAATATCAGCCTTGCTGGGCCTTATAATCGCACTCTTGAGGTGGGTATTGAGCAAGCAACGCGAAAAGGATTAATTATCGTTGCCGCGGTCGGGAATGATGGTGTTTCTGCTGCTCCAAAATATCCTGCGGCATTAAATAATGTCATTGCTGCAACGGCGGTGGACCATAAAAAAAATATATATCAAAATGCGGTACAGGGACAACATGTTGATATAGCTGCCCCCGGTGTTGATGTTTTTGTTGGTGATGAGACCCAAGGGCGATACATATCCGGTACCTCGATAGCGGCGCCATTTGTCGTGGCAAAAATTGCGAGCGATAAACAATTTAAAAATCTTAAATCTGCGAAAAAAATTCGTAAAGTGTTAGCTCAAACATCTCAAGATCTTGGGGAAAAGGGTCATGATCGAGTTTTTGGATACGGGCTTATTGGTACCAATAAACATTGCAAAATTTAATATTGATAGTCGATATAGAAAAGTAATTTATTAAACGGGCACCTCTGATTTTTTCACCTCACGAATTCGTGTGATAAAAAAATTAATTTTTTTGAACCGAAAACCCCTCTGATACGACAGACCCTTAGAGTTCAATAAAACTTCAATAAGAGTTCGCGCGTGGAGTTTGCGTGAGACTATTGAAGTTCCATTTTTCAACTAAGGATCGATCAAATGTCAGCATCTTCAACAACAGGCGCAAAGTCTTCGAGAGCATTTATTTCACTAAAAGCTTCTTCATCAATCTTGACTCTTGTTATGGCCTCGAGCTTTTCAATTAATGCTTTTGCCCAGACTAATGTCTCTAATGGACAAAATGTTACAGTCACGAGCACGGCAGACAATGAAACGATTTCAGTGGCGCAAGGCGTCACAAGCATTACCACTAATAGTGATAATATCGTATTTGCAAACAATAACGTTACGCTTGATAATGCAGGCACGCTTTCTTCTGTGGGCATCACCAACACCGTACAAATTAATGCTGACACTGATGGAGGTGTCATAAACAATACGATGACTGGCGTTATTAATGCGCAAAGTCGCGCCGTCAATATTGTGGGTGTCAATACAACTGTAAACAATGCTGGTTCTATCGTTGGTACGGGGGATCAACGCAATGGGACGATTTATGCAAACCGAACGTCTAATGGTGTTGTCATTAACAACGCGGCAACCGGCATTGTTGACGCGGGGGCTGGTAACGATGGTTCAGGTATCGCGATCGAAGTCGGTGGCGGTGGCAGTTCAATTACTGGTGCCATTACAAATGAAGGTTTAATCCAGGGACGAGGTCAAGCCGCGTCAACAGGAGGAACGGCTGGCGATGGCTTACGTTTCTTCGGGCCGGGTCTTGCTCCCGTTTATCAATATGATGGCACTATCACTAATTCTGGTACGATTGCATCAGAAAGTGGGGTCGGGACCACATCAGGTGTGAGGTTTGCTAATCGAATTAATTTCGGCGGAACCTTCACCAATAGCGCAACAGGTACAATCTCCGGTGCACAAAATGGTCTTTACTTTGGTGATGCAGACCATACTGGCGGAACAGTTGATAATGCGGGTACGATTTCCTCTGCGTCGCGAGCCCTCAACATTGATGGTGA
>CAYZLR010000052.1:5879-9029 GCA_964479275.1 uncultured Caulobacterales bacterium
TGACGGTAAACAATTCCGGCTCTATTTTGGGCACGGGCAATCAGCGCAATGGTACCGTGTACGCAGATTCCACGGCACAGAACTTTACATTGAATAACCAAGCTGGCGGCGTCATTGATGCGGGTGCCGGAAATGAAGGCGCTGGTTTTTCAGCTGAACTTTCCGCCGATGGGAATGCCTTTGATATTGTCAATGCGGGCACAATCCAGGGACGCGGTCAGGCCGGTGCTGGCGCGGCAGCTGCTGGCGATGGCTTGCGTTTCGAGCGCACACGGGTAGGCGGCGCATTAGAGGGATCCACAACTGGTCTGTTTACCGGTACGATCACCAATTCTGGTACGATCGCGTCGGAAAGCGCGCAAGGCACTGCAGGTGGTATTCGTTTTGTTAACGGCGTAAGCTTTTCCGGAACTCTGGATAACTCAGGCACAATTTCCGGAACGCAAAATGGTTTGTATTTTGGCAACGCAACACCAGCTGGTGGCGGTGTCTTTACGGGTGCGGTTGTAAATAATTCCGGTACTATCAGTTCTGATAGCCGAGCTCTCAACATTGACGGTGATGGCCTGACGGTAAATAATTCCGGCTCTATTTTAGGCACGGGCAATCAGCGCAATGGTACGGTATATTCTGATAGTACAGCGCAAAACTTTACGGTGAATAATTCGGGTCTTATCGATGCCGGTGAAGGGTTTGATGGGTCAGGTTTCGCGGCAGAAATTGCGGGTGAAAACACATTCGTATTTGATAACTCAGGAACTATTCTAGGCCGTGGTCAAGGCGCGTTTAGTGACGGTTTCCGCGTTGGGAACGGTGGCAATACCGGTACGGCGAATGTAAGCGTGACGAACTCCGGAACCATCAGTTCAGAGAGTACTGGATCGGGGGCTGTATCGGGTTTGCGCGTTGTTAATGGCGTGAATTTCGCGGGCACAATAACCAATAGCGCAACGGGAACAATCTCCGGTGCACAAAACGGTGTTTACTTTGGCACGGGCGATCACTCTGCGGCGATCATTGATAATGCGGGTACGATTTCCTCTGCGTCGCGAGCCCTCAACATTGATGGTGATGGCCTGACGGTAAACAATTCCGGCTCTATTTTGGGCACGGGCAATCAGCGCAATGGTACGATTTATGCTGATGCAACTGCGAATCAATATGTCATCAATAATCTGGCGGGCGGTGTCGTTGATGCTGGCGCGGGTAATAGTGGCTCAGCTGTATCCCTACAGTCTGGAAACGTAGATGGTGAAACTGTCAGCTTTACACTGAATAATGCTGGTACGCTCGCGGGGCGTGGATCTGATCTAACACCTGCTGGGTTGCGTGTTTTCCAAGGCGCCTCGAATGTCATCGTGAATGGTGAAATAAACAATACAGGCACCATCTCATCAGAGACATCAGCAGCAATCTTGATCCAGGGCGTCGATTTAGCTGGCGTCATCACCAATAGCGGTGTGTTATCTGGCGTAGCTGTGCTTGATGCATCTACGGCAACAGGTGACATTGTCTTCAACCAAATTGGCGGTGCTTTTACAGCTAATTTTATAGGATCAAATTTCGAAGACACCCTATCAATTAGTGGCGACACGTTTGGTTTAGGAGCCGATATTCTTGGTAATGTTGCAACATCAATTGACGCTGGCACAACAGCAAACATAACCGGCGCCAGATCAATAGAGGGAAATTTGACGTCTAACGGGACATTGCAATTTGATTTGGCTACTGATAGCCTGAATGTTATCGGTAATACGATATTCGGCGCCGATAGCATTGTCTCAGTGACAACAAATGCAAACATCAATCAAATTACGTTAAATTCACCGATAACACTTGTCTCTACGACTGGGCTCGTTACGGATAATGGGTTGGACGTGAATATCATCGATGATGACTTTTTGGTGGATTATAATGTTGGCGCGGACGGCGTTGTAGTTACGGCGGTTGCAGCTGATCTTACAAACGTATCAAGTGATGCTAATGTTACAAGTTTTACATCAGCAATCGGGGCATCTTTTGCTGCGGGACAATTATCCGATGCTGCCGCGAACGCGTTTAATGATTCGGGATCAAACGCGGCATTTGAAACCAGTGTACAGTCGTTATTACCAAGCTTAAACGAAGGCGTAGCCAGAGAGATATGGGAAACCCATAGCCGCACATCGCTTTACTTCACCGATCGGTTAGCCAATGATGCTTCATCTGGGGCATGGGTTCAAGGTTCTACCCGCGGTGCGGATCGAGACGCTACTTCTGGTTCAGTGACGGGATATGATGCTGATATTACAGCAGTTACCTTTGGTTATGATTATAACCTGAGTTCTGCCATTCGTGCTGGCATCAGCTATACTTTCGCTGATATTGAAATAGAGGGAACAGGCGGTGAAACCAATGATTTGAATACAAATCATATTGCCGCATATGCTGGATATAACGCTGATAAGGTGACAGTCTCAGGCCAAATTGGGTATGTTTTTGGTGATGGCTCCAGCACGCGGGTGAGTGAGCTCGGGACGATAACAGGTGAATATGATGTCGATGCTTTCATCGCGCAAGCTATTGCCGCCTACGATGCCGGGTTCATTTCACCCTTAGCGGGTCTTCGTTATGGTAGTGTCTCTCAAGATGCCTTTACGCAAACGGGTGGATTGAACCTCTCAGTTGAAGCAAACACTGTCGAGTATTTGGAGGGTATTATTGGGGCATCAGTGTCACCTGAGCTCTCCAGTGCCGGTGCTTGGACATTGCGCCCAACGCTACGGGCAAACTATGCCTACGATTTCATTGGCGACGCGCGCGATGTATCGGTAACACTTGCGGGAGCCTCATCGCAGCTTTTAACATCTGGAGATGCCGTTGGTTCACGATTTGAGATTGGTGCCGGCATTGATCTTGTGAATCAATCTGGGTTCTCGATTGGTATTTCTTACGAAGGCGACTTTGCTTCTGGATACAGTTCAAACGCCGGTGTATTGCGTGCACGGTTTAATTTCTAACCATACATACGAGACCAAAAGGTTGGCAATATTTGCGGGCCTTTTGCTAAACCAGCAAAAATGCGTATCATTTTCGCTGGTTTAGCTACAAAACAAAAGCGCTCCGGCTGATCACAATGTCAAGCCGGCGCGCTTTTGTTATGAGCCCTTC